>CAIZPE010000271.1 GCA_903934795.1 uncultured bacterium | reverse complement strand
TGGCGGACGCGGCGACGCAGGCGGCGAGCCGGGTGGCGAAGCCGACAGCGCGCCCGGCGACATCGGTGGCGAGCCCGCCTCGGCGCGTGGCGCCAGCACGGGTGGCAACCCGGCCCCCGATCCCGCAGCCGCGCCGCCAGCACCGCCCACGGGACCGACGGCAGCCTGAGATGAGTTCGCCGGCCTCCGGGACGCTCGCCTGCATCGGCCTGGGCGCCAACCTCGGTGACCCGGCGGCGGCGATCGCCAGCGCGCTGGCCGCGATCGAGCGCCTGCCCGACACCTGGGTGATCGCGTGCTCGTCGCTGTGGCGCAGCGCGCCGGTGCTGGCCGAAGGCCCCGACTTCATCAACGCCGCCGCGGTGCTGCGTACGGGTCTTGCGCCGCTCGCGCTGCTCGAGGCGCTGCTCGCGATCGAACTTGCGCACGGCCGCGAGCGGCCCTGGCCGAACGCGCCGCGGCTGCTTGACCTCGATCTGCTGCTGCATGGCCAAGCCGTGATGACCAGCCCGCGGCTCACCCTGCCCCATCCCCGCATGCACCAGCGCGCCTTCGTGCTGGCGCCCCTCGCCGAGATTGCGCCGGCGCTGACCGTACCTGGCCTGGGCCCCATCGGGCCGCTGCTCGCGGCCTGCACCGGACAGCGCTGCGAGCGCCTGCCCGCCGGTCCGCAAGACCCGGACCGGGACGAGCCATGACCGCGCTCGCCAGCCTGCCGGTCCCGGTGCAGACCGTCGGGCTGCTGATCGCCTCGAACGTCTTCATGACCGTGGCCTGGTACGGCCATCTGCGCAACCTGTCGGCGCGGCCCTGGTACGTCGCGGCCCTGCTCAGCTGGGGCATCGCCCTGTTCGAGTACCTGCTGCAGGTGCCGGCCAACCGCATCGGCTACGGCCATTTCTCGCTCGCCCAGCTCAAGATCATCCAGGAGGTGATCACCCTGGCGGTGTTCATGCCCTTCACGGTCCTGGTCATGAACGAGCCGCTGCGGCTCGACTACCTCTGGGCAGCGCTGTGCCTGATGGGCGCGGTCTACTTCATCTTCCGGTCCTGAACCCCGCACGCCGCCGACATGAGCACGCCCCCCGCCCCGAGCTCCCCCTTCGAGCGCTTTCGCCACATCGTGGTCGAGGGCCCGATCGGCGCGGGCAAGACCACGCTCGCGCGCAAGCTCGCCGAGCGCTTCGGCGCGCGTCCGGTACTCGAGGAGCCCGAAGGCAATCCCTTCCTCGAACGCTTCTACCGCGACGGCCCGCGCTACGCGCTGCCCACACAGCTCTTCTTCCTGTTCCAGCGGGTCAACCAGCTGCGCGAACTCGCCCAGCGCGACCTGTTCTCGCAGGCGGTGGTCGGCGATTTCCTGCTCGACAAGGACCCGCTGTTCGCCCGGCTCACCCTGGCCGACGACGAGCTTGCCCTCTACCAGCAGATCTTCGCCAACCTGCAGCCGCAGGCGCCAGTGCCCGACCTGGTGATCTACCTGCAGGCCCAGCCCGACCAGCTGGTGGGCCGCGTGCGCCAGCGCGGCATCGCCATGGAGGCCGACATCTCGGAGGCCTACCTGCGCGAGCTCACCGAGGCCTACAGCCGCTTTTTCTACCACTACGAGAGCGCGCCGCTCATGATCGTCAACACCGAGCGCCTGAACCCGGTGGGCCGCGAGGAAGACTTCGCCATGCTGGTGCGGCAGATCGTCGAGCTCCGCGGCCGGCGCAGCTTCTTCAACCTCGCTGACTGACGCGGCGTGACAGCCCCATGACAGAGACCGACAGTCCCGGTCGGACCGTCACGAAACCGTCACCCGGCGGTCATATTCTCGCCGCCATGACTGCCCGGATCCTCATCGTCGAAGACGAGCCCGCGATCGGCGAGCTCATTGCCGTGAACCTGCGGCACGCGGGTTACACTCCCGTGCTGGCCCATGACGCTGCCAGCGCCCGCCAGCAGATCGATGCCGCCCTGCCAGATCTCCTCCTGCTCGACTGGATGCTGCCCGACAGCCCCGGCATCGAGCTCGCCCGACGCCTGCGCGCCGACAGCCGCACCCGTGGTCTGCCGATCATCCTGCTCACCGCGCGCGCCCAGGAGACCGACAAGCTCGCCGGTTTCGAGGTTGGCGCCGATGACTACATCACCAAGCCCTTCTCGCCGCGCGAGCTGCTCGCGCGGGTCAAGGCCATGCTGCGGCGGGCCGCACCGCTTGCCGCCGACGAAGCCCTCGAGGTGGGCGGCATGCGCCTTGACCCGGTCACCTTCCGCGTGCAGGCCGGCGACACCCCGATCTCGCTCAGCCCCACCGAATTCCGCCTGCTGCACTACCTCATGACCCAGCCCGACCGCGTGCACTCCCGCGCCCGGCTGCTCGATGCGGTCTGGGGCGACCATGTCTTCATCGAGGAACGCACGGTCGACGTCCACATCCGGCGGCTGCGCGTGGCGCTGCAGCCCACCGGCCACGACCGGCTGGTCGAGACCGTCCGAGGCGGCGGCTACCGCCTGCTGCCGGCGTGATCTGGCTGCGCTCCCTGGTGCCCACCGCGCTGGCCCTGGCCATCGCGGCGCTGCTCTCGGTCACGCTGGGTGACACCTGGGCGGCGCGCTGGCTGGCGGCGGCGCTGGTGCTGCAGGCCCTGCTGGTCACCCTGATCATGGCCCGTCTGCACTTCTGGGCCGCGCTGCCGCGCCAGCGCGAGGTGCCGCGCATCGGCGGCGTGTGGCAGCCTTTCCTCGACCGGCTCGCGCGCATGGTCAAGACCGAGCGCGAACACAGGCAGCAGATCACCGGCGAACTCGAGCAGCTGCACCGCGCGGTCGACCGTCTGCCCGATGGCCTGGTGCTCCTCGACCGCTACGACCATGTCCAGTGGTGCAATGACGCGGCCCGCGAGATCCACGGCGTGGTCGGCGCGGGGCGTCCCATCCACCACTTCATCCGCCAGCCCGAATTCATCGCCTACCTCGAAGGCGCCGACCCGTCGCGTCCGCCGGTGCTGCCGCTGCCGCAACGGCCAGGCCGGCTGTTCGAACTGCGCCTGCACCGGCCCGACGAACAGCACAAGCTGCTGATCAGCCGCGATGTCACCGAGCAGGCACGGCTCGAGGCCATGCGCCGCGACTTCGTCGCCAATGTCTCGCACGAGATCCGCACACCGGTGACGGTCATTGGCGGCTTCGCCGAGACCCTGCTCGAGCTGCCGCTGGAGCCGGCCCAGCAGCGCGAATACCTCGGCACCATCCTCAAGCAGAGCCGCACCATGCAGCGCCTGGTCGAGGACCTGCTGATGCTGGCCACGCTCGAGAGCTCCACCGCGCCGCCCGAGGCCGAGCGCATCGATGTCCACGCCATGATCCGCGCCGTGGGCACCGAAGGGCAGGCGCTGTCGCAGGACCGCCACCAGATCGTCTATCGGCTGGAGGGGCCGGTGGGCGTGATGGCCGCGCCGATCGAGCTCGAGAGCGCCATCCGCAACCTGGTGATCAACGCGGTGCGCTACACCCCCGATCGGGGCCGCATCGAGATCGGCTGGCGCATCACCGGCACCGAGGGGCATCTCTGGGTGACCGACACCGGCATCGGCATCCCGGCCGAGCACCTGCCGCGCCTGACCGAGCGCTTCTACCGCGTCGACCGCGGCCGCTCGCGGGACACCGGTGGCACCGGCCTGGGCCTGGCCATCGTCAAGCACATCATGCAGCGGCACGGCGGGCAGCTGCGCATCGCCAGCGTACCCGGCGAGGGCAGCACCTTCACGCTGGTCATACCGGCCTCGCGGCTGATCGCCGACCCGAGCCTCGCGCCCACCGCAACCGAGCCTGCCAACCCCGCCTGAGGTCCGGTCGGGCAGACCGGAACACCTCGGCACGCGCGGGGTCACGCCCGCCCACTGGGGCGTGTGACAATCGGCCGATGCCGCCCACCGAACCGCGCCCTCAGCCGCAGAGCCCGGCCGAACTGTTCCGGGTGTTCAATGCCCTGGCGCTGCGCGGTTTCGGCGGCGTGCTGCCCTTTGCCCAGCGCGCCCTGGTCGAGGAGCGGCGCTGGCTGAGTGCCGAGGAATTCGCCGAATCGCTGTCGCTCGCCCAGGTGCTGCCGGGGCCCAACATCTGCAATCTGGCGCTGATGATCGGCGACCGTTTCTTCGGGCTGCGTGGCGGCTTCGCCGCGCTCGCCGGCATGATGACCGCGCCCATGGTGCTGGTGCTGGTGGTGGCCTCGCTCTACCTCGAGTTCGCCCACGAGCCGGTGGTCAGCCGGGTGCTGACCGGCATGTCGGCCGTCAGCGCCGGCCTGGTGCTGGCCATGGCCCTGAAGCTCTCGCGCTCGCTGCACGGCCGCGGCGCCACGGCATGGGTGCTGGGCGGTCTGGCCTTCGCCATGGTCGGGCTGCTGCGCTGGCCGCTGCTGCCGGTGCTGGCCGGGCTGGGCGTGATCTCGGTGGGTCTGGCCTGGCGGCGGCTTCGGCCATGAGCCACGCCGACCTGCTCGAGCTCTTCGGGCGCTTCCTGCTGCTCTCGCTGCTGGCCATCGGCGGCGGCATCACGGTGGTGCCGGAGATGCACCGGCTGATGGTCGAGCGCCACGGCTGGCTGACCGACCCGCAGTTCTCGGCCTCGATCGCGCTTGCGCAGGCCTCGCCGGGCCCGAACATCCTGCTGGTGACCGTGATGGGCTGGAATGCCGGTGGCTGGGCCGGTGCGGCCGCCGCCACGCTGGGCATCCTTCTGCCTTCCACCACCGTGGCGCTGATCGCGCACCGCGGCGCCGAGAAATGGCGCGAGCACCGGCTGGTGATGGCCTTCCGCGAAGGCACCCTGCCGCTCACGCTGGGCCTGCTGGCCGCAGCCGGCTGGGTGCTGGCCGCGCCCACGGCCGGCGCGCCCGCGGGGCTGGCGCTCACCCTGCTGAGCGCGGTGCTGGTGTGGCGCACGCGGATCAACCCGCTGTGGCTGATCGGCGCCGGCGCGCTCGCCGGGGGCCTGGGCGCGCTCTGAACCCGGAGAGATGCCGATGGGACCGATCCGCCGCGCTGCCGTCACCCTTTTCGGCCTCGCACTGGCCGCGGGTCTGCTGCCCGCCACCGGCCCGAGTCCGGCCCATGCGGCCGGCCTGACGAGCTTCAGCCCCACGGGCGAGGCGGGCCTGGTGCGCGAGGTGCGCGCGGTGTTCAGCGAGCCCATGACCCGGCTGGGCGACAGCGGCGCGCCCGATCCCTTCCTGATCGACTGCCCGGTGAAGGGCGACAGCCGCTGGGTGGACAACCGCACCTGGGTGCATGTCTTTCGCACCCCACCGCGGGCCGGCACCCGCTGCGGGTTCAGCCTGAGGCCCGAGCTGCGCACCCTGGGCGGTGAGGCGCTGGCCGGCCGCTCGCGCCTTGAATTCAGCACCGGCGGGCCGGTGGTGGCGCGCAGCATGCCCTGGGAAGGCAGCCGCATCGACGAGGACCAGAGCTTCCTGCTGGTGCTCACCGGGCCGGTCGAACCCGACTCGGTGACCCGCAAGGCCTGGTGCCGCGTCGCCGGCATGGGCGAGCGCGTGCCGGTGCGGCTGCTGCCGCCGGCCGAGCGCGATCTGCTCGCGCGCCGCTTCGCGCCCGATGAACCCGATGTGCTGGCGCTGGCCTGCGGCCGGGCCCTGCCGCCGCAGGCCCGGGTCGATCTGGTCTGGGACGCCGGCATCGCCACGCCCTCGGGCCTCGCCACCCGGCGGCCGCAATCGCTCGGCTTCGAGGTGCGCAGCGCCTTCAGCGCCCGGTTGAGCTGCCCGCGCGAGAACGCCAACGCACCCTGCTTGCCGCTGGGAGATGTCCGCATCGAATTCAGCGCGCCGGTGCCGCGGGCGCAGGCCGCGGCGGTGCGTCTCATGCTCGGGCAGACCGAGCGCAAGCCGCGGCTGGAGGGCGGCGCCGACGCACCCACCGTGGAGGCCGTGGTGTTCCCGGGGCCCTGGCCGGAATCAGCGAGCGTGAACATCAGCCTGCCGCCCGGGCTGCGCGACGCCGATCAGCGCCCGCTCACCAACGCCTCGGCCTTTCCGATGCTCAGCCGCATCGGCACCTACCCGCCGCTGGCCAAGTTCGCGGCTGCGCCCTTCGGCATCATCGAGCTCGACGAGGCGCCGGCCATGCCGCTGGCGCTGCGCAAGGTGGAGCGCTCGCTGACGCTGCGCGAGGCGCAGCCCGGCCGCGGGCTGGTTCGCGACCTGCGGCTGCAGGACGACGCATCGATCATCGCCTGGTACTCGAAGGTGCTGCGGCTGCACGAGAGCGTGATCGAGCCGGCGCTCGCCCGCGAGCTCACCGGCCAGGCGCCGGCCGCCGCGCCCGCGCCCGCGC
>CAIZPE010000270.1 GCA_903934795.1 uncultured bacterium | reverse complement strand
CGATCTGTGCCGGCCGGCGCCATCGTGGGCATCATCGGGCCCAACGGCGCGGGCAAGTCCACGCTGTTTCGCATGATCACCGGGCGCGAACAGCCCGACAGCGGCGAGATCAGCATCGGCAACACCGTGCAGATGGCCTTCGTCGACCAGAGCCGCGATGCCCTGCCCAACGACAAGACAGTGTGGGAGGCAGTCTCGGGCGGTTCCGACATCCTCACGGTGGGCCGCTTCGAGATGCAGTCACGCGCCTACATCGGCCGCTTCAACTTCAAGGGGTCCGACCAGCAGAAGCTGGTGGGCAACCTCTCGGGCGGTGAGCGGGGCCGGCTGCACCTGGCCAAGACCCTCCTGGCCGGCGGCAATGTGCTGCTGCTTGACGAGCCGTCCAACGACCTCGACATCGAGACCCTGCGCGCGCTGGAAGACGCGCTGATCGAGTTCGCCGGCAGCGTGCTGTGCATCTCGCACGATCGCTGGTTCCTCGACCGCATCGCCACGCACATCCTGGCGGCTGAGGGCGATTCGCACTGGAACTTCTTCACCGGCAACTACACCGAGTACGAGGCCGACAAGCGTGCCCGCCTCGGTGAGGAAGGCGCCCAGCCCAAGCGCATCCGCTACAAGGCGCTGCGCTGAGGCACCGGCCCGCGCGCCGGCATCGGCCGGGCTGCGCGGGCAAACCGGCCGGGATTCAGGCCGGGACTCAACCGGCCGAGGCGCTCCCGGCCGGGCATGCTGACTCAGTCGCGGCTGCTGCGGGCAGCGGCGGCGCGCAGTTCGGCGGCCAGCCGGTGGTCGTGTCGGGCCAGTTCCCGGTACGCCTCCTCCGCACGGGCGGCGGCCATGCTCTCGCCCAGGGCGCTCAGCGCGCGACCGATGCGGGTGAAGAGCGGCGTGGCCGGCGCGGCGTAAGGGCTGGGGGCGCGATCAAGGCCGTGACCGACGACGCGGCCGATCTCCAGGATGCGTTCCAGGCCTTCGTGGGTGGTGCTCAGGGTGGTCATGTTGCGATCTCCTGTCAGGTCGGGCGGCGCGAACTGCGCTGCCCCATGCCCTGAATTTGCGGCATCGCAACAACGATTTCAAGTTATCATTTGTCATGTCAATTATCTGAAAGATAAATGTCATGGGCCTCAACTTCCGCCAGCTCGACCTGAATCTGCTGCGGGTGTTCGACGAGATCATGGTCGAGCGCAACCTCACCCGTGCCGCCCGGAACCTGTCGCTCACCCAGTCGGCGGTCAGCAATGCGTTGCGTCGCCTGCGCGAGGTGGTGGGCGATGAACTGGTCACCCGGGCCGGTTACGGGGTGCAGCCCACGCCGCTCGCGCTGAGCATCTGGCCCACCGTACGCCAGTCCCTGGAAGCTATTCAGGAGGTGCTAGCGCCCACTGACTTCGATCCTGCCCGGACCGAGACCAGCTTCGTCCTGGCCATGGCCGATGCCACGGCCAGCCTGCTGATGCCGCCGCTGATCAATCGCATCGAGACCACGGCGCCAGGGGTGTCGCTGCGGGTGCTGCCACTCACCACCCGCGATCCGCGTGAGCTGCTGGAGGGGGGCGAGCTCGATCTCGCGATCGGCTACTTCCCGGTGATGATGGCCGCGATCCTGCAGCGCAGCATGACCGATGCCGCGCCCGCGGCCTTCCTGACGCAGCGGCTCTACGACGGCCGCTATGTGTGCGTGATGCGCCGCGACCACCCACTGGCCGCCGGCGAACTCACCCTGGACGCCTTCTGCGCCGCGCACCACCTGCTGGTGAGCTTCTCGGGCCGGCCCTACGGCTTCGTCGATCAGGCGCTGGCTGCCATCAAGCGGCAGCGTCGGGTGGTGCTCACCGTGAACCAGTACTTCACCGCGGGCCAGGTGGTGGCCGGCTCGGACCTGCTCACCGTGATGCCTGAGCGCTTCGTGCCGTCCACCGGCATTGCCGGCGAGCTGGCCATCCGCCCGCTGCCGGTGGATATGCCGGCGCTGCATGTCGACCTTGCCTGGCACCGCCGCCAGCAGCAGCGCCCCGGCCACCGCTGGCTGCGCGATGCGCTGGCTGACTGCGCGGCGCGGGCGTTCGAGGGGGCGACTACTTCCGCAACTCCCTCCCCACCCCCCGGTTGACGAACTCGTAGTTCGCCACCTTGCGCACATCCACCTCGCCGGGCTTGTACAGACCGGCCTTCACCATCTTGTCGTGGAAATCGCGCACCCGGGCCTCGTTCATCGCGCCGATGCCGCGCTCGAGCGCCTCACCGGAATCGACGATGCCCTGCTGCTTCATCAGGGCCACCGAGCGCTCGATCTCGTCATCGGTGAGTTCCGGGTTCTCCTTGCGCATCAGCGCATTGGCCGCCTTGCGGTCGCCGTAGAGATACCCGTACCAGCCGGTGATCGAGGCCTCGACGAAGCGGCGCACCAGGTCGGGCTTGTTGCGGACGGTGTCGGTGCGCGCCTCGATCAGCGTGGAATAGGTGGAGAAGCCGTGGTCGGCCAGCAGGTGCACCACCGGCTTGAAGCGGCCCTGGTTCTCGATGTAGATCGGCTCGGCCACCGAGTAGCCCTGCTGCACCGCCGACTTGTTCGCGAGGAACGGCGAGAGGTTGTAGGTGTAGGGCTTGAGCTGCTCGTCGCGAAAGCCGTGCTGCACCTTGAGCCACTGCCACCAGCTGAACTGGCCGTCCTTGGCCACCAGCACCACCGGCGCCTTGGCGAGGGCGGCGAAGCTCTCGTATCCCTGGCCGGGATGCGCGATGAGTGCCTGCGGGTCCTTCTGGAAGATCGCCGCCACCACCGTGATCGGCAGGCCGTTCTTCACATTGTCGAAGGAGTGCAGCAGGTTGCCGGTCATCAGGAAGTCGATCTTGCCGGCCGGCAGCAGCGGGCGGTTGTTCACCTGCGGCCCGCCCTGCTGGATGGTCACCTCCAGGCCGGCCTTGCGGTAGGTGCCGTCGACCAGCGCCTGGTAGAAGCCGCCGTGGGCGGCCTGCGCCTTCCAGTTGGTGGCGAACACCACCTTGTCCTGCGCATGCAGCGCGGGGGCGGCGGGCAGCAGCAGCGCGAGCAGCGCGCGCGCCGCCAGTGAGCGGATACGGGTCATGCGGTGATCTCCGGAAGCGATGCGGGCCGAGGAGGCGTGCGGCCGGCGCCCGCGCGCGGCCATGACGGCAGTCTAGCGCCCCGGCTGGCGCCTGCGCCCGGATGCAGCCTAGCGCTCCGACTCGCGCCTGCGCGCGGCCGGCTGCCTAGCGCTCCGACTCGTGCCAGCGCCCCAGCAGCAGCCGCGACAGACCGTTGAACAGCCAGAAGATCGCCACGCCGGTGAGCGAGACCAGCACCAGCGCCGCGAACATCTTCGGGGTCTCGGTGCGAAAGCTCGCCTCGAGGATGCGCGAGGCCAGCCCGGTCTCGCGTCCGGCCGCGCCGGCGGTGAACTCGGCCACCACCGCGCCGATCAGCGAGAGCCCGCCCGCGATCTTCAGCCCGCCGATGAAGTAGGGCAGCGCCGAGGGCGTGAGCAGCAGCCGCAGGCGCTGCCAGGGCGTAGCCCGGTAGAGCGTGAACAGGTCGCGCAGATTGGCGTCGGCCGAGCGCAGCCCGATCACGGTGTTGGAGAGGATCGGGAAGAAGGCCACGATCCAGGCGCACAGCAGCAGGGCTGCGGTGGTGCTGTCGACATAGATCAGGATCAGCGGCGCGATGGCCACGATCGGGGTGACCTGCAGCACGATCGCAAAGGGCAGGAAGGAGCGCTCCACCCAGGGCGAGAGCGCGAACAGGCTGGCCAGCAGCACCCCGCTGGCCGCCGACAGGGCCAGCGCGCCCACCGTGATTTTCACCGTGTACCACCAGGCTGGCGCCAGCGACTGGAAGTGCTGCGCCAGGGTGCTGGCCACCAGGCTGGGCGAAGGCAGGATGTAGTGCGGCACCTCGGCCACCCGCACCCAGATCTCCCAGGTTGCCAGGGCGGCCGCGAACACCAGCCAGGGCAGGGCGCGTTCGAGTTTCATGCGGCGAGGCTCACGGCGCGGTGGCGCCGGGTTGCGCCTCGGCGGCGCGGCGCAGGGCCTGCGACACCCGCGCGCAGCGGGCTGCGAAGTCGGGCGAACCGCGCCAGTGGTCGTCACGCGGCTGGCCGCCCGGGTTGTCGATGATCTCGGCGATGCGGCCCGGGCGCGCGCTCATCACCACGATGCGCTGCGCCAGGGTCACCGCCTCGAACACGCTGTGGGTCACGAAGAGCACGGTGAGCGCGCGCGCCGCCCACCAGCCGAGCAGGTCCTCGTTCAGGCGCAGGCGCGTGATCTCGTCCAGCGCCGCGAAAGGCTCGTCCATCAGCAGCACGCCGGGCTGTGCCACCAGCGCCCGGGCGATCGACACCCGCATGCGCATCCCGCCGGAGAGTTCGCGCGGGTAGGCATTCTCGAAGCCGCGCAGGCCCACGGCGTCGAGCTGCGCCTGCACCGCGGCCCTTGCCTGCGCGCGGTTCTGCCCGGCCAGGCGCAGCGGCAGCCAGACATTGTCGGCCACGCTCGCCCAGGGCATGAGCGTGGGCTCCTGGAACACGAAACCCACCGGCGGCAGGCCGCCGGGGCCCGCCGGCGCCTGCAGATGCACCGCGCCCTCGCTGGGCGCATCGAGCCCGGCCACCAGCCGCAGCAGCGTGCTCTTGCCGCAGCCCGAGGGGCCGAGCAGCGCGACGAACTCGCCCGCCGCCACGCTCAGTGTCGCGTCGGTGAGTGCCTGCGTGCCCGACGCGAAGCGCCGGCCGAGCCGCTCGACATGAATGACTGCGGTGCCCATGGGCGCGTGCCGATCAGAGCGGGGTGAGGCCCAGGCCCTTCACGAGCGAGATCCAGACCGGGGCCTCTTCGTCGTAGAGCTTGCGGAATTCCTGGTGGCTCACCGCGGCTTCCTCGATGCCGAAGGTGTTCAGGATCTTCTGCACCCGCTCGGTCTTGCCGCCCTCGACCATCAGGTCGGAGAGTTTCTGCACGATCTCGGCGGGCATGCCGGTGGGACCCACCATGCAGATGAAGCCCTTCAGCTGGAATGCCTTGTCGGTCACGCCCTGCTCGAGATAGGTGGCCGCCTCGGGGATGTTGCGCATGCGCCGTGGCCCGGGAACCGCAATGGCACGGCCTACGCCCGAGGACAGCACGGCATTGGCTGCTGCCGTGCTGCCGGTGCCACCCTGGATCACCCCGGCAGCCACGTCCTGCCACATGGGTGCCTCGCCGCGGTAGTGCACCGCCTCGATGTTCAACTTGAAGATGCGGTTGATCTCGGCCACGGCAATGTGCGCGAACGAACCGGGCGAGTAGGTGCCCAGCGACACCTTGTTGCGGCGTGCGTACTCCACGAATTCCTTCAGATTGCTCACGCCGAGGTTCTTGTTCACGATCAGCGGCAGCTGACCCGCGTACATGCTGGAGATCAGCACGAAGTCCTTGTCGGCGTCGTAGGGCAGGGTCTTGTAGAGCACCCGGTTCATGATCATCGTGGTGGAGATCGTGAACATCAGCGTGTAGCCATCCGCGGGCGCGGCCTTCACCGCCTGCGCCGCAATCGAGCCGCCCGCCCCGGTGCGGTTCTCCACCACCACCTGCTGGCCCAGCCGCTGGCCGATGTGCTCGCCGTAGGCGCGCGCGAAGATGTCGGTGAGCCCGCCCGCGGGGTAGCCGCAGATGATGCGGATGGGCTTGTTGGGCCAGGCCTGGGCGCGAGCGGGCCCGGCGCCCAGCAGCGGCACGCTGGCGGCGCCAAGGCCGGCAAGCAGCTGGCGGCGAGTGAGATTGGAAGTCATGGCGGGTCTCCTGAGCGTCTATAGTGTGGGCCTTCGAACGAGGCCCGCGCACTATAGCCGCGTGGTGCCGCCCTTGGGAGAGCGCGGATGCGGATCGATGTGGTTTCCGATGTGGTCTGTCCCTGGTGCTTCATTGGCAAGCGCCAGCTCGAATCGGCGCTCGCCGCGTGGGCGGCCGAGCATCCTGGCCAGGCGCAGCCCGAGGTGGTCTGGCATCCCTTCCAGCTGAACCCCGCCATGCCGCCTGAGGGTGCATCGCGTGCCGAGTACCTCACTGCCAAGTTCGGCACGGCCGACACCAGCCGGCTGTACGCCAATGTGCGCGCCGCTGCCGCCGAGGTGGCGCTGCCGCTGGCGCTCGATCGCATCGCCCGCCAGCCCAGCACCCTGCGGCCGCATGCGCTGCTCGCCGCGGCTCTCGAGGCGGGCGGACCTGCGCTGCAGTCGCGCATGGCCGAAGTGCTGTTCGCGGCCTACTTCCAGGAGGGAGCCAACCTCTGTGACGCCGCCGAGCTCACACGGCTCGGTCTTGCCGCCGGGCTGACCGAGGCGCAGGTGTCGCTCGCGATGTCAGACCCTGCCCTGGCCGATGAGGTGGCGCGTGTGGATGCCGGCATGCGCGATGCCGGCATCGGTGGCGTGCCTTTCTTCGTGGTCAACGGCCGTGTTGCGGTCAACGGTGCGCAGGGTGCCGAGGCCATCGGCCGCGCGCTCAGGCGCGCCGAGACGCTCGAACCCGCGCCGTTCGCGCTGGCGGGCTGAACCCGGTTCGCGCTCTCCAGGAGAAAACCATGACCGATCAGTCCCGCCGCGGCCTGCTGCGCGGTGCTCTGGCCGCCGGTGCGCTGGCTGGCCCTCTTGCCGTGCGCGCGCAGGCCTGGCCAGCGAGGCCGGTGCGCATCGTGGTGCCCTTCGTGGCCGGCGGCTCCTCCGACATCGTGGCCCGCAGCGTGGGTGCGCGCATGCAGGCCAACATCGGCCAGACCGTGGTGGTCGAGAACCGGCCCGGCGCCAACGGGGCGATCGCTGCCGAGTATGTGATGCGGTCGCCGCCTGACGGCTACACCCTCATGGTGGGCTCGATCGGCACCTTCGCGATCAACGCCGCCCTGCAGCCACGCCTGTCCTACGACCCGCTCAAGGACCTCGAGCCGCTCACCCTGGCAGTCACCACGCCGAATGTGCTGGTGGCTTCGCCCTCGCTGCCGGTTTCCGATCTGAAGGGGCTGATCGATTACGCGCGGCGCAACCCGGGCCGGCTGTCTTATGCCTCGTCGGGCACCGGCTCATCCGATCATCTCTCGGCCGAGCTCTTCAAGCTGCAGACCAACACCTTCGGCGTGCACATCCCGTATCGCGGCGGCGCGGCGGCCATGGCCGATCTCATGGGCGGCAATGTCGATGCCTCGTTCCAGAACATGGGCGCAGCGGTGCCGCACATCCGGGCAGGGCGGCTCAAGGCCCTCGCGGTCACCAGCGAAGCCCGTCGGCCGCAGTTGCCTGACACGCCCACCATGATCGAGCAAGGTGTGCCGGGCTTCGTGGTCACCTCCTGGCAGGCCTTCATGGGCCCGCGCGGCATGCCGCGCGAGATCATCAGCCGGCTGCACGCCGAACTCGTCGCAGCCCTCAATCACGCCGAGGTCCGCAGCCGCTTCGCGCAGCAGGGGTTCGATGTGGTGGCCAACCGGCCCGAGGAATACGGCGAGTTCCAGCGCCGCGAGATCGAGCGCTGGCGCGAGGTGGTTCGTCGCAAGGGGCTCACGCCGGAATGATCCGGCAAGGTGCTGTCCTGGCGCCCTCGCGCCGTTGTCGGAACCGTCCATGAATCCGCTTCCGTTCGACGCGTCCTCCGACCTGCGCTGCGACGTGCTGGTGGTGGGCGGCGGCATCAATGGCGCCGGCATCGCCCGTGACCTCGCCGGGCGCGGCCTGTCGGTGGTGCTCACCGAGCGCGACGATCTTGCCGGCCACACCTCCTCGTCGTCCACCAAGCTCATCCATGGCGGCCTGCGCTACCTCGAGCACCGCGAGTTCCTGCTGGTGCGCAAGGCGCTGGCCGAGCGCGAGCGGCTGCTGCGCAGCGCGCCGCACATCATGTGGCCGCTGCGCTTCGTCATGCCGCACGATCCCGGCATGCGTCCCGCCTGGCTGATCCGGCTGGGCCTGTTCCTCTATGACCATCTGGCGCGGCGCGAGCTGCTGCCGGGTTCTCGATCGGTGGATCTGCGCCGGCATGCCGCCGGCGTGCCGCTGCGCCCGGGCTGGCAGCAGGGATTCGTCTATTCCGATGGCTGGGTCGATGACGCCCGGCTGGTGGTGCTCAATGCGGTCGACGCCGCCGCGCGCGGCGCCACCGTGCTCACCCGCACCGCCTGCGTCGACGCGCGCCGCCACGAGGGCCGCTGGCAGGCGCGGCTGCGCGCCGCCGATGGCCATGAGCGGAGGGTGTCGGCCGCCGCCCTGGTCAATGCCGCCGGCCCCTGGGCAGCGCAGTTCCTGGCTGACCACGCCCACGCGCCGCGGCCGCGCGCGTTGCGCCTCATCAAGGGGAGCCACATCGTGGTGCCGCGGCTCTTCACGCACGATCACGCCTACATCTTTCAGAGCCCCGACCGGCGCATCATCTTCGCGATCCCGTATGAGGACGCGTTCACGCTTATCGGCACCACCGATGTCGAGCACCACGGCCCGCCGGGCGAGGCCCGCACCGATGATGCCGAGGTTGCCTACCTGTGCGAGCAGGCCTCGCGCTATTTCGCGCGCGGCGTCACGCCGGCCGATGTGGTCTGGCGCTACTGCGGCGTGCGGCCGCTGCTTGATGACGCGTCGGGTGACCCCTCGGCCATCACCCGCGACTATGCGCTCGAGCTCGACGCCGACGGCGCGCCGCTGCTGTCGGTCTGGGGCGGCAAGATCACCACCTTCCGCAAGCTCGCCGAGGAGGCTGCTGACCAGCTCTGCACGGCGCTCGGCAGACCGGCACGGGCATGGACTGGGCAGGCCGTGTTGCCCGGAGGCGATCTGGCCGGCGATGGCCTGCCGCAGGGCGGGGATGTCGTGGCCGCGTTCGAGGCCTTCGTGACCGAACTCGTCGCTCAGCATCCGGACCGTCCGCCCGCACTCCTGCGCCGTCTGGCGCGCGCGCACGGTTCACGGGTGCGGCGTCTCCTTGCACTGCCATCGGGAGCCGAAGTGGCACCGGGTCTGCACGAGTCCGAGCTCGAGTGGCTGCATCGCGAGGAATGGGCGCGCAGCGCGGACGATGTCCTCTGGCGCCGCACCAAGCTGGGCCTGCACTTCACGCCGGCGCAGCAAGCGGCGGTGAATGTCTGGTGCGAGGCGCACTGGGGTGAGCCGGCTCCGACCGGTCCATGACGCCCTGCAGTCCCATAGCCAGCGCTATCCGATGAATCCATCCGGGAACGATGATGTCCGCACCCGCCTTTGCCTTTGACAACAGCTATGCCCGAGACCTGCCGGGTTTCTGGGCCGCGGTGCAGCCCGCGCCTGCGCCCGAGCCCCGGCTGCTCCACCTCAATTGCGAGCTTGCCGAGGAGCTCGGTCTGGACCCGGCCGCCCTGTCCGGCCCGGCGGGCGCGGCGCTCTTTGCGGGCAACGCGCTTCCCGCGGGCGCGCAGCCGATCGCGCAGGTGTATGCCGGGCATCAGTTCGGCGGCTTCTCGCCGCAGCTCGGTGACGGCCGCGCGCTGCTGCTCGGCGAACTCATCGATCGCGAGGGCCGGCGCCGCGACATCGCCTTCAAGGGCTCCGGCCCCACGCCCTTCTCGCGGCGCGGTGACGGCAAGGCCGCGGTGGGCCCCATGCTGCGCGAGCTGCTGATCGGCGAGGCCATGCACGCGCTGGGCATCCCCACCACGCGCGCGCTGGCGGTGGCGGCCACCGGCGAGCCGGTCTGGCGCGAGTCGGTGCTGCCGGGCGCGGTGCTCACCCGCGTGGCGGCCAGCCACCTGCGGGTGGGCACCTTCCAGTACTTCGCGGCCCGCGGCGAGCATGACCGGGTGCGCCAGCTCGCCGACTACGCCATCGCCCGTCACGACCCGGCGCTCGCCGGCGACCCCGATCGCCATGCCCTGCTGCTGCACGCGGTCGCGCAGCGTCAGGCCGCGCTGGTGGCGCGCTGGA
The DNA here is from genome assembly GCA_903934795.1 of uncultured bacterium. GTDB lineage: Bacteria > Pseudomonadota > Gammaproteobacteria > Burkholderiales > Burkholderiaceae_E > Quisquiliibacterium. Next base: position 13,471 of record CAIZPE010000270.1, on the reverse strand, counting down.
TGGAGGTCGGCTTCATCCACGGCGTGATGAACACCGACAACATGACCCTGTCGGGCGAGACCATCGACTACGGGCCCTGCGCCTTCCTGGAGGCCTATCAGCCCGAGGCGGTGTTCAGCTCGATCGACCATCAGGGGCGCTACGCCTACCGCAACCAGCCGGTGATCGCGCGATGGAACCTCGCCCGCTTCGCCGAGACCCTGCTGCCGCTGATCGACGACGATGCCGATGCGGCGGTGGCCCGCGCCATGACCGTGCTCGATGCCTTCCCCGACTGGCTGGAGGCGCATCTGCGCGTCGCGCGGCTGATGCGGCTGGGCCTGCCCGCGCCCGCGACGGCCGCCGACCCTGCCGATCTCGCGCTGCTCGATGACTGGCTGGGGCTGCTGCAATCGCAGCGGGTGGATCACACCCTGGGCTGGCGCCGGCTGGCCGATGCCGCCGAAGGCCAGGCCGCGCTGCTGCAGGCGCTCTTCGCCGAACCGGCCAGCCTAGCGCCCTGGCTGGCCCGCTGGCGCGCGCGCTGCGCGGTCGTCGATGGCGGCCAGACCTCGCCCGCGGCGGCCGCGGCGCGGGCCGCGGCCATGCGTCGGCACAGCCCCTGGATCATCGCCCGCAACCATCGGGTGGAGGAGGCGCTGGCCGCGGCCTCCGACCATGATGATCTCGGACCGCTGCAGGCCCTACTGCAGGCGCTGCGCGAGCCCTTCGAGGAGCGGCCCGGCCGCGAGCATCTGGCCGAGCCCGCGCCATCGGAGGTGACTGCCGCCTACCGCACCTTCTGCGGCACCTGAGGCCGTACCCGCGCGCCGCTACAGCGTGCGCGCGATCACTTCCTTCATGATCTCGCTGGTGCCGCCGTAGATGCGCTGCACCCGCGCGTCGGCGTAGGCCCGGGTGATCGGGTACTCGAGCATGTAGCCGCTGCCGCCGTGCAGCTGCACGCACTCGTCGACCACCTTGCACTGCATCTCGGTGCACCAGTACTTGGCCATGGCCGCGGTGGCCACATCGAGCTCGTTGGTGAGCACCGCCTCGAGGCACTGGTCGGCGAAGGCGCGGCCCACCTGCACCTGGGTGCGGCACTCGGCGAGCTTGTGGCGGGTGGTCTGGAAGTCGAACACCGGCTTGCCGAAGGCCTTGCGGTTGCGGGTGTACTCGAGGGTCCAGTCGATCGCGGCGTCGGCGGCGGCCACCGCGCGCAGCGCAATCATGAGCCGTTCCCAGGGCAGTTCCTGCATGAGGCAGATGAAGCCCTCGCCCTCGCGGCCCAGCAGATTCTCGACAGGCACCTTCACATTGTCGAAGAACAGCTCCGAGGTGTCCTGCGCCTTCAGGCCGAGCTTCTTCAGGCGGCGGCCCTTGGAGAAGCCGGGCGAGTCGGCCGGCACCAGCAGCAGGCTGGTGCCCTTGGCGCCCAGGCTGGGATCGGTCTTGGCGACCACGATCACCAGGTCGCTGTTGTAGCCGTTGGTGATGTAGGTCTTGGAGCCGTTGAGCAGGTAGTGGTCGCCCTGGCGGATGGCGGTGGTGCGCACCGACTGCAGGTCGGAGCCGGCGCCGGGCTCGGTCATGGCGATGGCGCCGATGATCTCGCCGCGCGCCATGCGCGGCAGCCAGGCCTGCTTCTGCGCCTCGGTGCCGTAGCGGTTGAGGTAGGGCGAGACGATCTCGGAGTGCAGCGAGAAGCCCGGGCCCGAGGCGCCCACCCGGGCGGCCTCCTCGATCAGCACGGTGCTGTAGAGCCGGTCGGCGCCCGCGCCGCCGTAGGCTTCGGGCATGCTCATGCACAGCAGCCCGGCTTCACCGGCCTTGAGCCAGGCCTCGCGGTCGACGAAGCCCTGCTCCTCCCAGCGTTCATGGTGGGGCATGATCTCGCGCTCGAAGAAGCGGCGCGCGGTGTCGCGGAACTGCTCGTGCTCGGCCGTGAAGAGCTTGCGCTTGAGGGGTCGGGTGGCGGCCATGTCAGATCACCTTGGCCAGGCCGTTGTTGAGCACCACCACATCGCGCGGCATGGCCTTCACGCGGAAGTGCACATCCTGGCCGCGCACCCACATCTCCACGCGCAGGGTCTCGCCGGGATACACCGGGCTGGAGAAGCGCAGGCCGAAGCTCTTCAGCCGGCTGGGGTCGTAGTTGCAGCAGGCGGCCAGCACCGCGTGACCGGCCGCGCCGTAGCTCGCCAGGCCGTGAAGGATGGGAGCCTTGAAGCCGGCGGCCGTGGCCACGGCGGGGTCGGCATGCAGCGGATTGAGGTCGGCGCACAGTCGGTAGATCAGCGCGGCCTGCGGCATGGTCGGCATGTCGCGGACATGGTCGGGCGGGCCCTCGGGCACCGCCGGCTTGGCTGCCGGGGAGGGGTCGCCGCCCTTGGGGCCGTTGCCCTCGCGCTCGGAGAAGCCGCCATCGCCGCGGCAGAAGGTGAGCCCCTCGAGGGTGGCGAGCAGATCGCCGCTCGCCTTGTCATAGAGGCGGCGCTCCTGCACGAGGATGGCGCCCTTGTCGCGCCCCTTGTCGACGATGCCGGTCACCTTGAGCGTGCCCACCACCGTGCCGGCCACCGGCAGCGGCTTGTGCACGGTCAGGCTCTGCTCGCCATGCAGCACCTTCACCCAGTCGACGCCGGAATCGGGTTCCTTCACCCAGAAGCCCGGCGTGGCCAGCACCACCGGCATGGTCGGCACCGCCAGCATGTCGTCCTCGTAGACGAAGCGCAGCTGGCGGGTGTCGAGCGGGTCGTGGCCGAAGCCGATGCCCAGCGCGTACAGGGCCGAGTCCTTCCAGCCGTAGGTCTGCTCCACATCCGGGAAGACCCGGTTCTTCAGCTTCTGATAGTCGATGGCCATGCCTCATTGTCCTCCGTGACAGTTCTTGTACTTGCGCCCGCTGCCGCAGGGGCAGGGGTCGTTGCGGCCCACCTTGGGCTGGTCGCGGCGCACCGTGGCCGGTGACAGCGCCCGCTCGCGCGCCTCCTGGAAGAAGGCGAACGCATCCATGGCGTTGCCGATCATCTCTTCCACCAGCGCGGCGCGCTCGTCCACCGGGATGGCCTCGCGCAGCTCGCCGGTCTCGGGGTCGAACTCGTCGGCCAGCCGCACCATGGGGTCAAGGATGTCGGCGAAGTCGTCGTCGTCGTCGAGCGGGGTCCAGTCATCGGCGCGCAGGCCCACGCCGCGCAGATAGCCGATCGCCCAGCCGCGGCCATCCACCCGGCCGGCCTCGTCGTAGGCCAGCACCGGCGAGAAGCCCTCGCCCTCGTGCAGTTGCTGCGAGACATGGTCGCGATGCCGGCGCAGCAGCCGCATCAGCGTCTCGCGATCGTCGGGTGGCAGGCCTGCGGCGGCGGTCTCGGGCGCCGCGCCGAGGATCTCGCCGAGGAGTTCGTCGGGTCCGATCGGCACCGGGCTGCTCAGGGTCGCGGCGGTGAAGCCGTCGAACTCCTCGAGCGTCATCGACTCCTCTTCGTTGGCGCCGGCGAGCAGTTCATCGAGGCGGGCCAGTTCCTCGTCGTTCAGGGCCAGGGTCTTGCCGCCGCTGGAGGGGATCATCAACGCGTCCTTTCTGTGGTCGAATCCTACCTTTGCCCGGACGCCGCCACGCGCGGCAGCGGTCCGATGCGCGGCTTGCGCGGCTCGGGTCGGGTCCGAGGATGCCACACGGAGACCGCATGAGATTCCGCCCGCGCAGCGCCACCCCCTGTCTGCCCCGGCGACGGACGCTCGCCCGTGCCCTGATGCTGGCCGGCGCGGCAGGCCTGCCCGCCACGCGGGTGGTGGCTGATGAGCCCTGGCCGTCACGCCCGCTCAGCCTGGTGGTGCCCTTCCCGCCGGGGGGCGTGGCTGACACCGTGGCCCGGCCGGTGGCCGAGGCCCTCGCGCGCACGCTCGGCCAGCCGGTGGTGGTCGAGAACAAGGCCGGTGCCGGCGGCGGCATCGGCATGGCCCAGGTGGCCCGTGCCCGGCCCGATGGCCACACCCTGCTGCTGGCGCTCTCGTCGGTGACCATCATTCCCGAGGCCGACCGCGTGCTCGGCCGCGCCCCGCTCTACCAGCTGGCCCAGCTCGTGCCGCTGGCGCGCTTCACGGCCGACCCCACCGTGCTGGTGGTGCGCGCCGAGAGCCCCTGGCGCAGCCTGGCCGAGTTCCTGGCCCATGCCCGCGCGCGACCGGGCGCGCTCACCTTCGGCTCGTCGGGCACCTACGGCACCATGCATGTGCCGATGGAGATGCTCAAGCAGGCCACCGGCAGCTTCATGGTCCATGTGCCCTACACCGGCGCCGGGCCGGCCGTGATCGGTCTGCTCGGCGGGCAGGTCGATGCCCTGGCCACCGGGCCGGCCACCATCGTGGCCCATGTGCGCGCTGGCCGCTTGCGGGCACTGGCCCACTGGGGCGAGGGCCGGCTGGCGGCGCTTCCCGAGGTGCCCAGCCTGCGCGAGCTCGGCGTGCCCGTGGCCTTCTCGCAGTGGTCCGGCCTGTTCGCGCCGGCGGGCACGCCCGAGCCGGTGCTGGCCCGGCTGCGCGAAGCCGCGCGCCGCGCCGCCGAGGACGAGCGGGTGTCGCGCACCCTGGGCGCCGTCGGTTCGCCGATCCAGTTCCTGGATGCGGCCGCCTTCACGCGCTTCGTCGAGGCCGACGCGGTGAGCATGGCCGCCGTGGTGCGGCGCATCGGCCCGCAGCAGTAGCGGAACCGGCGCCCCGCCGCGCTGGACTACCATCGATGGGCACATCCGCCCAGGAGACTCCCATGAGCACCGCCACCGCCCCCGATGCCCCCGCCGCCGAGCGGCTCGACCTGCCCGCCCTCGGCGCCCAGCTCGAGCGCGTGCTGCGCCTGCGCAGCAATCCCTTCGGCATGAAGCTGTTCGAGACCGAGGCCGAGATGGCCGCCATTCCGCGCATCCGCCGGCCGAAGTCGGTGCACACCACCGACCAGATCGTCGGCCAGGCCGCCCGCCTGGGCTGGACGGTGGGCATCACGGCCGCCGATCTGGTGGGCGCGCAGTGCAAGGCCGTGATCGGCCTGGGCGGGCAGGACGAGGACTGGCGCTCCGGCAAGTCGATGGTCGGGGTCTGGTACGCCACCCAGCCCGACTCCGCCGCGCACCAGGCGGCCATGACCATCGTGCCGGTGGGCCGCTACCAGGCGATGGCGGTCTCGCCGCTCTCGGCGGGTCGGCTCGATCCGCCCGACATCGTGCTCTTCTACGCCACGCCGGGCGCGATGATGTACTTCATCAACGGCCTGCAGTGGAGCGGCTACAAGCGCTTCGACTGGAGCGTGGTGGGCGAGTCGGCCTGCGCCGATTCCTGGGGCAGGGCGCTGTCCACCCGCCAGCCCAGCCTGTCGATTCCCTGCTTCGCCGAGCGCCGCTACGGTGGCGTGCTCGACGACGAGATGCTCATGGCGATCCCGCCGGAGTATCTGCCCAAGGCCCTGGCCGGCATGGCTGCGCTCGGCGGCAACGGCCTGCGCTATCCGTTCCCGCAGTACGGCATCCAGCAGGATGTCCGCGACGGCATGGCCGCCAGCTACCCCGATCGGGCGCGCAAGTGAACGGCGCCCGCCCGCAGCCCGCGCCCGCGGCGCGCTTCCAGGAGGCGATCGCCTGGGCGCAGGCCCATGAGAGCCCCTGGCCCCGCGATCCCGATGACCCCAGCGGCACCTGGGGCGTGCACGGCGCCGATCCGGCGCCCTACAACCGGCTGCTCGGCCCGGTACACGCCCGCGGGCCGGCCAGCGGTGTGGTCTGGCAAGACGGCCAGGTGCTGGCGCAGTGGGGCGATCCCTGGCGGGTGGACCTCACCTTCAGCGTGGCCAAGACCTATCTCGCGCTGCTGGCTGGCGTGGCCCATGACCGCGGTCTGCTGCCCGATGTGCACGAGCCGGTCATCCGCCGTGTGCCTGGCATCGGCTTCGAGGGCGGGCACAACGCCGCCATCACCTGGCATCAGCTGCTGCAGCAGACCAGCGAGTGGGAAGGCTCGGTCTTCGGCCTGCCCGAGCAGGTCGATCGCTGGCGGGCGGTGCAGTACCAGCCGGTGCCACCGGCCGGCCGCAAGGGCGACGCGCGCCCGCTGCAGGCCCCGGGCAGCTACTGGGAGTACAACGATGTGCGCATCAACCAGCTCTCGCTGGCGCTGCTGCACCTGTTCGGCCGACCCCTGCCCGAGGTCTTCGCGGAGGCGATCATGCGGCCGATCGGCGCGAGCGACCGCTGGCGCTGGGAGGGCTATCGCCATGCCTGGGTGACGGTGCGCGGCCGGCGCATGATCTCGGTGCCCGGCGGCACCCACTGGGGCGGTGGCATCTCCATCGACAGTCTCGACCAGGCCCGCGTGGGCGCGCTGCTGCTCGAGGGCGGCATCGCCGGCGGGCGCCGCGTGCTCTCGTCCGACTGGATCGCCCGCATGCGCGAGGCCTGCCCGATCGCGCCCTTCTACGGCTACCTGATCTGGCTCAACCGCGACGGCGTGATCTTCCCCAGCGCGCCGCACGACAGCTTCTTCGCGGTGGGCGCGGGCAGCTCGATCACCTGGGTCGATCCGCAGCGGCGCGCGGTCACCGTGGCCCGCTGGATCGACGGTGCGCAGGCCGACGGGCTCTTCGCGCGGGTGGGCGCGGCGCTGGACGCGGCATGACCGCGCGTGCGGCCCTCAGCGGGTTGCTGCTGACGCTGGCGGCCGCCGGCGTCAGCGCCCAGACCCTGTCGGTGCAGGTGGACAACGACGAGTTCGCCGGCCTCAACAAGCATGACCGCTGGTACTCCCAGTCGCTGCGCGGGCACTGGTTCCGGCCGGCGCTGGCCGACGGACCGGTGGCCCGCATGGCCGATGCCTGGTGCGGGCTGCAGGCCTGCGATGCCGGCGCCACGCGCACCGCGCGCTGGTCGATCGGCCAGACCCTGTTCATGCAGAACCAGCGGCGTCTGCCCGCCCATGATCCCGAAGACCGTCCGATGGCCGGCTGGCTGTTCGCGTCGGCCGCCGCGCTCATCGAGTCGCGCGACCAGACCCGTCTGGCCGAGCTGCAGGTGGGCGTGACCGGCCCCGCCTCGCTTGCCGAATGGGTGCAGACCCGCTGGCATCGCGATGTGCTGCGGGTGGAGCCGGCCCTGGGCTGGGACCACCAGCTGCGCCCGCGCCTGGGTGTGCAGTGGCAGCTCGCCCACGAGCAGCGCTGGCCGCTGCTTGGCCAGCATCTCGATGTGGTCGGGCGTGCTGGCGGCACGCTGGGCACGCTGCAGGGTCAGGCGCTGGTGGCGCTCAGCCTGCGTCTGGGCGACCGGCTCTCGGGCACGGCCATGCCGCTGGAAGCATCGGCCGCCACCGGTCGCCTCGACACCGGCGGGCGCTGGTCGGTGCAGGCCGGCGGCGCCGTGCGTGCCGTGGGCTGGGACCGCTTCATCGACGGGCCGCTCTACGGCGCGGTCTCGCGGGCGCGGCCCGCGCCCTGGGTGGCCGAGGCGCACCTGGGCGCAACGCTCGCGCCCACGCCGGCCTGGCGGCTGCGCTTCGCGCTCGTCCGGCGCACCATGGAGTTCGATTCCGAGGCGGTGGCCCAGGGCCGCTTCAAGCCCCAGACCTTCGGCACCCTCCAGGCCTCGGTGGACTTGCGCTGAGGCCCGCCCCCGGGCTTGCGCGCCGGGGCCCTCCACCGGGCCTGCGCGACGGGGCGTGCCCGGGGCTACACCGTGGCGATCGGCGTGGCCGGCGACCCCACCGCGCCGGGCAGGCGCAAGGGCGGTGCGGTGAGCAGGAACCGGTTGCGGCCGTGCGCGCGCAGCCAGTCGGCCAGCGGCGTGAGATGCCAGATCTCGCCGAGGTGGATGCCCAGCTTGAACAGGCAGTGCTCGTGCAGCGGCAGCGTGGCGCAGCAGCCCAGCAGGTGGCCCTTGCGCGAGGGCGTCATCTCGACCGCATAGTTGTCGGCAATCAGCACCGACAGGCCGCTGTCGGTGATCCACTGCAGCAGCTTCGGGTCGCGGCCGTCGAGCGCCGTGCAGCTGTTCTCGACGGTGTGCGCGTCGGGCTGCCGGTTCATCTCGAGCAGCATCTGCGAGAAGCCGGTGTGCAGGCAGACCATGTCACCGGTCTCGACCACCACCCGGTCGGCCTCCATCACGCGCATCAGGTCGTCATAGCCCACCGCGTGGTGGCGCCGGCCGAAGTGGGCGTGCAGGTCGATCATGACCGCGCGGCCCTGCACGCCATGCTCGGCCATGGTCTCGATGCCCAGGGCCCGCGCCTGCGAGCTGCCGGCGGGCAGCAGGCCCTGCGGCACACCAGCATCGGCGACATCGGTGGGGCCCACCACATGCTCGCCCGGCTTGAAGCCGTTGTAGTACACCGGCTCGGGGAATCCGTCGCCGTCGGCGTCGAAGAGCTGGCCGACATGCGCGAAGCTGTCCCACTGCGTGGAGTACTGCAGGTGCATGACCACCAGGTCGTCGCTGATGACATCGCTGGCGTCCGGGTCGTCCTGGAACAGCCGGTAGTTCATGTTCGGTCGGCCGTTGCGCACCGTGGGCCGCACCACCGGCGGATGGCGGCGCGGATTGAGCACATTGCCGCCGGGGAAGTCGAGCGGCAGGCTCAGGCAGAAGGTGATGCCCTCGCGCACCTCGGCCACACCCTGGCGGACCTTCTCGGGTGTGATCAGGTTCATGCGGCCCTGCTGGTCATCGGGGCCGAAGTCGCCCCAGTTGGAGCCGGGCGGTCGTTGCTTCCAGCGCGGATTGGCGGTCATGGCGTGGTCTGGGGTCGGACGGGAGGGGTGGTGGCGGCTCGCCTTGCCGCGCTCACGCGGCGAAAGAGCCAGCCCATGATCAGCAGGTTGAAGAAGTTCCAGAACGCGCCGTTGGCGAATGCGGCGTGGTACGAGCCGGTGAGGTCGAAGATGGCGCCCGACAGCCAGCCGCCCAGTGCCATGCCGGCCATGGTGGCGGTGAGGGTGATGCCTACCCGCGTACCCGCCTCCTCGGGCGGGAACTGCTCGCGCACCACGATCGCATAGGCCGGGATGATGCCGCCCTGGAACAGGCCGAAGAGCGCCGAGGCCACATAGAGCGACATCAGGGAGTCGAAGGGCAGGTAGAGCAGCAGCGCCACCATCTGAAGGGTCGAGCTGATCAGCACCGTCTTCAGCCCGCCGATGCGATCGCTGATCAGGCCGAATACCAGCCGGCTCACCACCCCGCAGGCCAGCATGATCGAGAGCATCTGCGCGCCCCGCGCCACGCCGTAGCCGAGGTCGCCGCAGTAGGCCACGATGTGCACCTGGGGCATGGACATGGCCACGCAGCAGGCAACCCCGGCCGCGCACATCAGCAGTTGCGCCGTGCCCGGTGACAGGCCGAAGGGCCGGTTGCCGGCCGCGCCCCCACCGCCCACCGCGGCCGGCATGGCCTGCGGCGGCGGCCGGCGCCGCAGCACCAGACACAGCGGCAGCATGGTCACCAGGCAGAACAGGCCCATGCCCTGGAAGGTCTGGCGCCAGCCCGCCACCTGCACGAAGTGCTCGATCAGCGAGGGCCAGATCGCGCCGCCCACATAGTTGCCGCTGGCGCAGATCGCCACCGCGATGCCCCGCCGGCGGGTGAACCACATCGAGGTGTCGGTCATCAGCGGCGCGAACTGCGCCGAGATCCCCATCAGCCCGATGAACACCCCGAACACCAGGGCGTAGCCGAGGATGGAAGGCATGATGCTGGCCAGCCAGAAGCCCGTGCCGAGCGAGGCTGCGCCAATCAGGCTGGGCACCATCACGCCGAAACGGTCGCTGAGCTTGCCGGCCAGCACGCTGCCGATGCCGAAGCCGATCATCAGCAGGGTGAAGGGCAGCGAGGCATCGGCGCGCGACACCCCGAACTCGGCCTGCACCGCCGGCAGCACCACCGAGGCGGTCCACATGCCGCAGGCGCCGATGGTGGTGAGCGTGAGGTTCGCTGCCAGCCGCAGCAGCGGGTAAAGTTCGGTGCTCGAGGCCATCCGGTCCGACTATACCCGCGCCCTCCCGGCCGGCATTCCACATAACACCCACCCACGGAGTCAGCGGCGATGGCCGATGATGTCGACTGGTCGTTCCCCGAAGCCCTGCAGCCGCCGCGCGAGGGGCTGGCCTTCGATCTCGACCAGGCGCTCGACGCCATGGTCGCGCTGCGCGCCGAGGTGCCCGACGAGGCCTTCACCGCCGGCACCCTGGGCACCGATCGCGGCGGCAACGGCATCGTCATCGGCGCCGACGGCACCATCCTCACCATCGGCTACCTGATCACCGAGGCCAGCAGCGTCTGGATCACCACCCAGCGCGGTGCTGTCCTGCCGGCCTACCCGCTGGCCTACGACCAGACCACCGGCTTCGGCCTGGTGCGGGCCCTCGGCCGGCTCGAGGCCGCGGTGCTGCCGCGTGGCCGCGCCCAGGACAGCGCTCCCGGCGACCGGGTCTTCGTCATCGGCCATGGCGGCCGGCGCCACGCGCTGCAGGCGAGGCTGGCAGCCCGGCGCGAATTCGCCGGCTACTGGGAGTACCTGCTGGAGCAGGCCCTGTTCACCACGCCTGCCCACCCCGAGTGGAGTGGTGCCGCGGTGCTCGATGCGCAGGGCCGGCTGATCGGGGTGGGCTCGCTGCTCACCGAGGAGGGCAGCGGCGAGTCGCGCGCGCAGGCCAACATGGCCGTGCCCATCGATCTGCTCGAGCCCATCCTGGGCAGCCTGCTCGAGACCGGCCGCAGCGGCCTGCCGGCGCGGCCCTGGCTGGGGCTGTACGCCGGCACGGCCGATGGCCAGCTGGTGGTGGGCGGTACGGCGCAGGGCGGCCCGGCCGAGCGGGCCGGCGTGCGCCAGGGTGATCTCATCCTCGAGGTGGCGGGGCGCCGGGTGGCCTCGCTGCCCGAGTTCCTGCGCGCGGTCTGGGCGCTGGGCCCGGCGGGCACCCGGGTGCCGCTCGCCCTCGGGCGCGACGGTGACCTGGTGCGCCCGGTGATCGGCTCGGTCGACCGCAACGACGTGCTGCTGCGGCCGCGGCTTCACTAGGCGCGTGTTTCGCGCCGCGTTGCGGTGCGCCGGCGCGACGCTCAGTCCCAGCCGATCTCATGGCGCATCGGCAGCGGCCCCAGCCGCTCGCCGATGGCCTGCGCGAGCGCCGCCTGCTGCGCCGCAGGCACCCCGCTCAGCCGAACCCGGATCAGGCTGCCGTGGGTGCCGTGCGCGCCGGTCTCCACCGACAGCGCGCCGCCGTGCAGCGGCAGGTCGGCCAGCATGGCGCTGGCCACGCGGGTGGCGGCGTCCCAGCGCAGCGCCGGCTTGAAGACCTTGCCCACGCCAGTCAGCGGCATCGGGTCGATCAGGTGGATGGCCACCGGCACCGCGGCCCGCTCCGGCGTGCGCTCGCGCACCCAGTCGATCAGCTCGCCCGGGTCGGGTTGCATGCCGGGCTTGGGCTGCACATAGGCCACCGGCAGCTCGCCCGCGTAGGCATCGGGCCGCCCGACCATGGCCGCGAGGCCCACGACAGGATGGGTGTAGAGAATCTCTTCGATGGGTTGCGGGTCGATGTTGTGACCGCCGCGTATGACCAGGTCTTTCGCGCGTCCGGTGATCCAGAGATAGCCTTGCGCATCGAGTCGACCGAGGTCGCCGGAATTCACCCAGCCCGGTTCGACGAAGGCCTGCCGGTTGTGGACCGGATTGAGGTAGCCCGAGAACACGCCCGGCCCGGCCATGGCCACCACGCCGATCTCGTCGGTGCCGCAGTCGCCCAGGCAGCGGCCCTCGGCGTCCACCCGCACCACCCGCACGCGGGCGTAGGGCAGGGCCTGCCCTACCGAGCCCACCTTCACCGGGCGATCGGGATAGCCGATGGTGTGCACGCTCGAGGTCTCGGTCATGCCGTAGACCTCGAGCACCGGCAGCCTGAAGCGCTCGATGTAGGTCTGAGCCACGGCCACCGGGATCGCCGATCCGCCGCCGGTGGCCCGCACCAGGCTGGAGAGGTCGGCGCCGTCGACCGGCACGCTGAGTGCGGCGGCCAGCACGGTGGGCACGCCGGTGAGGGTGCGCGGCCGGTACCGTGCCACCAGCCGCCAGAGGTTGCGCAGCGCCGCCGGATTGCGCCAGCCGGCGGGCGAGAGCACCACCAGCGTGCCGCCGCAGGCAAGCCCCGCCAGGGCCTGCGAGAGCGCGCCGCCCACATGGAAGAGCGGCAGACCGAAGAGCGTGGTGTCGCCCGGTTCGGCGCGCAGGATCAGGCCGATCACCCAGGCCTGCGAAACCTGGTTGCGATGGGTGTGGCGCACCAGCTTGGGCGTGCCGGTGGTGCCGCCGGTGTGGAAATAGCCCGCGATCTCGTCGGGCTGGATGTCGCGGCCGCTGATCAGCGCGTCAGCGCGCTGCGCGGCGATCAGCGCATCGAAATCGAAGATCGGCACCGGCTCGCCAGGCGCGCGCACCTGGCCCGCCTGATCGGGGGTGGCCGTGGCCACGCCAGCCGCGCCCACCACCACCACCGCCGCCAGTTGCGGCAGCTCGGGCAGGATGCGCTGCACCTTGTCCCAGGTGTCGGTGCCCGGCACCGGGCCGAGCGCCACCAGCACGCGGGTGTCGGCCGCGCGCAGGATCTCCACCAGCTGATGCGGTTCGAGCAGCGGATTGACCGGGTTCGAGATGCCCGCGGCCTCCGCGCCGAACAGGGTCCAGAAGGCCTGCGGCACCAGCGGCAGCAGGAAGCTCACCGCGAGACCGGGCCGCACCCCGAGCGCATGCAGGGCGTTGGCAGTGCGGGTCACGCCCTCGAAGAAGGCCTGATGCGAGATGTCGACCGGCGCCTCGTCGGGGTCGGCATTGGCGAGCAGACGCAGGGCAGGGCGCTGCGGCGCGTGCTGGCTGCCCAGGCGCAGCGCCTGGTAGGTGCTGGCGGCAGCCATGCGCTGGTCGAAGGCAATGGCCTCGAGGGCGCGTACCGCCTCGGGCGTGGACAGGTCTGGCCAGTGCTCGCCGAGATGGCGATCCAGCAGGTGGACTTGGGGCATGGGGGGCGTCTCCGGGCTGAATGCCGCCCCGCTGGCGCGGGGGGCGCCGCGCCGCCCCTTCTGCGGGGGCGTGGCGGTGGCAGCACGGTAAGACGCGGCCCCGGGCCGCGTCAATCGGCCCGGGGGCTGCGCGATGCCTATCGCAGCAGTGACAGCACCTGGTTGGGTGCGGCGTTGGCCTGCGAGAGCATGGCCACGCCGGCCTGCTGCAGCACCTGGGCGCGGGCCAGGTTCGCGGTCTCGCGGGCGTAGTCGGTGTCCACGATGCGGCTGCGGGCGGCGGCCTGGTTCTCGATCGAGATGTTCAGGTTGGAGATCACCGCGTCGAAGCGGTTCTGCACCGCACCGAAGGTGGAGCGCGCGGTGTTGACCTGGGCCAGCGCGTAGTCCAGCACCTCGACGGCACCGAGCGCGCCGCTGCCCATCGCCGCCGAGTAGGCGTT
>CAIZPE010000269.1 GCA_903934795.1 uncultured bacterium | reverse complement strand
GCTGGATGAGGGCCCGCAGCCCGGCCAAAACACGAAGCCCCGCTGACAGCGGGGCTCGGGCAAGACCGCCCGCCCGGACGCAAGGCCGGGGGCGGCAGGCAGGCCGGCGCAGGGCGCCGGCCCGGCAGGATCAGTAGACCTCGAACAGACCGGCCGCGCCCATGCCGCCGCCGATGCACATCGACACCACCACATGCTTGGCGCCGCGACGCTTGCCTTCCATGAGCACATGGCCGGTGAGCCGCGCGCCGGTCATGCCGAAGGGGTGGCCGATGGCGATGGAGCCGCCGTTGACATTGTACTTGGCGGGGTCGATGCCGAGCTTGTCACGGCTGTAGAGGCACTGGCTGGCGAAGGCCTCGTTCAGTTCCCACAGGTCGATGTCGTCGATCTTCAGGCCGTGGCGCGCCAGCAGACGCGGAATGGCGAAGACCGGGCCGATGCCCATCTCGTCGGGCTCGCAGCCCGCCACCGCCCAGCCCTTGAAGGCGCCCATCGGCTGCAGACCGCGGCGCTCGGCTTCGCGGGCTTCCATGACCACCACCGCGGCCGCGCCGTCGGAAAGCTGGCTGGCATTGCCGGCCGTGATGAACTTGCCGGCGCCTTTCACCGGCTCGAGCTTGGCCAGGCCCTCGAGGGTGGTGTCGGGGCGGTTGCACTCATCCTTGTCGACCTCCACATCGACCATCGACTCGGCCTTGGTGACCTTGTCGACGACCTTCATGCGGGTCTTGACGGCGATGATCTCGTCCTTGAACTTGCCGGCCTGCTGGGCCGCGGCCATGCGCTGCTGCGACTGCAGCGAGTACTGGTCCTGGTACTCGCGGCTGATGCCGTAGCGCGCGGCGACGACATCGGCGGTATCGATCATGGGCATCCAGTAGGCCGGGTACATCTCGCTGATGCGGTCTTCCTTGCCGCCCCCGCCGCCGCCCTGGAAGCTGATCGAGTCGACGCCGCCACCGACGACGATGTCGGCGCCCTCGTGGGTCACATAGTGGCAGGCATGCGCGATGGCGTTCAGGCCCGAGGAGCAGGCCCGGTGGATGGTCATGCCCGAGGTGGTGACCGGCAGACCGGCCAGCAGCGCCGCGCCGCGCGCGACATTGCCCGAGGCGGCCACGCAGCCGGCGATCACGTCCTCGACCTCGGCAGGGGCCACGCCGGAGCGCTTGACCGCGTGCTCCACCGCGTGGCCGAGCAGGGCCATGTTGGAGGTGCTGTTGAAGCCGCCGCGGCCGGCCTTGGCCAGGCCGGTGCGCGCATACGAAACGATCACTGCTTGCCGCATGGGTGTCTCCTCGGGTGCGGGATGGATGTCCGGCGCAGACCCCCCGGGAGGCGCCTGCGGATCGACCCGCATCTTCACACCATCCGCCGGCCTGCGAAAGCCGCGATGATCCAGGAATCGGCCGGGTGACCGTGATCGGACGGCGGGAGAACGCCGTGCGGGATGCGCCACGCGTCGCGCTGGTGGACAATGCGCAGACACATCACACACGGCCGCGCCAGCCCTCTGGCAGCGGCCCCACCACCATCCCGGGGGAGACACCATGAGAAAGAACGCCGCACTCGCGAAATGGCGCGCCGGCCAGCAGACCATCGGCGGCTGGCTGTCGCTGTCGAACACCCACAGCGCCGAGGCGCTCTCCAGGATCGGCTTCGACTGGCTGTGCGTCGACATGCAGCACGGCCTGCTCGACTACGGCGACCTGCGGCACATGCTGCCCGCCATCTCCGGCAGCGACACCACGCCCATCGTGCGGGTCTCGGGCAACGACCCGCGCGAGATCATGAAGGCGCTCGATGCCGGCGCCTACGGCGTGATCGTGCCGCTGGTCAACACCCGCGAGGAAGCCGCCGCGGCGATCTCGGCCTGCCGCTATCCGCCGCTGGGCAGCCGCTCCTTCGGGCCGCTGCGCGCCGGTCTCTATGGCGGCGCCGGCTACGCCAGGGAAGCCAACGACGAGATGGCCTGCATCGCGATGATCGAGACCCGCCAGGGCCTGGACAACCTCGAGGCGATCGTGAGCACGCCCGGCCTGGGCGGGGTGTACATCGGCCCGGCCGATCTCGCGCTGGCCATCGGGCTGCCCGCGCAGGGCGACACCGACGAACCCCGGCACCTCGAGACCGTCGAACGCATCCTGCAGGCCTGCAAGAAGCACAAGGTGCCGGCCGGCATCCACACCAGCAGCCTGGCCTGGGCCAAGCGACGGCTGGCGATGGGCTTCGAGTTCGTCACGCTCGGCTCGGACATCGGCTTCATGATGTCGGCGGCCACCGCCGAGCTGGCCAGCGCCCGCGGCACGATCGCCCCCAAGGGCCCGGCCACGGCCTACTGAGCGCGCGCGTCGGCCGAGGCCCGCGCAGACGGGCCGCGCCACGCTGCATCCCCATACCCTGGCGGCCCGCAAGGCCGCCCACGCGAGCCACCGCATGAGTACCACCGCGCTGCCCACCCGCCAGCAGGCCCTGGCCATCCTCACCGCGCCCGGCCAGCCCTATGAGCTGCAGACCCGCGAGGTCGCCGGGCGCCCCCTGCGCATGTTCGTGAACGCCCCTGCGTCCCTGCGCCAGCTCTTCGAGGACACCGCCACCGAGCAGCCCTTCCTGATCTACCAGGACGAGCGGCTGAGCTTCGCGCAGACCCGGCAGCGGGCGGCCGCGCTGGCCAGCGTGCTGGTGACGCGCTACGGCGTGGGTCATGGCGACCGGGTGGCGATCTCGATGCGCAACTACCCGGAATGGGTGATCGCCTTCACTGCGGCCACCTCGATCGGCGCGGTGGCGGTGGCCATGAACGCCTGGTGGCAGCCCGAGGAGATGGCCTACGGCCTGCGCGACAGCGGCGCCCGCGTGCTGATCGCCGACCAGGAGCGTCTGGATCGCTTCGCGCAGAGCGGCGCGCAGGGCGTGCAGGCGATCGCCGTGCGGGCCAGCGCCGCGCCGGCCGGTGTGCCGGACTTCAACGCGCTGCTGGCGCAGGCCGGCAACCCGCCGATGCCTCCGGCCACCGTCAGCGGCGAAGACCTCGCCGCCATCTTCTACACCTCGGGCTCCACCGGCCATCCCAAGGGCGTGATGCTCAGCCACCGCAGCGTGCTGGCCGCGCTGCTGTCCTGGGAGCTCGATGCGCAGGCCGCCATCCTCATGAGCGGCCAGCCCGCGCCCACGCCGGCGCAACCACCCTGCACCCTGCTGGCCGTGCCGCTCTTTCATGCCACCGGCTCCCACGCGGTCTGGCTGAGCTGCTATCGCCAGCAACGCCGCATGGTGTGCATGCACAAGTGGGATGCCGTGCAGGCCGCCGAGCTGATCGAGCGCGAGCGCATCAGCTCGTTCATCGCGCCTGCGGCCATGACCGGCGATCTGGTGCGCGAAGCCCAGCGCAGCCAGCGCGACCTGTCCTCGATGCTCGCGGTGGGCGGCGGCGGCGCGCCCCGCGCGCCCGAGCAGGTGCGCCAGATCGACCGTTCCTTTGCCAACGCCCTGCCCGGCACCGGCTGGGGCATGACCGAGACCAACGCCATCGGCGCCGGCATCGGCGGCGAGGAGTACCTCATCCGGCCCGCCAGCTCGGGCCGCTGCTCGGCGGTGATGGAGCTGAAGGTGATCGACGAGCAGGGCCGCGCCCTGCCGGCCGGTGAGCGCGGCGAGCTGCTGGTGCGTGGCACCGGCATGTTCAGCGGCTACTGGACCCGTCCCGAGCTCAATGCCGGCCTGTTCGAGGACGGCTGGTTTCGCACCGGCGATGTCGCCTACCTCGACGATGAGGGCTATCTGTTCATCGTCGACCGCATCAAGGACCTGATCATCCGCGGCGGCGAGAATATCGGCTGCGGGCAGGTGGAGGCCGCGCTGCTCATGCACCCGCAGGTGCACGAGGCAGCGGTGTATGCCGTGCCCGACGAGCGCCTGGGCGAGGAGGTGGGCGCCACCGTGCACTGCACCGAACCGCTCGAGGCCGAGGCCCTGCGCGAGTTCCTCGCCGGCCACCTTGCCCGCTTCGAGGTGCCGCGCTACATCCTGAAATCCGACGGGCCGCTGCCGCGCACCGCATCCGGCAAGATTCTCAAGCGCCAGCTGCGCGACGCCGCGGTGGCCAGCCTCGGCCTGAAAGCCTCCTGAGGAGACAGCGGACATGAGCACCCCCATCCCCGGCTACGATGTGCCGGCCGTCGAAGCCTGGATCAGCACCCATGTGCGCGGGCTCACCCCGCCGCTGCGCTGGACGCGCCTGGAGGGCGGCCACAGCAACCTCACCTACCGGCTCGACGACGCGCAGGGCCGCAGCGCGGTCATCCGCCGACCGCCCATGGGCGAGCTGCTGCCCACGGCCCCCGACCTGGAGCGGGAGTGGCAGCTGATGAGCGCCCTGGGCGCCCCCGCCGGGCCGGTG
>CAIZPE010000268.1 GCA_903934795.1 uncultured bacterium | reverse complement strand
GGATCAGCTCGGCGGCCTGCTTCAGCTCCGCCAAGGCGGCCCGGGCTTCGATGCAGGCCTTGAGCACGGTGCGGCTTTCCAGATCGAAGGCGGGCGGCAGCGTGGGAAGCTGGTTGTACGGCAGCTCAGGGCGCCAATCGGAATCCGAACTCATCGTGATGCAAGAAGCCATTTTCGTCGACACGTTTTGAGCGTGTGTCGCTGCGAACGGCAAGTCAATCGGATGTGTCGCCGAACGACGGTTTCAGCGACATGAAAAAGGCGACATGTTCGCTGCGGCCACCTGTTACAGGCACCACCGCCGCTCACCAACCGATTAGCCCCCTCGAACTGGCCCTAGCTGAGGCAACACTACGTCAAGGCATTTGACCTACTTTTTATCTCGCAGATTAAGTCGCGAAAAATGTCCTTTCCAGAGGTATAGTACAGGAATACAATCTCGCACGTGAACCCGCAGATCATCCCGCAGTACGACTCCCCGCACCAGTTCGAGCCGCTGATGCCTGCGGAGCCCCTGCTCGCGCCCTTGCTGGAGAAGGCCGGCGACCTGATGCGCAAGGCCACGGCCCTCGGGGCAGCCTCCGGCAAGACTGCGCAAACCGAACTGCGCAAGCTCCTGCGCAGCATGAACTCGTACTACACCAACCGGATCGAGGGTGAGCACACCCGCCCCAGCGACATCGAGCGCGCGCTGCAGCAGGACTTTTCCGCCAACGCCGACCTCGCGCGCAAGCAGCGACTGGCCGTCGCCCACATCCGCACCGAAGCCCTGTGCGAAGGCCAAGTCGACCGCAAGCTCGAGATCGACGGCCCAGAAGCCGCCAGATGGCTCTATTCGCCTGAAGCACTGATCTGGCTGCACAAGGAGCTGTTCCGCGACCTTCCTGAGGACGACCTGCGGCTGGCCGATGGCAGCACCATGGTGCCCGGCGAGCTTCGCCAGCGCGGTGTGGCGGTCGGCCGACACGAGGCGCCGACAGCGCAGTCGCTGCCCCGATTCATCGAGCGTTGGCAGCAGGTGTACGGCAGCATCCGGCGGGGGGAAGCTTCCGTCGTCGCTCTGGCTGCTGCGCACCATCGGCTGGCGTGGACACACCCCTTCCTGGACGGAAATGGCCGGGTCACCCGGCTGCACACCCACCTGCTCCTGCATGCGTGGGGGCTCACGGGTGGCCTGTGGTCCCCCTTGCGGGGATACGCGCGTACCGAATCGAAGTACAAGGCCCTCCTGCAGGCTGCCGACGAGCACCGTCGCGGAGATCTCGACGGACGGGGCAACCTCACCCAGGCCGGGCTGGTGCAGTGGATCGAGTACACCCTGGATGTGTGCCTCGACCAGGTCGAGTTCATGGCCCGCCAACTGGATGTGCAGGGCATGCAGGACCGCATCCGCGCGGCCCTCGCCTACGAGACGGCTGCGGTGAAGTCAGGAGTTCGGGAGGAGGCGCTGCTTCCCCTGCACTACCTGTTCGCCACGCAAGGCGAGCTCGGGCGCGCGCAGTTCAAGGCGATGACCGGCCTGGGCGAGCGCGTGGCCACCGCCACGCTGTCAGCGCTGCTCGCTCGCGGGTTCCTCACCACGGACTCCCCTTACGGGAGTCTGCGGTTTGGCATCCCACGTCATGCGCTTCGTTTCTACTTCCCCGCCCTGTGGCCGGAGGCGGAGCAGGATCAGGATCTGCTCGATGGCCAGGTCGGGCTGGCTGCCGTACCTCGCGGCACATCGCGACGCAGCCCCCCGGTCTGACGCGATCGGAGCGCCGACCACCCGTCGCACACCTTCGACTACGATTTTTCATACCCAAGGGCAACTCCCGGAGATCGCTGCGCGCCCTACCCCGTCCCCTCACGGAACCGGAGAGCGCCATGCTGCCCATCCCCACGCCCACTTCGCGGGAAGCCCTTTACCAGGAACTGTGGACCCGCCCCATCCCAGAGCTCTTGAACCGCTACGGCGTGTGCGAGCTCACCTTCCTGACCACCTGCCGCCGCCTGCACCTGCCCGTGCCGGCCCGACATCTCTGGCCACGGATCGCCGCGGGTGAGCGGTTCCAGCCGCCGCCGCTCAGGAGCGCCAGCAGCCCATCACCGTCCCGGACCGACTGCTGGACCCTCACCCCCTCGTCAAAGCCACCGCCACCGCGCTCCGCCAGAGCGGAAACATCGATCGCGCCGAGGGCACCGCGCCCGACACGCTGGTCGGGGCGCTCGACATCCGCGTCTCGCGCGGGTGCCTCGACCGCGCCCTGCGGATCACCGACACGTTGCTCAAGGCACTGGCGCTCCATGGCATCACTGCCGGCATCGACCCGAAAACTGGCTTTACCCGATTGCACTCGGGAGACATCACGCTGACCCTGGCCATCAGTGAGCAGATCGTCGCCGCAGCGCGTCGCCCGCCCGGCCGGCGCACGACCGTCGGCGACGCGGTCCCGGTTCGCCCGACCGCCATGCTGTCGATCACCGTGCGCGGGTGGGTTCAACGCCAGTGGCACGACGCCACCAAGACACCCCTGGAGCGCCGCCTGCGCGGCATCGTCATCGGCGTCGTCGAGCTGATCGAGGAACAGCGCCATCGGCAGGCCGAGCACCAGACCCGCGAGTCCGAGATGGAAGCCGCGCAGGCCCGCTACCAGGCCGCCGTCCGGCAACGGTCCGAGGAGGCGGAGCGGCTTCGAGGCCTGCTCCGGGATGCCGTCAGGCTCGAACGCGCCAACCGCATCAGGGCACTGGCTTCGGCCGTCGAGTCGCAGGCGATCTCGCAAGGCACGCTCGACGACGACAAGCGCAACTGGCTCGATTGGGCCCGGGGCAAGGCGGACTGGATCGATCCGGTGACCAAGGCGGCCGATCCGGTGCTCGACGGGCCGGAACCGAAACGGCCGCAGCTGTGGCGGGCCTGAGCAGTGCAGAACCCGGTCGCCAGCCTGCGCGCTGCTCGAGCGCTCGATGTTCAGGTTTTCGGGGATATTCGCTGCACAGCGAATATGCCCTCGTGAACGAATTTGAGGTGCGATGTGCCGCCCTTGAGCTCGAATTGCAGGTCCTGCGCCTGAAGGCCCCACAGGCAGTGCATTAGCCAGTAGTCTGTCGTTCGGGCCGCCTTCAGTCAGGCGGCCTGCAGAAAGAATTCGACCTTGACGGCATCGAAAGGGAACTCAACCTCCCCAGCAGGGGTTCGACTCAATACACCGGCATCGAGCAGT
>CAIZPE010000267.1 GCA_903934795.1 uncultured bacterium | reverse complement strand
CCGAGCAAATGCAGCAGCGTGACGTGCTGGCTTCACCCCAGTCCGTGCGCGACTACCTACGCGTGGCCCTGGCCCGTCTGGAGCACGAGGTCTTCATGGCCCTGTTCCTCGATGCGCAGAACCGCGTGATCGCCGCCGAGGAGCTGTTCCGCGGCACCTTGACCCAGACCAGCGTCTACCCGCGGGAGGTCGTCAAGCGTGCCCTGGTGCACAACGCCGCGGCGGTGATCCTGGCCCACAACCACCCGTCGGGAGTCGCCGAGCCCAGCCGGGCCGACGAGTTCCTGACGCAGACGTTGCGCCAGTCGCTGTCCCTCGTGGACGCCCGTGTACTCGACCACTTCATCGTCGCCGGCAACGGCGTGGTGTCGTTCGCCGAACGCGGTCTTCTGTAGGTCGTTCTTCGTCTCGAAGTTCCGTCGTTCCCACCGCACGGCTTGCCGTGCATCCCTCCGGCCCGGGGCTTCTCCCGGTCCGGTTCACCACCCCAGCGGGGATGTGCATCCCCGTATGGCGGGGTGCCGTCCTCGCGTTCTTCAAGGAGCATTCCCATGAAAACCGGACGCACCCTCGTCGATCTCGCTGGCGAACTCGAGCGCCAGATGTCCTCCAAGCGCGACCTCGTCGTGCCTTCGTCCCTGCTTCAGTGCCGCACCGACGAGGGCGGCGAGCTGAAGATGCTGGTCGATGTCCGCAGTGCTGACGCTGCGGTCGCCCGCGAGTACGGTGTGACGGACCTGGCGCGTCGGCAGCTCGCCGACAAGCTCAAGATCCCGTTCGCCTACTTCGAGCGCATGCGCGGAGAGCAGCCCTCGCTGCTGGACCGCAACGTCAACACCTGGCTGCGGTCGGATGGCGACCGCCGGATGATCCGTACGCTGGACGGGCAGGTGAGGGCGGTGTTGTCTGACCGCTACCGGCGGCTGGACAACTTCGACCTCGCCGAGAACGTGCTGCCCATCCTGCAGCGGCTGGACGGTGCCCGCTTCGAGTCGGTGGAACTGACCGACACGAAGATGTACCTGAAGGTCGTCACGCCGCGCGTGAGTTTCGAGGTCGCCCCTGGCGACATCGTGCAGGCCGGCATCGTCATCACCAACTCGGAGGTGGGTTGCGGCACCCTGTCGGTGCAGCCGCTCGTCTTCCGCCTGGTGTGCCGCAACGGCCTGATCGCCTCGGACCACGCCCTGCGCAAGACCCATGTCGGTCGGGCGCTGGGTGCGGAGACCGAGTCGGTCAACGTCTACCGCGACGACACGCTCGCCGCCGACGACCGTGCCTTCTTCCTGAAGGTGCGGGACGTGGTGGAGGCGGCTGTCTCGGAGACCACGTTCCGGCAGATCGCGCTGAAGATGCAGAAGACGCGCGAGATCCCGCTGACCGGTGACCCGGTCAAGGCCGTGGAGGTGCTGGCCAACCGCTACACGCTCAACGACACCGAGCGGGCAGGGGTGCTGCGGCACCTCATTGTCGAAGGCGATCTCACCGCCTACGGCCTGGTCAATGCCGTCACCCACTACTCGCAAGAGGTGGCGGACTACGACCGGGCGACCGACTTCGAGGCGCTGGGAGGCAAGCTCATCGAGCTGCCGGCCAGTGACTGGAGGGAGGTGGCGACGGCGGTGTGAGGGGGACTCCCGGTGGGCTGGCCGATGGGCTGGCCTACCGGGGCTTCTCGGTCAGATGTCTGTCTTGTCGCCCGGTGCAGCCTCACGTCTGGCCGGGCGATTGCTTTTCTCGATGGCGAAACCCATGTCCGCCGAACCGATCGCTCTGCGTGGCCGTAACGCCCTCGGGTTGCACATGGCTCCCAAAATGGGAGATACTACGGTCGATGAGGGTCATTGCGAAGAGCAGCCTGCAGAAGTTCTGGGAGCGTCCGGGTTGTGCTGACGCGCGGGGGCCGCTGCACAGCTGGTTCGTCGAGACCGTCAAGGCGACATGGCGCACGCCTCAGGACATCAAGGACCAGTACGCCAGCGCCAGCATCTGCGGCAACAACCGGGTGGTGTTCAACGTGGGCGGCAACAAGTACCGGCTGGTGGTCGAGATCCAGTACCAGGCCAGCATCGTCTGGGTGAAATTCGTGGGAACCCATGCGCAGTACGACCGAATCGACGTGGAGACCGTCAATGAGTATTAAGCCGATCCGCAACGATGACGACCTCCAGCGCGCCTTCAAGCGGCTGGAAAAGATCTTCCAGGCCGAGGAGGGCACCTCGCGGGCGGATGAGCGGGACGTGCTCGTGACGCTGATCGAAGCCTACGAGAACAAGCACTACGACTTCGGCCCCGCTGATCCGGTGGAGGCGATCAAATTCCGCATGGAGCAGGAGGGCCTGACCCCGCGCGATCTCGAGCCCTACATCGGCCAGAGCGGCCGGGTGTCGGAGGTGCTGAATCGCAAGCGCGCCCTGAGCCTGCGCATGGTCAAGCGTCTGCACGATGGGCTGCGGATTCCTTACGAGAGCCTGCTGGCCGGCGTACGGTAGGTCGCCTCGACGGTGATGACGCCACCGGTCTTCCGCCGCTACCTCGGCATCCACTACGCCGGGGCGGAGACCCCAGACTCAGGGCTCAAAAGCCTGCGCGTCTACAGCGCAACACCCGAGACGCCGCCCCAGGAGGTCCTGCTTCCGCCCGGCCCGCGCAGGTACTGGTGCCGCCGGGATCTGGCCCATTGGCTGGCCCAGGAACTGGCCGGCGACACGCCCACCATCGTGGGCATCGACCACGCGCTGTCGTTTCCACTTCGGTACTTCGAGGTCCACCAGCTGGCGCCGGACTGGATGGCCTTACTGGAAGACTTCCATCGCCATTGGCCGACCGATGCGCCGCACACGTACGTGGACTTCATCCTCAACGGGGCCAGAGGCCAAGGCGCCGAGCGCATGGGCAGTCCCAGATGGATGCGGCTGACGGACGATCGCTGCAAGGTGGCTCGGTCGGTTTTCCAGTTCGAGGGGCAGGGGAAGGTCGCCGCTGCGACGCATGCCGGATTGCCGTGGATCCTTTTCCTGAAGCGCGCGTTGGGCGATCGGCTTCATGTCTGGCCGTTTGACGGCTGGAGCATCCCGGCCGGCAATTCGGCACTGGTCGAGGTGCGGCCGGCGATGTGGCGAGACCTGGCGCCGATGGCCGCGCTGACCTCTGGGCAGAAGGATGCCCTTGTGACTGCGTCGTGGTTGAAGGGGGCTGACCGATCGGGTGAACTGGCCGACATGCTGCAGCCGGCGCTGTCGCCGCCAGAGCGGCTGGTTTGCGGGGTCGAGGGCTGGATACTGGGGTCGTAGTGCCAGCCAGGGGAATCGGTAGACCGGACGCGGCCACAAGCCGTCAAGCTCGACCGACCGCTTGTCGGCGCCGCAACGCCACGGCATTCGTACCAGCGCATGCCTGGAGCCCTTTGG
>CAIZPE010000266.1 GCA_903934795.1 uncultured bacterium | reverse complement strand
TGATGCCCAGCAGCACCGCCGGCATGGCGATCAGGGCGCCGTCGAGTACCGAGAGGCTGCGGTAGCGCACCAGCAGCGTGATGCCCACGCACATCAGCACGGCCAGCGCGCTCTGCGCCCAGGCCGGCAACTCGTCCAGGACGCGCTGGTTGAGTTCGTTGTCGATCAGGGTGGCCAGGGTGTCGACGCCGCCCTGGCGTGCCGACACCGCGGTGGGGTGGAAGTCATGCAGGGCGGTGGCCGTGGCGCCGATCAGCACGATCCGGCCGCTAAACGAGGGCACCTGAGCCTGCGGTGTCTGGCCTTCGGCGAGATCGAAGACATCGGCGAAGGGCACATGCGGGTACTCCTGCGACACCTTGCGCCAGGCGACCAGTTCGCGTCGCGGGCTGGCTGCGGCGGCCCGCACCCGGTCCTCCCAGACCTGGGGCTGCAGGGACTTCAGCACCGCCAGCCCCATCGACTGCAGCACGCCCCCGTCGGCCAGCCGCTGAACCGGCTGGTGCCGGCGGATCACGCCATCGGGATCGGGATAGGCATTGGTGAGCCCCAGCGGTGCGCCCGCCACCGAGGCCAGGAAGGGCGGGATGAGGGCGACGGTGGCCGAGTCGCCCGCGGTGCCGGCCTGGGCCCAGAGCCCGGGCAGGGCCGGTCGACGGATCTCGCTGTTGCGGTCGGCGCTCTCGGGCAGGCGCACCACCGAGAAGTGGCTGTGCCGGCTGCGCGCCGCCGCCGCGTCGAAGGCGCTGTCGCCGCCCGGGCTGAGCCGGTCGGGGTCGGAGAACAGGATGTCCCAGACGATGGCCGCAGGCTGCTGCGACTCGATGTGGTCGAGCACCGTGGCGAGCGTGTCCCGTGGCCAGGGCCAGCGCCCGAACTCGCGGCCCATGCGCTCGAGGCTGGCCTCGTCGATGTCGACCACCACGATGCGGGGGTCAGGCGGGGCCGCGCGCAGCCGTGAGCGCACCATGAGGTCGTAGGTGGGCTCGGCCAGCCCGGTGCTCACATGCAGCAGGTGGTTGTCGAGCAGGATCCAGGCGCAGAAGGCGACCAGCAGCGTGCCGATGACCCGCGCCGAGCGCATCGCGCCCAGCCGGCTGAGGCGTGCCTGACCCTCGGTGACGGTGCGCTGCAGGAAGCCCATCGCGAAACTTTACCGCGCCGGGCACTAGAATCGGCTCATGGACACCCGAACCTCGCCCGTGCGCCTGCGCATCGAACGCGTGCGCGACAGCCTTCGCCAGCATGGCCTGCAGGCCATGCTGGTGCCTTCCAGCGATCCGCATCTGTCGGAGTACCTGCCGCCGCGCTGGCAGGCCCGGCCCTGGCTGAGCGGGTTCACCGGCTCCATGGGCACCCTGGTGGTCACCCTCGAGCGTGCCGCGATCTTCGCCGACAGCCGGTACTGGGTGCAGGCCGCTGCCCAGCTCGCCGACACCGGCATCGAGCTCGTGAAGATCGCCAGCGGCGCGGCGGTGCACCACATCGACTGGCTGATCGCCCATACCCCGCCCGGGGCGGCGGTGGCGGTCGACGGCCAGGTGCTCGGCCTGGGCGCCGGCCAGCAGCTGCGCACCGCCCTGGACCGCGCCGGCCGCAGCCTGCGCACCGATCTCGACCTGATCGAGCAGGTCTGGCCCGATCGCCCCGGTCTGCCGCAGGCGCCGGTGTATGCCCATGCCGCCCCGCAGGCCACCGAGGGCCGGGCGGCGCGCCTGGCCCGCCTGCGCGCCGCCATGGCCGAGCGCGGCGCCACCCACCATGTGGTGAGCACGGTCGATGACATCGCGTGGATCACCAATCTGCGCGGCGCCGATGTCGAGTACAACCCGGTCTTTCTCGCCCACCTGCTGGTGGCGCCCGCACGGGCCACGCTGTTCGTCGGCGACGGCAAGGTCGATGCCGCGCTGCGCGCGGCGCTGGCCGCCGACGGTATCGAGGTGGCCGACTACGCCCGCGCCGCCGATGCGCTGGCGGCCCTGCCCCCTGACGCGGTGCTGCTGCTCGATCCGCGACGCATCACCCTGGGCCTGCGCGAACGCGTCCCGGCCGCGGTGAGCGTGGTGGAGGCGATCAACCCGAGCACGCTCGCCAAGAGCCGCAAGAGCGAGGCCGAGGCTGCCTTCGTGCGCGAGACCATGATCGAGGACGGCGTGGCGATGTGCGAGTTCTACGCCTGGTTCGAGCAGGCGCTCGCGCGCGGCGAGCGCATCACCGAGATCACCGTCGATGAGCGGCTGTCGGCCGCGCGCGCGCGCCGACCGGGCTTCGTGGGCCTGAGCTTTCCGGTGATTGCCGGCTTCAATGCCAACGGTGCCATGCCGCACTACCGCGCCGAGCCCGGCAGCGAGGCGCTCATCGCCGGCGACGGCCTGCTGCTCATCGACTCCGGCGGCCAGTACCTCGGTGGCACCACCGACATCACCCGGGTGTGGCCGGTGGGCCGCGTGAGCGCGGCCATGAAGCGCGACTACACCCTGGTGCTCAAGGGCACGCTCGGCCTGTCGCGGGCGGTGTTTCCGCGCGGCACCCTGTCGCCGATGCTCGACGCGCTCGCCCGAGCCCCGCTCTGGGAGCAGGGCCTCGACTTCGGACATGGCACCGGGCACGGCGTGGGCTACTTCCTGAATGTGCACGAGGGGCCGCAGAGCATCAGCAAGGCCATCCCCGAGGCTGCGATGGCCATGGAGCCGGGCATGATCACCTCGGTGGAGCCGGGCGTGTACCGCGACGGGCAATGGGGTGTGCGCATCGAGAACCTGGTGCTCAATGTGCCGGCCCGCACCCCCGAGGACGGGCCGCAGGGCAACCGCTTCGGCGAGATGCTGGCCTTCGAGACCCTCACGCTGTGTCCGATCGACACCCGCTGCATCGAGCGCTCGCTGCTGCGCGATGACGAGATCGACTGGCTCAACCGCTATCACGCCACGGTGCGCGAGCGCCTCGCGCCGCGCTGTCAGGGCGACGCGCTCGACTGGCTGCTGACCCGCACCGAGCCGATCGGCCGCGCGGGCTGATCGCGGCCGGCCTGCTCAGCCACGCGGGCCGAGCAGCGCGGCCAGTTCGGCGCTGATGCCCTGCCAGCGCGCGCCGTCGGGCCCGGCGGGCGCGGCGCCCGCGGCCGTGGCCAGCGCCTCGCGCATCATCTCGCCGCCGGCCTGCACATTGTCGATCAGCGGCACCGGCACCTGCGGCGCGAGGGAGGCCGCCATGCCCACCAGGGCCGCGCCTCCCAGGATCACCGAGTCGGCGCCGCTGCGGGTCGCGTCCTGGCAGGCGCGGGCGAGCAGGCGCAGCGCGCCGGGCGGATCGGCCGCGAGCTGGGCGCCGGTGAGGCTCACCAGCTCGATCTGCTGCAGCGAGCTTTCCAGGCCGAGCGCCCGCGCCAGCCGCTCCAGCATCGGTCGCCAGCGCACGCCGCCAGTCACGATCGCGAAGCGCCCCCGCCGCGCGGCCAGCCGCATCGAGGCTTCGGCCAGCCCGATCACCGGGCCCGGACAGAGCTCGCGCAGCGCGAACACGCCCGGGTCGCCGAAGCAGCCCACCAGGACGCCATCGGCACCCTCGCCGGCGCAGGCATAGGCGTCGAGTGCGGCGTGGCCGGCCACGCAGTAGGCGGCCTCGGAGGCGATGTAGTCGGCGCCGAAGCGGGCCGTGGTCAGGCGCAGCCGGTGGGCTGCACCGAGGGCCTCGGCGAGCGGCGGCGCGAGCCGGTCGGTGACCGAGGCGGTGGTGTTCGGGTTGATCAGCAGGACCTGGGCCATCACGGTCTCCGGCACGGCGGGCAGGCGCGCATTCTACGCAGCCGCCGCGGCACGGCCCATGTCGCAATCTGCGCGCCGGCGATGCGCGGTGACGGCGCGCGGGTATCGTATCCGGCTAACCCCGACACGATTGCGGAGCTCACGACGATGCCAGCGCTCGACGATCGCATGCCCATTCTGGTGGGCTGCGGCGACATCACCGACACCACCACGCCCGCCCTGGAGGCGCGCTCGCCCTATGACCTGATCGCGCAGGCCGGGCGCGTGGCGCTCGACGACACCGGTGCGCCCGGCATCGGTGCGGCGATCGACACCGTGGCCATGCTGCGCTCCTTTGCCGACACCTCGTGGCGCTTCGCCACGCCGCTGGGCTCGTCGAGCAACCCGCCGCGCAGCGTGGCCAACCGGCTCGACCTCAATGCCGCCCGGCACATCTACACCTATGCCGGCGGCAACATGCCGCAGTACCTGGTGAATCGCTTCGCGGAAGAAATCGCCGCAGGCGAAACCCGCGGGGTGCTGCTGTGCGGCGGCGAGGCCCTGCGCACCCAGCACGCCATCGAGCGCAACTCGCCGCCCGGCCTCTGGGCCGAGAGCCCGCGCGGCGAGCCCGAGCTCATCGGCGACTCGCGCCGCGGCTGGAGCGACCACGAAGAAAAGCACAACCTGCGCGCGGCCATCGCGATGTACCCGCTGTTCGAGAACGGCATCCGTGGTGCGCGCGGCCGCGATATTGCCACCCACATGCAGGCGATCGGCCGGCTCATGGCCGGCTTTGCCCGGGTGGCCGCGGCCAATCCGCTCGCCACCCGCCGCGAGGGCCATGACGCGCAGCGCCTGATCACGGTCGACGAGGAGAACCGCTGGATCGGCTTCCCGTATCCGCGTTTCCTGAACTCCAACGCCTTCATCGACCAGGCCGCGGCGGTGGTCATGACCTCGGTGAAGACCGCCCGCGAGCTTGGCATTCCCGAGCACAAGTGGGTGTTCCTGCATGGCTGCGCCGACGGTCACGACCACTGGTATGCCTCGGAGCGGGTCAACTTCCACTCTTCCCCGGCCATCCGTCTGGGCTCCCGGCTGGCCCTCGAGATGGCGGGCCGGCGTATCGAGGACTTCACCTTCCTCGATCTCTACAGCTGCTTCTCGTCGGCGGTGGAGATCGGCTGCCAGGAGATCGGTCTGGCCGAGGACGACCCGCGCGGGCTCACCGTGACCGGGGGGCTGCCTTTCTTCGGCGGCCCCGGCAACAACTATGTCACCCACTCCATCTCCGAGATGGTGCGGCGGGTGCGGTCGCGCCCGGGCAGCTTCGGGCTGGTCACCGCCAATGGCAACTACGTCACCAAGCACTCGTTCGGCGTGTACTCGACCACGCCGGTGCAGGGCCGCTGGCAGCGCCAGAGGCCCTCGGTGCTGCAGGCCGAGCTCGACGCCCTGCCCAAGGCGCCCTTCAACGAGACGCCCAGCGGCGCCGCGCGTATCGAGACCTACATGGTGATGCACGGCCGGCGCGGCCCGGAGTGGGGCGCGGTGTTCGGCCGGCTCGAGTCCACGGGCGAGCGTTTCCTGGCCAATCCGCCGGCCGATCCGGCGGTGCTGTGGGATCTGCAGAACCGCGAGGGCCTGGGCCGCCCCGGCACGGTCAGCCAGGTCGATGGGCGCAACGTGTTCATGCCCGCGGGCTGAAGCGCATCGGGGCAGGCGCACCGCCTGCCCAGCGCTGCTGGCCGTCCGTCCAGAGGCCCCTGCAGCGCCCCCGGGGCGGGCCGAAAGCCCGGTATCGGCCTTCCGCCGGACGAGTCTTCCCCGCCCATGATCCCCTCCAGAAAAGCCGTTCTCCCGTCGGGCAAGACGCCCTGGCGGGCCGCCAGCGCCTCCCGGGCGATCGCGCTCCGGCGTCGAGGCTTCATCAAGCGGCCACCGCGGCCGGCCTCGCTGCAGCGCCTGTTCGCGCTGTCGCCAACCGGCATGCTGGTGGTGCGTCTGCGCGACGGCCGCATCCTGGACGCGAACCGCGCGCTCCTCGACCTTCTCGCCTGCACCCGCGAGCAGCTCGCGCAGGCCGGGCCGAGCGTGATCGCGCTGGGTTCCTGGCTCGAGGATGACTCGGTGCAGCGGGCGCTGATGCAGTCCACCGGCGTGATCGGCCCGGTGGAGCGCGAACTGCTGGCGCTGGACGGCACACGGGTCAGTGCGCTGATCACCGGCGCCTGCATCGAGGATCCGAACGACGGCCAGGTGATCTGGGCCACCGTGCAGGACCTTGGCCAGCGCCGGGCGCGCGAGCGCGAGCTGGTCAGTGCAGCGCGCAGCGATCCGCTCACCGGGTTGGCCAACCGGCTGGTGCTGCGCGAGCGGCTCGAGGCCTCGCTGCGGGCGCTGCGGCTCGATCCCGCCCGCCGCTTCGCGGTGCTGTTCATCGACTTCGACCGCTTCAAGCAGGTCAACGACACGCTCGGCCACCAGGCTGGCGATCAGATGCTGCGCGAGATCGCCGAGCGGCTGCGCCGCAATCTGCGCGCCAGCGATTTCGATCCCAACTCCAACACCGGCAGTCTGGTGGCGCGACTCGGCGGTGACGAGTTCGTGCTGCTCGCCCGTGTGAATGGCGAGGGCGCCGCCCAGTCGCTGGCCCGGCGGCTGCTGGCTGCGCTGGCGCCACCCTTCCAGCTCGGTGGCCGCGAGGTCCAGGC
>CAIZPE010000265.1 GCA_903934795.1 uncultured bacterium | reverse complement strand
GCGCACCGGCCGGCCCTGATGGTCCTTGAGCACCCGCTTCACCGTGAGCGACAGGTTGTTGTAGCCGGGACGCTCGCCGTTGCGCGGGCTGGCCACCGAATACTGTCGGGGGTGATGCGGGCGCCCCTGGTCGTCGAGCCCGGGTGGCAGGATGCCGATCGACTGACCCTCGAGCACCGGGAAAGGCATGGCGCCGAAGTCGAGCACGATGTGGTGGGTGTCGTAATCGCGCCCGATCGCGGTCACGCGGAAGTTGCCGGTCACAGTGGCGCTGATCGAGCGGCGCGCCGCCTTGGGTCCGTAGAGGTTGGTGAACGGGTGGGCCGCCGACCAGGGCGGCAGGACCGAACCATAGCGGGCTGCGGTGAATGCCGGCCGGGCATCGATCAGCGGCTCGGCCGCAGACGCCAGCAGGGGATCGGGCTGCGCCGGCGCGGCGTCGTTGTCAGCCGCTGCCAGGCCGCCGAGCTGCTCGGGGCTGAGCTCGGCCGGCAGCGCGTCCCAGCCCAGTTGCTCCTCGATCCGGTAGGCCCGCGCCCGCGGCACCGCGCGCCAGTTGTCGATCGATCCGGTGGGACACGGCGAGATGCAGTCGAGGCACTGGTTGCACTTCTCGGCATCGACCACATAGTTGCGCGAGTCATGGGTGATCGCACCCACCGGACAGATCGATTCGCAGGTGTTGCAGCGGATGCAGATCTCGGGATCGATCAGGTGCTGCCGGATCACGGGATCGTCGACGGCGTTCATGGCGTGTCTCCGGAAGCGGTGGATCGTCGATGGGATGCGAGCCGGATCAGGCGAACCGGATGTACTCGAAATCGGCGGGCTGGCGGTTGATGCCCACCGCCGGCGGCGCGATCCAGTTGGCGAACTTGCCCGGCTCGACCACACGGCCCATCAGGCTGGCGACGAAGGCGCGATCGGTCTCGGAGGGCAGCCAGTCATCGACCCGCGCCGCCCACTCGGCCTCGCTCACCACCCGCCCCTCGGGCGACACCTTCACGCCCGAGAGCGAACCGATGTTGCGGTGGAAGGCCTTGTGCGGGGCCTTCAGCCGGAACGGAATGCCGGCTTTCTCGATCACCCGGTTCCAGCGCTCGACGCCGCCGATGCTGTCGCGGATGTAGTCGTCACGCAGCACCTCGTTGAGCGCATTGAGCATCGGCACCTCGCGCTCGATCAGCTGGCCGCCCTGCACGCCGAGCACGGTGTAGCTGTTGCCGCGCAGCTGATGGTCGTCGTTGCGCTTGCCCTCCTCGTAGCGGCCCTTCAGGCCGGTGCTGTAGAAGGTGGCGGCGTTGCTCGACTCGTCGGCGCCGAAAAGGTCGATGGTCACGCTGAAGTGGAAGTTCAGGTAACGCTGCAGGGTGGGCAGGTCGATCACGCCGGCCTCGCGCAGCTTGCGCGGATCGTCGGTCTTGAGCGCGTTCATCACCTGGCAGGTGCGCTGGATGACCCGGCTCACGCCCGACTCGCCCACGAACATGTGGTGCGCCTCTTCGGTGAGCATGAACTTCGTGGTGCGGGCCAGGGGATCGAAGGCGCTCTCGGCCAGCGCGCAGAGCTGGAACTTGCCATCGCGGTCGGTGAAGTAGGTGAACATGAAGAAGCTCAGCCAGTCGGGCGTCTTCTCGTTGAAGGCCTGCAGGATGCGCGGGTTGTCCTGCTCGCCGCTGCGCCGCTCGAGCAGCGCCTCGCCCTCCTCGCGCCCGTCGCGGCCGAAGTACTTGTGCAGCAGGTAGACCATGGCCCAGAGATGCCGGCCTTCCTCGACATTGACCTGGAAGAGGTTGCGCAGGTCGTACTGGCTGGGCGCGGTCAGGCCAAGATGGCGCTGCTGCTCCACCGATGCCGGCTCGGTGTCGCCCTGGGTGACGATGATGCGGCGCAGGTTGGCGCGATACTCGCCGGGCACATCCTGCCAGGCGGCCTCGCCGAGATGGTCACCGAAATGGATGCGACGGTCCTTCTCGGCCGGATTCAGGAAGATGCCCCAGCGGTAATCGGGCATCTTCACATGGCCGAACTGCGCCCAGCCCTGCGGGTCGACGCTCACCGCGGTGCGCAGGTAGACATCGAAGTCCTGGCTGCCGTCGGGGCCCATGTCGTTCCACCAGTTCAGGTAGTTCGGCTGCCACTGCTCCAGGGCACGCTGCAGGGTGCGGTCCTCGGCGAGGTTGACGTTGTTGGGGATCTTGTCGGTGTAGTTGATCGCGGACATGGGTGCTCCTGGGAGGTTCGGATGCGCCACCGGCCAGCGGGTTTGCCGGGAGCGCAGGTATCGGAGGGCTGGTCTGGGCGCGCGCGCCTCAGACCCGGTTCCAGTCGAAGGCGGCCTTGTCGCCCTTGCCGTAGACCTTCAGCGCGCCCTTCTCGCCAACTGCGTTGGGACGCTGGAAGATCCAGTTCTGCCAGGCGGTGAGGCGGCCGAAGACGCGGGTGAAGAGGTTCTCGGGGCCGTTGAAGCGCAGGTTGGCTTCCATGCCGGTGAGCGCGTCGGGCGACATGGCCACCCGCTCCTCGACCGCGATCCGGATCTCGTCGGCCCAGTCGATGTCATCCGGCTGGCTGGTGATCAGGCCGAGCGCGAAGGCGGCGGCGCCATCGAGCGGACGGCCGGCGGCGGCGCGCACCGCGTCGAGCGCCGGCTGCTCGTCGTAGAAGCGGCGCTGCAGGCGGCTCTGGCCGGTGACCATGGGGTACAGGCCGAAGTTGGCATCCGACACCGTGATCGTCGGTGCGGCCTCGGGGCTGTCGGGCAGCGCAAGCTGGTAGCTGCGGTCGCAGGCCAGGGCCAGCTCGAGGAAGCTGCCGGCAAAGCAGCTGGCCTGGTCGATCAGCGCGAACAGGCTGCGCGAGGACACATCGAGGCGGGCGAAGGCGCGGCGCAGCAGGCCGATGGTCTCGCGCACCAGCCAGTGGTCGCGATGCGCCACCAGCGTGGCGTCCATGGCCAGGACCGCGGCCGGATCGCCCTCGGTGCGGATCAGCCAGGTGCCGATGTCGAGCTCGTTGGTGCGCATCTCGAGAATGGCGTCATCGAGTTCGCGGGCCAGGGCGAGCGGATACCAGGCATCACCGGCAGCCTCGATGCCGGCGAGATCGGCGGGCTGCGGGCCCTGCGGCGCACTCACCGTGATGGTGGCGGTGCGGCGGGTGCGGTCGATGGTCACCGCGACATGGCGGTAGCGGATCGCATCGGCCTCGATGCGCCGCGGCAGCGGACTGAGGCTCACGCCGCGGGCGTCGGCCGGGCGGTCGCTGAGCGCGGCCAGCGCCTGCGCCCGCTCGCGCACCTTCTGCGCGAACGCCGCCGGCCGGGCGATATCGTCGACCAGCCGCCACTCCTTGGCCTTCTGCCCGCGCACGCCCTCGGTGGTGGTGCAGAAGATGTCGGCAAGGTCATGGCGCACATGGCGCTTGTCGGTGACGCGGGTGAGCCCGCCGGTGCCCGGCAGCACGCCCAGCAGCGGCACCTCGGGCAGGCTGACCGCCGAGGAGCGGTCGTCAACCAGCAGAATCTCGTCGCAGGCCAGCGCCAGCTCGTAGCCGCCGCCGGCGCAGGCGCCGTTGACCGCGGCCAGGAACTTCAGTCCGCTGTTCGCCGAAGAGTCTTCCATGCTGTTGCGGGTCTCGTTGGTGAACTTGCAGAAGTTCACCTTCCAGGCATGGCTGCTCACCCCGAGCATGAAGATGTTGGCACCCGAGCAGAACACCTTGTCCTTGAGGCTGGTGAGCACCACCGTGCGCACCTCGGGGTGCTCGAAACGGATGCGGTTGAGGGCGTCGTTCAGCTCGATGTCGACCCCGAGGTCATAGCTGTTGAGCTTGAGCTTGTAGCCTGCGCGCAGACCGCCGTTCTCGTCGAAATCGGCCGCCAGGGTGGCGACCGGGCCATCGAAGCTGAGCTTCCAGTGGCGGTAGCGGTCAGGACTGGTTTGGTAGTCGACGCGATCGGCTTGGGTCACGGCAGTCTCCTGGTGTGCGGAAAGGCGTACCGGATCGGCACGCGGCATACGCATCATAGTGCTTTAATTTTTCCGAATCAAGCATTTTGTTGCATCTTCCAACCCTGCCCACTGCATCATGCTGCCAGCGGCAGGCGCAGGGATTCCCGGACGAGGCGGCGCAAGGCGGCGAACGTGGCGTCGAGCGGGCTGGCGCTCGTGTCCAGCGCCAGATCCGCCTTGGCGTAGAAGGCGGCGCGCCCGGCGAGGATGTTCTTGAGGTCCTCCAGCGCCTCGCGGCTGGCTGCCATCGGCCGCAGATCGCCCTGGGCCGCCACCCGCCGCAGATGGTCCTCGGGCAGGGCCTGCAGCCAGACGGTGGTGCAGTGATCGAGCAGCAGCGTGAAGCTGCCCGGATCGGACACGAGGCCGCCCGGGGTGGCGATCACCGCCTCGGCACGGTCCCGGATCACCTCCTCGAGCGCCCGACGCTCGTAGCGGCGGTAGGCCGTCGCGCCGTAGAGCGCCTGGATCTCGCCCACGGTGCAACCGGCGAGCCGCTCGATCTCGCGGCTGAGCTCGATGAACGGGAAACCGAGGTCCTCGGCGAGCAGCGCCCCCAGGGTGGACTTGCCCGCCCCGCGCAGCCCGACCAGCGCCACCCGCAGGCCGCGCGCCGGACCACGCCCGGCGCTGCCCAGCGCCTCGCCGATCGCGAGACGGGCGCGGCGCAGCCCGGCCTCGTCGGCACCGGCGAGCAGCTCGCGGATCATCAGCCACTCGGGCGAGCTGGTGCTGACATCACCCAGCAGCTCGGCCAGCGAGCAGTCCAGCGCGTGGGCCACCTGCAGCAGCACGAGGATGGACGCGTTGCCCACCCCGTACTCCAGGTTGGCGAGATGACGCTCGGACACCCCCGCGTCGCGCGCCAGCGCCTTGCGCGGGCGCCCTCGCCGCGCCCGCAGCGCCCTCACCCGCTCGCCAAGCGCCACCAGGAAAGGATGCTTGCCATCGGCCGGGATGCGGCCACCTGCGGCAGGCAGATCGGCCTCGGCAGGTGGCGATACCAAGGACTGCACTATATTGCTTGACATGAAAAGTCGATCGCTTTAGATTTCATGCAAGCAAAATACTGCATCTTCCTGATGGATGCAAACACGAGGCCGGCGTCCGATCCGGCCAAGGCCGCCCGGTCATCGAGGGGCAGCCCACGAACAGGAGACTGCCGATGACCGATACCGCCCGCCTCGCGCCCCCCGGCGCCGACTTCAACCTCGCTGCCCACCTGCTCGGCGGCCACGAGGGCCGGGCCGGACGGCCCGCCTTCATCGACGACCGTCGCAGCCTGAGCTACGGCGCGCTGGCCGACGAGGTACGGCGCATGGCCAGCGCCCTGCTCGGCCTGGGTCTGCGCCGTGAGGAGCGGGTGCTGCTGCTCATGCATGACTGCTGCGAATGGCCGGTGGCCTTCCTGGGCGCCCTGCACGCCGGCATCGTGCCGGTGGCGGTGAACACCCTGCTCACCGCCGACGACTATGCCTACATGCTCGCGCACAGCCGCGCGCAGGCGGTGATCGTGTCGGCGGCGCTGCTGCCGGTCCTGGGGCAGGCGATGGCGGCGGCCCCCCACGAGGTGAAGTCGGTGGTGGTTGCCGGCAGCCCCTTCACGCCGGCGCCCGGCCAGGAGGCCATGGCCGATCTGCTCGCGCGCCACGCACCGCAAGCCCGGGCCGCGGCGGTGGGGCCCGACGCGCCGGGCTTCTGGCTGTACTCCTCCGGCTCCACCGGCCGCCCCAAGGGCACGGTGCACAGCCACGGCAACGCCTGGTGGACGGCGCAGCTCTACGGCATCGGCGTGCTGGGGCTGCGCGACGGCGATGTCTGCTTCTCGGCCGCCAAACTCTATTTCGCCTACGGACTGGGCAATGCGCTGACCTTCCCCATGAGCGTGGGCGCCACGGTGGTGCTGATGGCCGAGCGCCCGACCCCGGACGCGGTGTTCCGCCGCTGGCACGACCAGCGCGTGACGGTGTTCTACGGCGCGCCCACCGGCTTTGCCGGCATGCTCGCCTCGACGGCGCTGCCGGCGCGCGAGACCGTGGCGCTGCGGCTGGTGTCCTCGGCCGGCGAGGCGCTGCCCGCCGAGCTCGGCGAGCGCTTCAGCGCCCACTTCGGCGTCGATGTGATCGACGGCATCGGCTCCACCGAGATGCTGCACATCTTCCTGTCGAACCGTCCTGGTGCGGTGCGCTACGGCAGCACCGGCTGGCCGGTGCCCGGCTACCGGATCGAACTGCGCGACGACGAGGGCCGCCCGGTGCCCGATGGCGAGACCGGGGATCTCTACATCGAGGGCCCGAGCGCCGCCCTGATGTACTGGGGCAACCGCGAGAAGTCGCGCGAGACCTTCCAGGGCGCCTGGACCCGCAGCGGCGACAAGTACCTGCGCAACCCCGATGGCAGCTACACCTATGCCGGCCGAAGCGACGACATGCTCAAGGTGAGCGGCATCTATGTCTCGCCCTTCGAGGTGGAAGCCACCCTCGTGCAGCACCCCGCGGTGCTGGAATCGGCCGTGATCGGCGTGACCGACGGCGACGGACTCACCCGTGCCAAGGCGTTCGTGGTGCTCAAACCCGGCGCCAGCGTCAGCGACGAGACCCTCAAGGCCTTCGTCAAGGAGCGGCTCGCGCCCTACAAGTATCCGAGGCTGATCGAGTTCCTCGACGAACTGCCCAAGACCGCCACCGGCAAGATCCAGCGCTTCCGGCTGCGCGAGCGTGAAGCCGCCCGCAGCGCCTGAGGAAGCACCGACGGCGCGCTGCGCCGACCCGTTCCGCCAGGGCCGCGGTTCAGGGGCTGATCAGTCCAGCCGGATGCCGGCGCTGCGGATCAGCTTGCCGTACTGCGCGATCTCGCTGCGGATGAATTCGCCGAAGACCGCCCTCGGCCCCACTGCCGGCAGCAGCCCCATCGCCTGCAGGCGCTCGGCCACATCGGGCAGGGCGACGATGCGGGCCACCTCGCGGTTGAGCCGATCGAGCACCGGCACCGGCGTGGCCGCCGGCGCCACGATGCCGTACCAGGTGCCGGTCTCGAAGCCCGGCAGCGCCGATTCGGCGATGGTGGGTACCTCGGGCAGCACCGGCACCCGGGCGCTGGAGGACACGCCGAGCGCACGCAGCCTGCCCGACTTCACATGCGGCAGCAGCGTGACCATGTTGTCGAACTGCGCGTCGAACACGCCGGCCAGCAGATCGGTGGTGGCCGGGGCGCTGCCCTTGTAGGGCAGGTGCACCGCGCGGATGCCGGCGGCCGCCGTGAAGAGCTCACCGCCGAGGTGCTGCGCCGTTCCCTGGCCGCCATTGCCGATCGTCAGCCGTCCGGGGTTGGCCCTTGCCCACTCCACCAGCTCGCGGGTGCTGCGCGCCGGCACCGCCGGGTTGACCACCAGCAGCAGCGGCGCCTTCACCAGCAGCGCCACCGGCGCGAAATCACGCACCGGGTCATAGGGGAGCTTCGGGTAGAGCGAGGGGTTCACCGCCATGAAACCCGCGGCGCACAGGGTGAGCGTGTGGCCGTCGGCGGCCGCCCTCGCGCCGGCCTCGGCCCCGATGTTGCCGCCCGCGCCGGGCTTGTTCTCGACCACCACCTGCTGGCCCCAGGCCTCCGCGAGCTTGCCGCCGATCAGGCGGGCGAGGACATCGGTGGCACCGCCGGGCGCAAAGGGCACGATGATGCGGACAGGCCGGGTGGGATAGTCAGCCGCGGGCTGTGCGACGGCACGCGGTGCGATGCCGGCACCGGCGAGCAGCCCGAGGGCGGTGGCTAGGGTTCGACGCTGACGGAACATCGGCACTCCTGGTGGCAGGGGCAAGGAAGGGGGCAAGGAAGGGGCAAGGAAGAGCAGGCGGTTCGGGACGGCCGGATCGAACTCACCCGGCAGCCAAGGCGCGACGATCAGGGCGCGGGCACCGCCCAGCGCGCCACGAAGTCTTCGTCGATGGTCACACCAAGACCGGGCCGATCGGGAATCTCGATCATGCCGTCGACCACCGTGAAGCGCTCGCGCGCGAGCTCGTGCAGCAAGGGGTTGGCGCCGAGCGAGTACTCGAGGATCCAGCCCGCCGGGCAGGCCGCGGTCACATGCAGGCCGGCCGCGAAGGCGAGCGCGCCGGTCCACAGATGCGGGGCCAGGCGCAGGTTGTAGGCGCTCGCGAGGGCGCCGATGCGCATCGCCTCGCTGATCCCGCCGCAGATGGCGAGATCGGGCTGAAAGACATCGGCGCCACCGAGCGCGGCAACATCGAGGAAGTCGTGGCGGGTGAACTCGCTCTCGCCGATCGCGATCGGCAC
This sequence comes from uncultured bacterium, assembly GCA_903934795.1. GTDB lineage: Bacteria > Pseudomonadota > Gammaproteobacteria > Burkholderiales > Burkholderiaceae_E > Quisquiliibacterium. The sequence goes on along the minus strand of CAIZPE010000265.1, from coordinate 30,217 downwards.
CGAGGTGCCAGCGCGCACCTGCGCCAGCCCGCGGTGGTCGTCGGCGGTGACCGGCTCCTCGAACCAGGTGAGGTCGAAGTCTTCCACCTCGCGGCAGAACTGGCGGGCCTGCGAGACGGTGTAGGTGCCGTGGGCATCGCACATCAGGCCGATGTCGGGGCCCAGCGCAGCCCGGGCCGCGCGCACCCGCGCCACCGAGTTGCGCACCGGCCCGTCGATCACCCCGACCCGCATCTTCACCGCGCGAAAGCCGCCACGGCGCACATAGGAGAGCAGCTGCTCGCCGATGCCGGCAGCATCGGCCCAGCCGCCCGAGGCATAGGCCGGCATGGCCGGCGCGCGCCGCCCGCCAAGCAGCCGCCACACCGGCGCACCCAGCGACTTGCCCAGGATGTCCCAGAGCGCCATGTCGATGCCGCCGATCGCCGACACGCTGATGCCGCGACGCCCGAGGATGGGGAAGACATGGCCCTCGGACAGCGCGTAGTGGTCGCGCACGCCGTTGTAGAGCCGCTCCCAGATCCGGTTGATGTCGCGCGGGTCTTCGCCGATCAGGGCCGGCCCGAACTTGTGGTTGATGAGCGCGGTCAGGCCGTGGTTGTTGCCGGCGCTGCCTACCTCCTCCTTGGCCTCGCCCCAGCCGACCAGGCCGCACTCGGTCTCGATGCGCACGAGCGTGGCATCGAACGAGGCGATGCGACCGAAGTCGCTGACATGCTGCTGCGCAGGCGGGATGGGCACATGCACCCAGGTGGCCCTGACCGATCGGATCCTCATGACTGCGACGCCTCCGCGAAGGGGTTGGCCCGGCGCGCGGGCCAGACCTCGGGGTTGATGAAGTGCGCCGGCGGGTGGCCCCGCAGCACCGCGATCACCTGATCGACCGCTGCGGCCGACATGCGCCGCATGCTGTCGGCGCTGATGCCGGCGACATGCGGCGAGAGCAGCACGCCCGGCAGCGTGCGCAGGGGCGAGTCGGCAGCCAGCGGCTGGGCCGCGAACACATCGAGCACCGCGCCGCCCAGCGTGCCGGCACGCAGCGCCGCAATCAGCGCGGGCTCGTCGACGACCGCGCCGCGCGAGACATTGACCAGCACCGCGCCGGCGGGCATGAGCGCCAGCCGGCGGGCATCGATCAGGCCGCGGGTCTGGTCGGTGAGCGGACAGGCCAGCACCACCCACTGGCTGGCGGCCAGCAGCGCATCAAGGCCGGCCGGTTCCACCCCCTCGGGCATCGGCGCGTCGCTGCGCCGGTGACCCAGCACCCGCATGCCGAAACCGTGGCGCGCGATGCGGGCGAGGTGCGCGCCGATCGCGCCCATGCCGACGATGCCCAGGGTGGCGCCGGCGAGTTCGCGCCCGGCATCGGCCTGGCCGCGCACCGCCGCCCAGCCCGGGCCGCGCAGCCCCGCCTCGATGCGCTCGAGGCCGCGCGCATGCCGCAGCATCTGCGCGATGGCGTACTCGGCCACCGTGGCGGCATTGGCCCCCGGCACATTGGCCACGATCACACCGGCCGCGGTGGCCGCCGCCACCGGAATGAGATCGACGCCGGCGCCATGCCGCACGGCGGCGAGCAGTTGCGGCGCAAGCTCGCACAGATCGGGGGGCAGCATCGCCCGCACGATCAGCGCGTGCGGGCGATGCTCGTTCAGCGCCGCACGCAGGGACCCGGGATCGTCGGCCGCGGCGAGCGCCACCTCGGCATGCTGCGCCAGACGCTCGCGCGCCGGCGGATCGATCGGGTTGGTGAGCAGCACCACCGGCCGGGTCATGGCCCGGGCCTCAGTAGCCGATGGCCGCGCCGTCGCTGCGCGGATCGGAGCCGCCCAGCCGCATGCCGCTCACCGGATCGATCACGATGCCGTGGGCATGACCGGCACGCTCGTTGAACGGGCCCCAGCGATCGAGCAGATGCCCGCGGCGCTCGAGCTCGGCAATGGTCTCGGGCGGGAAGCGCGACTCGATGTGCAGGGTGTCGCGCGCCTCGCCCAGCGAGAATCGACCCGAGAGCCAGCGCGGCGCCTCCACCGCTTCCTGGATGTCGCGGCCGTGATCGATCATCGACACCCAGGTCTGGGCATGGATCTGCGGCTGGCCGTCGGCGCCCATGCAGCCGACCACGCCCCAGAGCCGGTCGTTGCGGAAACCCATCGACGCGATCAGGGTGTGCAGCGGCGTCTTGCCCGGCGCGAGGCAGTTGGGATGCGCCGGGTCGAGCGAGAAGTAGGCGCTGCGGTTCTGCAGGACCACGCCGGTGTCGCCGGCCACCACGCCCGAGCCGAACACGCCGTAGAGGCTGTTGATGAGCGCCGCGGCGTTGCCCTGTGCGTCGACCGCGGCAATGAACACCGTGTCGCCGGTGAGGCTGCCCTCGGAGGGGATGCGGTCCCAGGGCAGCGCGCGCGCCGGGTCCATCAGGCCCCGACGGCTGTCAGCGTGGGCGCGCGAGATCAGCCGCTCGATCGGCACCTCGGCAAAGCGCGGATCGGCCAGGTAGCGGTCGCGGTCGTGATAGGCGAGCTGCTTGGCCTGCACCATCAGGTGGGCATGGTCGGGCCCCAGGTAGGGTCGCCGGTGCAGTTCGAAGGGCTCGAGCAGGTTGAGCATCTCGAGCACCGTGAATCCCTGGGTGGGCGCCGGCGTCTCGTACAGGGTGAGGTCGCGGTAGGTGCCGCGGATCGGTTCGCCCCAGCGGGCCTGCTGGGCGCGCAGATCGGCCGCGTCGAAGAAACCGCCGTGCTCGCGGGAATAGCGGGCCAGCGCCTCGCCGACCGGGCCGCCATAGAAGCCCTCGTGGCCGCCCTCGGCCAGGGCGCTCAGGGTGCGGGCCAGACCCGGGTTGCGCAGCAGGCTGCCGGCGCGCGGCGCCTGGCCTTGCGGCAGGAACAGCGCCGCGGCATCGGGCTGGGCAGCGAGGTCGGCAGCGGTCTCGGCGATCCAGCCGGCCAGCCGTGCGGTCACCGGAAAGCCGTCACGCGCGTAGGCGATCGCGCTCTCGAGGCAGCCCGCGAGCGGCACGCGGCCATGACGCGCCTGCGCCGCCACCCAGCTCGCGACCGCGCCCGGCGTGGTGAGGGTGGCCGGCAGGATGCCGCGCAGCGGGATCTCTCGCAGGCCCTGCGCGGTGAAGCGATCGATCGTGCCGCTGGCCGCGGCGCGCCCGCCGCCGTCGAGGTAGCTCACCGCGCCGGTGGCGGCATCGTGGATCAGCCAGAAGGCATCGCCGCCCACGCCGGTCATGTGCGGATAGATGACGGCCAGCGTGCTGCTTGCCGCCACCGCGGCATCGACAGCCGAGCCGCCGGCTCGCAGCACATCGACCCCGGCCTGCGACGCCAGGGAGTGAGGACAGGCAACCATGCCCGAGGGGGCCATGGTGACCGGACGGCCAGTGAGGATCTGCATCGGAGGGGTGCGCCGCATGCCCGTGCGGGGCCGGCGTCATGGGTGGGTCAGGGAACGCGGATTATGCTACCGGCGCATGAGCTCCGCCGCCCTGCTCGCCCCGTTTCCGCTGCTGCTGGTGCTGGCCCTGCTCGGCAGCGGCCGGCTGCAGGCCCTGGGCGCCGGGCTGGCCGGGCTGGCCGCCGCGCTCGGCGCCGCGCTGTGGCTGGCGCTGCAGGCCGGCGGATGGCCGGCCGCCCTCGCCCTGCTCGCGCGCGAACTGCCGGCCGGACTGTGGCTGGCGTGGCCGGTGCTCGCGATCATCGTGCCGGGGGTGTTCTTCCATCAGGCCGCGCAGGCCTATCAGGCCCGGCTGGGCACGATGACGGCGGGGCCGGGCGAAGGCATCGCTGTCGAGGGCGCCCTCAGCGCGCCCGCCACCCCGATCGATCCGCGCCGCCTGTGGTCGCTGTGCTTCCTGCTCGCGCCGTTTGCCGAGGCGGTCACCGGCTTCGGCGTGGGCTATCTCATCGCACTGGCGGCGCTGCGCACGCTCGGCCTGCACGGCCTGCCGGCGCTGCTGCTGGGCCTGTTCAGCCAGTCGCTGGTGCCCTGGGGCGCGCTCGCGGTGGGCACCTCGGCCGGCGCGGCGCTCGCGGGCATGGCAGCCAGTGATCTCGGCCTGCGCACAGCGCTGCTGCAGGCCGGCATCCACGCGCTCTACCTGCCGCTCTACTGGCGCTTTGCGAGCGAGGCCGGCGTGCCGATCAGCGCAGCGCACAAGCGCGACGACATCGCCTGGACCGCGCTGCTGATCGGGCTGGTGGCGCTCGCCAACCGCCACAGCGATCCCGAGATCGCGGCAGCCGCGCCCTGCGCGGCGCTGCTGGCGCTGCGCTTCTGGCGTGATCGGCGGCCCGATCGCGCCGCGGTGATGGCCGCACTGCGCGCCGCCGCGCCCGGGGCGGCGCTCGTGGGCGTGCTGTGCGCCACCCGTCTGATCGGCCCGCTGCGTGACGCGCTTTCCTCGGTGGCGGTGCTCACGCCCCTGCCCGGCAAACCGGGTTTCGCGCCCTTCTACGCACCGGGGCTGTGGGTGATCGCAGTGGCGCTGGCGGTGGCGCTGGCGGCGCGCGCCGCCCCCGCCGCGCTGACGATCGGCGCCGCGCGCGGCGCCTGGCGAGCCTGCGCGGTGACCACCAGCTTCATGCTGATGGCGCAGTGCTATCTCGGCTCGGGCATGGCCCAGGCGCTGGCCGAGGCGCTGAGCGAACTCGCGCAGCGCTGGGCACTGCTGGGTGTGCCGCTGCTCGCGGCCGTGGGCGGCTTTCTCACCGGCAGCGCGGCGGCCGCCGCGGCCATGCTCATGCCCCTGGACATTGCGCTGGCCCGCGGGCTGGGTGCCGACCCGGCCTGGATCGCAGCCGTGCAGACCAGCGTGTCGGCCAACCTCTCGATGCTCTCGCCGATGCGGGTGTCGATGGGCACCGCAGTGCTCGGCCTGGGCGCGGCCGAAGCCGCGCTCTACCGACGAGCCTGGCCGCTGGCGCTGCCACCGCTGGCGACGGGCCTCGCCGCCGCGTTGCTGATCAGCCTGCGGACCTGAGCGCCCCGATCACTCGCGGGCGATGCCCAGGTCGCGCATGGTGCGGTCCCAGACCGCGAGCTGCTGACGCAGCACATCGGCCATCACCTGCGGCGTGGACGGCGTGGGGAACAGGCCGAGCTTCTCGTACTGCTCGGCCACATCGGCGCGCCGCATGACCGTGCCGAAGTCGCGCGAGATGCGCTCGACCAGGTCGCCCGGCAGACGCGCCGGCCCGAACAGCCCGCCCCAGGGCGAGATGTTGACCAGCGGCTGACCGGCCTCGGCCATGGTGGGCACCTCGGGCATGGTGGTGGTGCGCCGAGGCAGCAGCACCGCCACCGGCCGGAACTTCTCCTTGAGCAGCTGGGGCATCACCGCCGGCGTGGCGAACATCATCTGCACCCGCCCGCCGATCAGATCGATCGCGGCCTGGGCCTCGCCCTTGTAGGGCACATGGGTCATGTCCAGGCCGTTCTGGCGGGCGAGCTGGCCCATGCTCAGGATGCCGGTGCTGTTGCCGGTGGCGTAGGCGAACTTGCCCGGGTTGGCCTTCACATGTGCCACCAGTTCAGCCAGGGTGCGCGCCGGCATGGTCGGCGCCACCATCAGGTAGAAGGTGAAGATGCAGAAGGTGGAGATCGGCGTGAAGTCGGCCACCGGGTCATAGGGCGGCTCGCGCTTGAGCGAGGGCACATACGACATCGAGGTGGCCGTGCCGAAGAACAGGGTGTGGCCATCGGGCGCCGAGCGCTTCACCTCCAGCGCAGCCACCGCGCCGTCGGCGCCGGCGCGGTTCTCCACCACCACCGGCTTGCCGAAGGCATTGCCCAGGTGCACGGCCACTGCACGCGCGCCGAGGTCGGCACCGCCGCCGGCCGGAAAGGGCACCACCAGACGCACCGACTGCCGCGGCCAGTCGGACTGGGCCCGGGCCGCGCCGGGCAAGGCGGCGCCCAGGGCCAGGGCGCCCGCCGCCTGCAGGGCCTTGCGGCGCGCTTGGCCGGATGAGGACGCAGCCGGCATGGCGGCATCGGGGTTGGAACGGAATGCAGGCAGGCGCGACACGGGGTTCTCCTGGAAAGACCGGATGAGCCGGATGGAAGGTCGATGGACCGCGATTCTATGACGCGGCCCGGCTGCGGCCCGGGTGGCCGCAACGGCGCCGGGGCTTCAGCTGGCGCGATCGCGCGCCACGAAGCCGTAGGCCAGGTTCGAACGCGAGGTGCCGGCCCTCTGATAGGCCAGCCGCGCCTCGCTCAGCCGGTCGCCGGCCAGCGCCTGGCGCTGGGCCTCGGTGAAGCCGTACAGACGGGCATTGTTGCCGCCGAAGATCGCGTTCTTCACCGGACCATCGGCAGGCCCCAGGGGCTGGAAGCCATGGCGGCGCTGCATGTCCTCGGGAATCTCCAGGCGGCGCAGCGCCTCGATCTGCCACTGCGGCGAGCCGGTCCAGATCGCGTCGGTGCCCCACACCACCCGCTCCACGCCCAGACCGCGGATGAGCGTGCCCATCATGAAGGCCGCCAGGTGGGGATCGGCCATGGTGCTCTGGGCGAAGATCTGGCCGAGATCGCCATAGACATTGCTCACGCCGTGGCGCGACGGGATCTCGGCGAGGTCAGTCACCCAGTCGACCCGACCGCTCGCCTGCACCTGCGCCCAGGCATCCTCGGTGCGCCCGCCGGCGGCATACCGGTAGGCCGAGTGGTAGATGATGAAATTGAGCTGCGGCCAGTCGCGCGCGGCCCGGGCGACATCGTCGACGCGGCAGTAGGGCAGCAGGTGCGGGAACTGCTGCTCGGTGTGCGGCGGGAACAGGCCCTTGTGCACGCAGACATTGCGGATGCCGGCCTTGAGCGCGCGCTCGTAGTAAGGGTAGGCGAGCTTCTCGTCGTCCATGCGCCAGGGCCAGCGCGCCATCGGCTTGTTGGTGTTGTCGCCGATGGTGTAGCCCTTGATGGAGTCGGGCGCGAGCGCGACGAGTTCACGCTCGAAGCGCTCGAGCGCGCCGGGCACGCCCGGCGTGAAGATCAGGTGCGAGAAGGCGCGGCGGGTGCCGCCGGCGGTGGCATTGATGCGGGCGCGCGCGTCGCGCTTCTGGTCGTTGCTCAGGAACCAGTCGACCGGGTCATGCGAGGCCGAGCCGCTGATCAGCGCCACCTTGGTGTCGGAGTCGAGAAAGACCTCCTTGAAGTAGTTCGCGTACTTCAGGTCTTCCAGCGACTGCGGCCTGCCCGCAAGCGCCGGATTCCATCCGGCACGACCCACCGCCTCGCGGGAACGGATGAAACCGGCGAGCCGGGTCTGGTCATGCAGGAAATGGGTGTGCATGTCCATGATGAACTGGCCCGACAGCGCCGAGGCGCGCGCACTCGCCATGTCGGGGGTGGCCGCCTCTGCGTGCGACACCGCGAAGAGCGGGCCCCAGGTGTCGTTCATCGCGAGGAACGCTGCGGCCATCCCGGCTGCGCTCTGAAAGAAGCGCCGGCGGGTCAGGCCCTGGTGGCGCGCGAACTCGCGACCGTAGGCGAGCGTGCGGGCCTCGAATCGCCGCTGCTGCGGGCTTTGCGGTGCGGGCATGAACTCGTCGCTCGAGACCGGCCGCGACGGGACAGGAAGCCGCAGCCGCAGCTCGTCGGCATGGGCCAGACGGGCGAGTTCCTCGGGGTCGAGATGGGTCGGCATGGATCTCCTCAGCCAGCGACACGCACCGTATCGCGCCCGCTGCGCTTGGCTTCATAGAGCGCGGCATCGGCGCGCGCCAGCACGGCGTCGGGGGTGGTGTCGGCGGGATTGAGCGCACTGACACCGATGCTGATCGTGACGGCGATCGGCAGGCCATCGGCCATCGTGGGCGAGGCAGCGATGCGCCGGCGGATACGCTCGGCCAGTGACACCGCCGCCTCGCGGCCGGTGTCGGGCAGCAGCAGCAGGAACTCCTCGCCGCCACTGCGCGAGAGCACATCCGGGCGACGCACGCTCTGGCGCATCAGGTCGGCAACATGGCGCAGCACCTGGTCGCCGGCGGCATGGCCGTGGGTGTCGTTGACCCGCTTGAAGTGATCGAGATCGAGCGCCAGCAGGCAGCTCTGGTGACGCCCATGGCGGCGCACCCGCGAGAACTCGGCCTCCAGGCGTTCCATGAAGTAGCGGCGATTGACCAGGCCGGTGAGAAAGTCGGTGGTGGCCTGCTGGCGCAGCTCCTGGCTCAGAAGGACGCGCTGGGTGATGTCCTCGAAGCTGGCGTAGACCTCGACCAGTTCGCCAGCCTTGAGGATCGGCACCGCGTTGACCATGATCCAGACATAGCCCCGTTCCGGCACCGACACGCCCATCACCACATCGCGCACCGGCTGGCGTGTCCGGATGGCCTGCGCTGCGGGGTGCTGATCGCCGGGAAAGTCGGCGCCGTCTTCGCGGATGGCGCGCCAGCGGGAATCGACCGAGCTGCGGCCCTGCATCTGATCGAGGCTCAGCCCCAGGATGCGCTGGGCGGCCGGGTTGGCCGAGGTGATCCGGCCGGACGGGTCGTGGTAGACCACCCCGAGCGGAATGGTCTGGAACAGTGTCCGGTAGGTCTCCTCGCTGATCCGCAGGCCCTCCTCGGCGCGACGGCGATCGGTGACATCGCTGAACAGACCGGTGAAGAGTGTCCCTCCGGCGCCATCGGGCCGCGGCAGGGCCTGAGCCTGCACCCAGCGTACGGCACCGTCGGCCAGCCGGATGCGGTGTTCGCTCTCCCAGCGGATGCCGGCGGCCGCAGCGGCCCGCAGGCTGCGCGCGCGCTCGGCGCGGTCCTCGGGCAGCACCTGCTCGTCGATGCAGCGGGCGTCGGCGGCGAGCGCCGCCGCATCCAGCCCGAACAGCGCAGCGGCGCCCGGGCTGAGGTAGCGATAGCCGAACGCGCCATCGGCGCCGACCACCAGCCGGAACAGTGCACCGGGGATCGACGCTGCGAGATCGGCGAGCACCGCCTCGCGTCTTGCAAGGGTGAGCTGGGTGCGCTTGAGCGCAGAGATGTCGTCATGGGCCACCACCACGAGCGGCGGGTCGCTGTCGCGCACCCGGGCAACGCGGGCCAGGAACCAGCGCTGCTCGGCGGCAGAGTGGCAGGGATATTCGAACTCGAAGGCGTCGGCGCGACCCGCGAGCACATCGCGCAACCCGGACGCAAACGATGGCTGCTCGCCCACGCCGCAGCCCGCGGCATCGCCGGCCTCGCATACCGAGAGGTAGTTGGTGCCCTCATGGCGGGTGCCGGGGGGCGCGCCGTTGGCCACCGCGAACTCCTGCCAGGCCCGGTTCACGACCAGGATCACGCCGCGGGCATCGAGCAGGCAGACATGGGCTCCGAGGCCGTCGAGCACCGACCCCGGCAGCGACCGGGGGTCGGCGGTGGTCAGGCCGGCAGGAGCCGGCGCCTGGGTCGGGTTGGCAGGTCGGGCCATGACGGTCGGAAGACGGATTGAGGATACACCAGCGCCCTTCTCAGATCGGCCCGCGCCCGGCGCGCCAGACCGCCCGCCAGCGCAGCCACCCGATCAGCGCCGTGCCAATGAACAGCGCATACAGCAGGGCGGTGAGCCAGAGCTGCTTGTGGGTGAAAAGCGCGATGCTCGACACATTGACCAGCATCCAGACCAGCCAGTTCTCGAGCACCTTGCGTCCGAGCAGCACCTGACCGAGCAGGCTGCCCGCGGTGGGAAAGGCATCCAGCCAGGGGACGTCGGAGTCGGTCAGCCGGGTGAGAACCAGGCCGAGGCCCAGCCAAAGCGCGAGCCAGGCCAGCGCCAGCACCCGCATCTGGCGTGGCGCGAGCCGCACCACCCTCAAGCGCTCGCCCGGCCCGGCACCGGCGCGGCGACCGAACAGCCACTGCCACCATCCCCAGAGCGAGGTGAGGGCGAAGAACACCTGCAGGCCGGCGTCGCCATAGATGCGATGGTGCGCGAAGAGCCAGGCATAGAGGCCGCTGCTCACGATCGCCAGGGGCCAACCCCAGGAGTTCTCGAGGATGTTGCAGACCACGCAGGCGAAGGCGAGCAGGCATGCGATGACCTCCAGCCAGGTGACCGCGGTGCCCCACCAGGTGAATGCGGTGCCGAACATCGCGGCAGTGTAGGGCCGATCGGCCCCGCGCATCGCTGGCTCAGCGTGGCGCAACCGGCTCGCTGCCCGGAACCGGTGGTTCCGGCGGGGACCCGACGGTCTGCCGTGGCACCGCCGCTGCCGGGGCTGCCTGCGGCGGGACTGCCTGCGGCGGCAGCGTCTGCGCGGCAAGCACCGGCAGCGTACGCCGGTCGGTCACGAGCCCGGTCGCACCCGCGCCGACCTCGAGACTGCCAGCCTCGTTGCTGAGCGCAACCCGGCCCTGGATCACCCGCAGGGCGAGCCCGGCCCGCTCGCCCGGCCCGCAGCCAGACGGCGGACAGACCGTCTCGCTGGCCTCGTACTCGGTGCCGCGGATCCCGATCGTCGCGCTGGGGGTGTTCAGGCGGTAGTCATCGCGCTGGCGGCGGCCGATCGCCCCGGTGACGGTGCGCAGCGCGCCCCGCATCAGGCTGAGGAAGCTGCGCTGGTCGGCGGTGTCGTACTGGTAGTCGTCGATCCGGAACTCGGTGTTCGGATGCAGGGCCATCACCGCGCCATCGGAAAAGCGCAGCGCAACCCGGCCGCCGCCCCGGGTGAAGAGCCGATCGCCGGCCGCGAGCTGCATGCCCGGCCGCACCGGCGAGGTCAGCGAACCGGCTCGCAGCAGAACCGTGTCGCCGCTGGCCCCGGTGACCACGGCGACCGAATCACGGGCGATGCCCGCCAGCGGCGCACGTGGCCCCGGCGAGTGGGTCTGGGCAACGGCGCAGGCCACGGCCACCAGCAGACTGCCGGCGAACAGGAGCGGTACTCGGCGGCGCACGAGGGCGGCCCGCACCCGAACCACCGGTGCCGCCGAATCCCTGCTGGACGCGCGAAGAGCCATACGACGGTTTTCGGCCCCCGACGCAGGAACTGGATACCGTCTGGCGGCAGATTCCGTCCGCCGCCCCCTTCCAGGATCAATGCCGGGGATCGCTCGCCACGGCAATCTGCCGGCAAGGCGCGAAACGGACTCCCCGGCTGCGCCCGGCACGCGGTGTTAATGTCCCGCCATCCCCGGAAACGGGCCTGCCCCGAAAGGCACTCCATGTATCCCTTCTCCTACCAGCGGGCCGCCGGCCTGACACAGGCGCTGGCCGGCCTGAAGGCCGATCCGCAAGCCCGGCTGCTGGCCGGTGGCATGACCCTGCTGCCCTCGATGAAGCACCGGCTGGCGGCCCCCTCCACCCTGATCGACATCGGCAGGCTCGCTGAACTGCGCGGCGTTGCCCGCGACCGCGACGCGCTGTCGGTGGGTGCGGGCACACGGCATGGCGAGATCGCCGCTGACGCGACGGTGCGCACCAGCCTGCCGGCCCTGGCCGATCTCGCCGGACGCATCGGCGATCCGCAGGTGCGCGCCCGCGGCACCCTGGGCGGATCGATCGCCAACAACGATCCGGCCGCCGACTACCCGGCCGCGGTGCTGGCTTGCCGCGCGGTGGTGGTCACCGACCGGCGCGGCATCCCGGCCGATGAATTCTTCCAGGGCATGTTCACCACCGCGCTGGAGCCCGACGAGATCATCACCGCGGTGCGCTTCGGCTGCCCGCGGCGTGCGGCCTACGCCAAGTTCCCGCATCCCGCCTCGGGCTATGCCATGACCGGGGTGTTCGTGGCCGAGTTCGACGACGAGATCCGCGTGGCGGTGACCGGGGCCGGCCCGGGCGTGTTCCGCTGGCAGGCGGCCGAGACGGCCCTCGCCCGCGACCTCTCGGCCGCCGCTGTCGGCTCGCTCAGCCTTTCGCCCGAGGGCCTGAACGCCGACCTGCACGCCCCTGCCCAGTACCGCGCCCACCTCGTCACGCTCATGACCCAGCGCGCGGTGGCCGCGCTCACCAGCGCCTCGGCCTGACCCGGAGACCTCCCCATGAAGATCGAACTCGTCCTCAATGGCCAGCCGCGCACCGCGCAGTGCGAGGAGCGCACGCTGCTGGCCGACCTGCTGCGCGACAGCTTCGGGCTGACCGGCACCCATGTCGGCTGCGACACCAGCCAGTGCGGCTGCTGCACCGTGCATGTCGATGGCCAGGCCGTGAAGTCCTGCACCATGCTCGCCGCACAGGCCGAGGGCTGCTCGGTGGTCACCATCGAGGGCCTCGCCCAGGGCGAACGCCTGCACCCCGTGCAGGAGGCTTTCTCGGCCTGCCACGGCCTGCAGTGCGGCTTCTGCACGCCAGGCATGATCATGGCCAGCGTCGATCTGCTTCGCCGCCACCCCTCCCCCTCTGACGAGCAGATCCTGGAGGGGCTCGCCGGCAACCTTTGCCGCTGCACCGGCTACGTGAACATCGTCGAGGCGGTGCGCACCGCCGCCGGCCGGCTGGCCGCCGCCGAGGGGGGCGCCCAATGAGCGTGAATATCGATCCGCGCACCGGTGGGCTGGCGCCCGCCCGCGACGAAGACCGGCGCCTGGTCACCGGCCAGGGCCGCTACACCGCCGACTGGAACCTGCCCGGTCAGCTGCACGCCGCCATGGTCCGATCCGATCGTGCCCATGCCCGGCTGCTGCGCGTGGACGGCTCGGCCGCCAGCGAGGCCGCCGGCGTGGTCGCCGTGCTCACCGCCTTCGATGTCGCCGAGGCCGGCTTCCAGCCCATCCCGGGCGGGCCGCCGGTCACCGGTGCCGACGGCAAGCCCCAGGTCAAGTGTCAGCTGCCCATCCTCGCCACCGACCAGGTCCGCTTCGTCGGGCAGCCCATCGCGATGGTGATCGCCGACACCGCCCGCGCCGCGCAGGACGCCGCCGAACTGGTCGCCATCGACTACGAGGACCTGCCCGCGGTCGCCTCGCTGGATGCGGCACTCGCCCCCGGCGCCCCGCTGGTGCACGAGTCCATGCCCGGCAATGTCAGCGTGGTCTACGAGGCCGGCGACGCCGCCGCGGCCGATGCCGCCTTCGCCCGGGCCGCCCACACCACCACCCTGCGCATGCACAGCCAGCGCCTGGCCGGCGCGCCCCTCGAGCCGCGGGCCTGCCTGGCGGTGCATCACCCCGAGACCGACCGCTTCACCATCCACACCCCCACCCAGGGGATGCTCGGCATGCGGCAGTCGCTCACCGCGATCACCGGCTACGACGCCAGCCGCATCGAGGTGATCGCCCATGATGTCGGCGGCTCCTTCGGCCTGCGCGGCGGGCCGTATCCCGAGCAGGCGCTGGTGATGCTCGCCGCGCGCAAGCTCGGCCGGCCGGTGAAGTGGGTGGGTTCGCGCAGCGAGATCTTCCTCAGCGACTGGCACGGCCGCGCGCTGGTGCTGCAGGCAAGCATCGCGCTCGACGCCGAAGGCAACATCCTGGCGCTGCGCTACGAGAACCAGGCCGATCTCGGCGCCTACACCTGCTACTTCCAGTCGATGATCGGCACCCGCAACCTCACCGTGACCATGGGAGGGGCCTATCGGGTGCCGGCCCTGCACGCGCGCTCCACGCTGGTCTACACCCACACCGTGCCGGTGTCGGCCTACCGGGGCGCCGGCCGACCCGACATCGCCTATGCCATCGAGCGGCTGATCGACCAGGCCGCGGCCGAACATGGCTTTGACCGGGTGGCGCTGCGCCGGCGCAACTTCATCCCGCCCTCGGCCTTCCCTTACACCACGGCCAACGGCACCGAGTACGACAGCGGCGAGTTCGCCGCCGTGATGGACAAGGCGCTCGGCCTGGCCGGCTATGCCGGCTTCGACGCCCGCCGTCAGGCCAGCGAGGCCCGCGGCCGGTTGCGCGGCATCGGCTTCGGCTGCTACCTCGAGGCCTCGGGCGGCGGCGTGGCCCCCAAGGACCAGGTCTCGGCGCGTTTCCGCGATGACGGCCTGCTCCATCTGCACGGCGTCACCGGCCCCTCGGGTCAGGGCCACGAGACCTCGTTCACGCAGCTGGTGGCCGGCCTGCTCGGCGTGCCGCGCGAGCAGCTGCGCTACCACGCCAGCGATCCCGCCGAGGAGCTGGTGGGCAACGGCACCGGCGGATCGCGCTCGCTCTACGGGGCGGGCAGCGCACTCAAGGTGCTGGCCGGCAACCTGATCGAGCGCGCGCGACCGCACGCCGCCCGCGCCCTGTCATTGCCTGCGGCCACCCTCGAGTACCGTGACGGCGCCTTCCACGGCGGCGAGCACCGCATCGGCCTGTTCGAGCTGGCCGAGTCGCTGCGCGGCGCCAGCCCGCATCCGCTCGACTGCGAAGGGGAGTCCACCTCGGGCACCACCTTCCCCAATGGCTGCCATGTGGCCGAGGTCGAGATCGATCCGGCCACCGGCATCACCGAGATCGTGGCCTACACCTCGGTGGACGATCTCGGCCATGTGGTCTCGCCGCAGCTCACCCAGGGCCAGGTGCACGGCGGCGTGGTGCAGGGCGCGGGTCAGGTGTTCGGCGAGCAGCTGGTCTACGACCCCGACACCGCCCAGCTGCTCACCGGCAGCTTCATGGACTATGTCATGCCGAGGGCCGACTGGCTGCGCCACATCCGCACCGATTACCACCCGGTGCCCACCCGCCTGAACGCGCTCGGCGCCAAGGGCGTGGGGGAATCCGGCTGCTCGGGCTCGCTGCCGGCGCTGGTCAATGCGATGAGCGATGCACTGCGGCGGCGCGGCGTGCCGCCGATGGACATGCCCTTCACGCCGCCACGGGTCTGGGAGGCGCTGCGCGCGAAGGGCTGAGGCCCGATCAGCCCGGGCAGGCGGGCGCGCTGCCGGTTCGGACCGCGCCGGCCCGCTCAGCCCGGGCGCAACCGGGCGTAGGCTGCGGCCGCCACCAGGCTGAGCGAGGTGGCCAGCAGCAGGGCGAGCCCCACGCCCAGTGCATGGGAGTCGGCCCAGTCATCGAGCGCCGGCGCCAGCTGCCGGGCCGCGCCCAGCGCGGCGGTGAACAGCGCGGCCAGGCCCACCAGCCAACCGGCCAGGCGCCGACCCCGGCGCTGCTGCAGCGCGCCGGCACCGCTCAGCCGGTTCACCCACCAGCCCGAGAGGCCGTCAGCCGTGAGCATCCCGGCGGCAAAGGCCAGCCCCAGCAAGGCCACCGCCGGCAAGCCGCCCAGTCGGGCCCCCGAGCCGGCAAACATGGCGGCCGTGGCCAGCGTGTCGAGCGAGAAGGCGAAGAGCCCGCCCACCAGCGCGGCCGACCAGGCCGGCATGTCGCTTGGCAGCAGCCGCCCGAGCAGGGCGCGCCGCCAGGCGAGCGGCCCGGGCCGATGATGGTCGGCCGAGCGGATGCTCAGCATGCCGATCAGACTCAGGCAGCCGATGGAGAGCCAGGCGCCGGCCGCGTCCAGCCAGTCGGGCAGGAGGGTGCCGCCGGCCCGGAACGCGAGCAGCGCCGCCGCCAGCATCACCAGGGCGTGCCCGCCCGAGAACAGCGCGCCGCTGGCGGCCGCCGCGCGCAGCCGGCCGGCCTGGCGGTGCACCCGCCCCACCGCGTCGATGGCCGCGAGGTGATCGGCGTCGAAGCCATGCTTCAGCCCCAGCAGCGCGGTGGCAGCCATGGCCGCCAGCAGGCTGCCGGTTTCGGCACCGGGGATCAGGGCGAACGACATGGATTCAGGCGGCGCGGTACCAGTTCACACCCTGCTCGTCGGTCTCCAGGACCGCCTCGCCACGGGCGATGAGGTAGTTGAGGTGGGCGAGGCTCTCGCCGGTGGCCATGCCCAGCAGGTGCTTGTCGCCGTCGATCTTGCGCGCAAACAGCGCGCCGAAGACATCGATCGCCCGGCAGCGCCGGTCGCGCAGCGAGCGGCGCAGACGCTCGAGGCCGACCTCGTGACCGCGGATCAGGTCATCGAGCCGCGCATGCAGGCCACGGAAGGGTTCGTTGTGGGCCGGCAGCACCAGCACCGCATCGGGCACCTCGCGGCGGATGCGCGCCAGCGAACTCAGCCAGTCGCCCAGCGGATCGGCCTGCGGCTCGGTGGGAAACACCGAGACATTGGAGGAGATGCGCGGCAGCACCTGATCCCCCGAGATCAGCAGGCCGAGCTCGGGGCAGTGCAGACAGGCATGCTCGGGCGAGTGGCCGTTGCCCACCACCACCCGCCAGGCATGCTCGCCGATGCGCAGCTCGTCGCCATCCTTCAGGCGCCGGAAGCTGTCGGGGATCTTGTAGGTGCTCTTGCCGAAGCCGCCAAAGCGGGTGCGGTAATGCTCGATGGCTTCCTCGTTCCAGCCGGCACGGCGGTAGAACAGCACGCCGTCCTCGGGCGCCTCGCGGCCGGTGTCGGCCACCAGCACCCGGCAGTTGAGGTACTCGAGCTTGGTCATCCACAGCGCGGCGCCCGGGAACTTGCGGATCAGCCAGCCCGCCATGCCGACGTGGTCAGGGTGCATGTGGGTGACGATCACCCGCGTGACCGGCAGGCCGGCCATCGGCCCGGCCAGCACCTCGCGCCAGGCGGTGGCGGTCTCGGGGGTCTGGATGCCGGTGTCGACCACCGTCCAGCCCTCGCCGTCGCGGATTGCCCACAGATTGATGTTGGCCAGCGAGAACGGCAGGGGCATGCGGATCCAGAGCACGCCGGGCGCCACCTCGGTGGCCTGGCCGGCCGCCGGCGGTTCGCCACAGGGATACTCAAGCACCGGCCGCACCCGGCGGGTGCGGTCCACCGACACATCGCTCATCAGGAGATCCTTGTCGCCGGTCGACGGGCCAGGGCGGGAATGCGCTGCGGACGGCGGATGGGTCGAGGATAGCAAAGCGCCGGCCGTTCACGCCGGCGATCCGACCGGCCGGGGGCCGGGCCGCCGCGGGCACCAGGCCCCCGCGATAGGATGAACCGCCGACGGCGCCGTGGCCGTGGCCATTCACGATGAGGAGAGCCATGCCCGAGCACCCGCTGCCGGCCGCACCCCAGCCGATCCCGATGCCCCTCCGATCCGGGTGCAGCGCGCCAGCCGCGCAGGGCCGCCGCCGTGCGATCGGGAGGCTGTTCGCGCTGGTCGCCGCCCTCCTGCTGTTGCCGGCTGCGCTCCTCCTGCCCACCGGCGCCCAGGCGCAACCGGTGACGGGCTCGATCATCCAGGGCATGCTCGACCTGGGCGGCGGCAACCTCGTCGGGCTGCCCGATGGCCGCTGGCGGGTGATCGCGGTCTTCAATCAGCCGCGCAAGGTCGCCGGCATGGAAACCGTGGCCCACACCGTGGCCGTCCAGTCCGAGGATCCGGCCGCCGCCGTGCCGCTGCTGGTGTTGCGGGCAGTCACCGACCGCATGAACTGGGAACGCTCGGTGTGCGAGGAGAACGCCGCCAACGCCTGGCTGGTCGACCGCCACGACACCCTTCACAGCCAGCTGGTCACCCGGTGCTCCCGCTGGTTCAGCATCACCCGGTTCTCCGACTGGACGCGCACGGTCGAGGCCACCAGCGCCTGGACGCCGATCATCGCCGCCCTCGGCAGCAGCCCGCCCTGGGCTGCCGAGAGCACTGCCTTCCTGGAACTCAGCGTACGACGCTGGCAGGGACCGGGCATCTTCGTGAACGCCTTCGTGCGCACCGCGCCGATGGGCATCGATCCGTTCAAGCTGCGTGAGCTCGCCCGGGAGAGCCGCGAGGAACCCGCCCACGCGGTGCTCCGCGCCTGGTCGCGCGGCATGGTCAGCGCCAGCGGTGCGGCCTTCCTCGACGGGGTCCGGACCGTGCGCATGCCCACGCTCGGCGGCGCGCTCCAGGCAAGCGCCACTGCCGCGGTACGCAGCGGTCCGGCGTCGGCCACGCCACCGGTCGCCGGCCGGTCGGACCCGGTGATGTCCGAGCAGGCGGCGCGCGATCGCATCCATGCCATGCTCGATCAATCACGCCCCAGCCAGCCCGTGCCGTCGGTGGCCGCGGTCACGGCCCAGCCGATGGCCACCATGACCGCGCAGACCATCAGACCGGTGACCGCGACACCGGTCACCCCGGTCGGCCCTGCGTCCACCGCAAGGCCAGCCAGCGCGGCGCCCGCTGTGAGCCCGGCCGGCCCTGCGCCGATCGTCAGTCCGCCGGGCCCGGCGCCCGTCTTGAGCCAGGCCAGCCCTTCGCCCACGGTGAGCCAGGCCGGCCCGGCGCCTGCGGTACGCCCACCCGGCAACCCACCCGCGGTGGCCGGCACCAGCGCGCCTGCCGCCCCGGCAAGGCTCGGTCCGATCGAGGAGCTCGCCGCCGAACTCGCCAAGCTGCGCGAGGAAGTGCGTCGCCAGCAGGCCGCCAGCAACCCGCCCGCCGCACCCGCGACCACCCAGCCGGTGGCCCAGGCGCCCGCTGCCAGCGCGACGCCCAAAGCCCCCACGGCCGGCAGCGCGCGCCGTCTCGCGCTGGTGATCGGCAACGACAGCTACACCACGGTCACCCCGCTGCAGAACGCCCGGGCCGACGCCCGCGCGATGGCCGCGCAGCTCGGCAAGCTCGGCTATGCGGTCACGCTGCGCACCGACCTCACCGAGCGGGCCATGAAGGACGAACTGCGCCAGTTCAACAGTCGCATCCAGGGCGGCGACGAGGTGCTGTTCTTCTTCGCCGGGCACGGGGTGCAGATCGGCGGCACCAACTATCTGCTGCCGGCCGACATCCGAGGCGATTCCGCCGAACAGGTGCGCGACGATGCCCTGCCGCTGCAGAAGGTGCTCGACGACATCCAGGATCGCAAGGCGCGGTTCACGCTGGCGATCGTCGACGCCTGCCGCGACAACCCCTTCAAGGGCAGCGGTCGGGCGATCGGCACCCGTGGCATGGCGCCCACCACCCCGGCCACGGGCCAGATGGTGCTTTTCTCGGCGGGCGCCGGTCAGCAGGCGCTCGACCGGCTCAACCCCGGCGATCGCGATCCCAACGGCCTGTTCACCCGCGTGCTGCTGCGTCAGATCGAGCAGCCCGGCGTGAGCGTCGACCGGCTGATGCGCGCCGTGCGTGCCGAGGTGGTGGCCAAGGCGCGGGCAGTGGGCCACGAACAGGTGCCCGCGCTCTACGACCAGTCGATCGGCGAGTTCTTCTTTCGCGACTGAGGCCCGATCGCGCAGCCTCCGGGGCATGGGCGGGCCGGCCGCGAGGCCCGACCCGAGCGCCACCAGGCCCCGGGCCGGCCGCGCCGCTGCCGCCCGCTCAGCGCTTCAGGTTGCGCTCGAACAGCGAGAACAGACGCTGCCAGTGACGCTCGGCGCTGGGCTTGTCGTAGATGCCGGCCCGCAGCGGGAAGGCGAAGCCGTGCTGCGCGCCCGGGTACCACTCCAGCCGGTAAGGCGTGCCGGCCGTCTTCAGCGCCGACTCCAGGGTATCGATCATCTCGCGCGGCGCGTACTGGTCGATCTCGGCGCAGGCGAAGTACGACTCGCAGCGCACGCGGTCGAGCACCCGGTGCGGCGAGTCGGGCTTGTCGGTGACCATGCGTGCGCCGTAGATCGAGGCGATGCACGAGATGCGATCGGCGTGGTTCGCCGCGGCGGTCACCGAGAACGGCCCGCTCATGCAGTAGCCCACGACGCCCACCCGGTTGTGACGCAACTCGGGCCGCGAGTCGATGAAGCGCAGCAGCGCGCCGGTGTCGCTGGCGATCAGCGCATTGCTGAGGTGGTCCATCATCTCGAACATGCGCTTGAAGCCGGCCTCGTCGCGCACCATGACGAACTCGCGGGTGCGCCGGTAGTACAGGTTGGGCAGGATCACCGCGTAGCCCACCGAGGCGATGCGCCGCGCCATGTCGTGCAGCTCCTCGCGCTTGCCCGGCGCGTCCATGTAGAACAGCACCACCGGGTGCGGCCCGCCCTCGTCGGGGTGCACATAGAAGGTGTTCATGAGCCCGTCGGGGGTCGGGATGTCCAGGTGATGTTCGATCATGTCGGCCTCCTCGCCAGCGTGGTGCGGGCAGTGTAGGCCCGAGCCAGGCGCCGGGCGGCTTTGCGCGAGGGGCCCGCGGCCTGCGACAATGCCGATTCCGAAACCGCTGGGGCGCCCGCCGGCGCCCACTCCATGGAAATCGTCGTCCTGTTCGGCCTCATCCTGCTCAACGGGATGCTCGCCATGGCCGAAATCGCGCTGGTCACCGCGCGTCGTACCCGCCTTCAGAAGATGGCCGATGCCGGTGATGCCGGGGCAGCCACCGCCCTCACCCTGGGCCAGGATCCCACCCGCTTCCTGTCCACGATCCAGATCGGGATCACCTCCATCGGCGTGCTGAACGGCATCGTCGGCGAGGCGGCGCTGGCCGCGCCCTTCGCGCTCTGGCTTCAGACCCTCGGTCTGGAGCGCGGCCCCAGCGAGATCGGCGCCACCGCGCTGGTGGTGGTGAGCATCACCTACTTCTCCATCGTCATCGGCGAGCTGCTGCCCAAACGCCTGGGCCAGATCAACCCCGAGCCGATCGCCCGCGTGGTGGCCCGGCCGCTGCAGGCCCTGGCCATTCTGACCAAGCCCTTCGTGCGCCTGCTCAGCCTGTCCACCGACCTCACCCTGCGTCTGTTCGGCGTGCGCGCCGGTTCGCAGAGCGCGGTCACCGAGGAGGACATCCAGGCCATGCTCGCCGAGGGCTCCGACGCAGGGGTGATCGAGCGCCAGGAACACCAGATGGTGCGCAACGTGTTCCGGCTCGACGACCGTCAGATCACCTCGCTGATGATTCCGCGCGCCGACATCGTCTGGCTCGACATCGACGACCCGCTCGAGGACAACCTGCAGAAGATCGAGCGCGCCGAGCACAGCCGTTTCCCGGTATGCAAGGGCGGACCGGGCACGGTGCTGGGCATCGCCACCGCGCGCCAGGTGCTCGCCCAGACCCTGCGCGGCGAGCGCGCCGATCTCGCCCGCGACCTGCTGCCGGCGGTGTTCGTGCCCGAGACCCAGACCGGCATGGAGCTGCTCGAGAACTTCCGCTCGAACAATGTGCAGCTCGCGCTGGTGATCGACGAATACGGCGAGATCCAGGGTCTGGTCACGCTGCAGGATGTGCTCGAGGCGATCACCGGCGAGTTCAAGCCGCACCGCGCCGAGGATGCCTGGGCCATGCAGCGCGACGACGGCTCCTGGCTGCTCGACGGCCTGATCCCGCTGCCCGAGCTCAAGGACCGGCTTGCCCTGCCCGAACTGCCCGAGGAGGACAAGGGCCGCTACCACACGCTCAGCGGGATGGTGATGCTGCTGCTGGGCCGCGTGCCCAACACCGGCGATCGCATCGACTGGCAGGACTGGCGCTTCGAGGTGGTCGACATGGACAACAAGCGCATCGACAAGGTGCTGGCCAGCCGCCTGGCCGAGCCCGTCCCCGTCCCGGGAGACGCCGCCGATCATGTCTGAGGCCCGTGCCGCGCTGGCCGACCTGCGCAGCGCCTATCCGGTACTGCAGCCCGATCCCGACTATCCGCCGCTGCAGCTCGCGTCCATCCGCGATCAGGTCAGCCCGCAGGAGTGGGCTGCCCGCGTGGACTGCGCCTGCGCCTACCGGCTGGTGAAGCACTTCGGGATGGACGACCTCATCTACAACCACATCTCGGTGAAGATCCCCGGCACCGAGGAGTTCCTGCTCAACGCCTTCGGCCTCACCTACGACGAGATCACCGCCTCGTCGCTGGTGCGCATCAACCTCGCCGGCGAGGTGCTCTGGGCGCCCGAGTTCCCGCCCGGCCTGGGCTACCGGTTCAACCCCGCGGGCTGGGTGATCCACGCCGCCATCCACGAGGCCCTGCCCGCCGTGCACGGCGTGGTGCACACCCACTCGCTCGCCACCATGGCGGTGTCGGCCCTGCCCGAGGGCCTGCTGCCGATCACCCAGACCGCCATGCGCTTCGACAAGGTCGCTTACCACGACTACGAAGGCGTGGCGGTCGACCCGGGCGAGCGCGAGCGGCTGGTGCGCGATCTCGGCGACGCCGACCTGATGTTCCTGCGCAATCACGGCGTGCTCACCGTGGGCCGCAGCATCGCCGAGGCCTTCAACAACACCTACCGGGTCGAGCGGGCCTGCCGCGCGCAGCTGATGGCCCAGGCCGCCGGCCAGGGCCTGGTCATGCCCCCGGCCGATTTCATCGAGAAGACCCACCACGCCTACCGGCCGGGCACCCGGCGACCCTACGGCGTGCTCGAGTGGCCGGCCATGCGCCGGCTGGCCGATCGCATCGATCCGTCCTACCGCACCTGAGCGGTCCTGGCCGCCCCACTGTCATGAGCCGCCTGCTGACCGACTTCGGAGCCTTCGCGGCCGACACCGCCCTCCGCCCGCTGCCCGAGGCGGTGTGGCATCACGCCCGCCGCGCTGTCATCGACTGGACGGCCTGCGCGGTGGCCGGCTCGGTGTGCCCGCCGGTCACGCTGATGGCGCAGGCGCTCGCCGAGGAGCTCGACACCGGCGCATCGCGGCTGCTGCTCGGCCGGCGCGCCACCACCGGCGCGGCGGCGCTGGTCAACGGCACCGCCGCGCACACCGTCGAGTTCGACGACATCTACAAGGAGGCCATCTACCACCCGGGCGCCCCGACCATCGCCGCGGCGCTGGCCCTCGCGCAGTCCCGCAACGCTGACGGCCCCGCCCTGCTGCGGGCCGTGATCGCGGGCTACGAGATCTCCACCCGCATCGGCGCGGTGATGGGCCGGGCCCACTACCGCTACTGGCACAACACCGGCACCGTGGGCTGCTTCGGCGCCGCCCCGGCTGCCGGCCTGCTGCTCGGGCTGAGCGGCGCGCAGCACGCCCATGCCCTGGCCACCGTGGCCACCTTCGCCGCCGGCCTGCAGCAGGCCTTCCGCAGCGACTCGCACGCCAAGCCGCTGCACGCCGGGCGCGCCGCGCAGGCCGGGGTGCAGGCGGCGCAGTTCGCCGCCGCCGGGATGATCGGCTCGCCCGATGTGCTCGACGGCGAGGCCGGCCTGGGCGTGGCCATGAGCAACGCGCCCTCGTGGGCCGAGGCCACCGGCGATCTCGGCGAGCGCTGGAACATCACCGCCATGACCTTCAAGAACCATGGCTGCTGCGGGCACGCCTTCGCGGCGATCGATGGCGCGCTGGCGCTGCGCCGCCAGCTCGGCATCGCGCCCGATGACCTCGCCGAGGTCTCGGTGGCCACCTATGGCGAGGCGCTCGCGGTGGCCGACATCGCCGATCCCCGCACCGAGGCCGAAGCCCGCTTCAGCCTGCGCTTCGTGGTGGCCAGCGCGCTGCTCCACGGCAGCGTGCGCCTCGACGCGATGAGCCCGGCGCGCCTGGCCAGTCCGGCCATCCGCGCGCTGATGGCCCGCATCCGCACCGAGGTCGACCCCGACTGCGACCGCGCCTTCCCCGGCCAGCGCGCGGCGCGGATCGGTTTCACCACCCGTGACGGTCGACAGGCCAGCTTCTTCCAGCCCACCCGCATCGGCGATCCCGACGCACCGCTCTCCGACCAGGACCTCGAGGAGAAATTCCTCGAGCTGGCCGCGCCGGTGCTGGGCGCGGCACGCGCCCGCGACTGGCTGGCCGCGATCTGGCGACTCGATCAGCCCGGCTCGCGCTTTCCGGTCTGACCCGATCCATGGCGGCTCTCCCATCCCGGCCTGCGAGGACCCGCCCATGACCCGCTCCGTGTCCGATCCCGAACGCCGGCAGGCGCTGAGCGCCCTGGGCGGACTGGCGATCGGCGCCACCGGCGTCACCCCGACGATCGTGCAGGCGCAGTCCGGCGGCGGCTATCCCTCACGCGCGGTGCGCATCATCATTCCGTTCAGCGCCGGCGGCACCACCGACATCCTCGCCCGCGAGATGGCGGCGCGCTTCGCCGATCGCTGGAAGGTGCCGGTGGTGCCCGAGAACAAGGCCGGCGCCGGCGGCAATGTCGGCACGGCCCAGGCCGCGCTGGCCGCGCCCGACGGCCACACCCTGCTGTGCGCCTCGGTGGGGCCGATCGCGGTCAGCCCCTCGCTGGTGCCTCGCCTGGCCTACAACCCGCTCACCGATCTGGTTCCCATCGTGCTGATCGCCGATGTCTGCAATGTGCTGGTGGTGCATGCCGGCGTGCCGGCGCAGACGGTCGAGGAGTTCATCGCGCTGATGCGTCGCCAGCCCGATGCGTTCAACTACGGCTCTACCGGCATCGGCACCGCCGCCCACCTCACCGGCGCGCTCTTCGGCCTGCGCACCGGCACCCGACCGCAGCATGTGCCCTACCGCGGCGCCGAGGCGCTGCGCGATCTGGTCGGCGGGCGCATCCAGTTCATGTTCGCCACCGGGCCATCGGTCATCGGCCTGATCAGGGCCGGCACGGTGCGCGCGCTGGCGGTCACCGGCGACGCCCGCTCCCGCTCCCTGCCAGAGGTGCCCACCCTGCAGGAGAAGAAACTGGCGAGCTTCGATTCCGGCTCCTGGTTCGGCTTCTTCGGGCCGCGGGGCATCCCGGCCGTGGCGGTCGAATCGGTGAACGGGCTGGTCAACGAGGCGCTGCGCGACCCCGCGGTGCAGGGCCGCCTGGTGGCCAATGGCGCCGACCCGGTGGGCGGCTCGCCCGAGCGCTTCGCGGCCCATGTGCGGGCCGAGATCGACAAGTGGCGCGCGGTCATCCGCGAAACCGGGATCCAGCCGGAATGAGCGCTCAGGCAACCCGCCCCCGGGTGCTGAGCACCCGCGCGCTGAGCCCGGCGATCGCGGCAGCGCTCGATCAGCGCTTCGCGCTGCGGATCGCCCCTGCGCCGCTCACCGAGGTCATCGCGCAGGCGCTGCGCGATTTCGATCCGCACGCGGTCATCGCCCGCGACGACCTGCCTGCCGATGCCTGCGCGCTCGCGCCCAGCCTGCTGCATGTGGCCCGGCACGGCGTGGGTCTCGATGTGATCCCCATGGCCGCCTGCGCCCGCCACGGCGTCACGGTGAGCAATGTGCCCGGGGGCAACGCCACCAGCGTGGCCGAGTGGTGCGTGGCGCAGATCCTCGCGCTGCTGCACAGCCTGCCGCAGATCGGCGCATCGATGCGCAGCCAGGGCTGGGCCGCCACCCGCGCGGCCTTCTCGGGCCGCGCCCTCGACCTCGCCGGCCGTCAGGTGGGTCTGATCGGCTGCGGCGCGATCGGCACCGCGCTGGGCACCATGCTGCACGCGGGGCTGGGCGCGCGGGTGGCCGCGCACACCCGCACGCCGGCGCGACTGCCCGGTTTCGTCCAGCCGATGGACTTCGACGCCTGCGTGGCTGGCGCCGATGTGCTGGTGCCGTGCGTGCCGCTCACCGATCAGACCCGCGGACTGATCAGCGCGCAGGCCATCGCCACGATGAAGCCGGGCGCGCTGTTCGTGAACGCCTCCCGCGGCGAGGTGGTCGATGAAGCCGCGCTGGTGGCGGCGCTTCTCAGCGGCCGGCTCGGCGGCGCGGCCCTCGATGTGATCACCGACCGGCAGGGCCGTCAGGGCACCGGCCTGCCCGAGCTGCCCAACCTGGTGGTCACGCCGCACCTCGCCGGGCACACCGCCGACGCCGCCGAGCGCAACGGCCGCAGCGTGATCGAGGCGCTGGACGCGGTGCTGCTGGCGGGGCAACGGCCGCGGCATCTGGTTGACGAGACCGCCTGGGCGCCGATGCTGGCGCGACGGGCCTGGCTGCTCGGAGCGGGCTGACGGCCCGCAGCCGAGGCCGGGCGACGCTCAGTCCACCTTCGCGCCGCTCGCCTTCACCACCGGCTCGTAGCGCCGCAGCTCGCGTTCGATCAGCGCCGCAAACTGCGCCGGGCTGCCCGGCACCGGCTCGGCCATCAGCTGAGCGAACTTCGCCTGAATATCGGGCGCGCGCAGCGCCTCGCCGAACACCGCGTTCAGGCGGGTGATCACCTCGGGTGGCGTGCCCACCGGCGCGGTCAGCCCCCACCAGGTGTCGATCTCGAAGCCCGGATAGGTCTCGGCAATCGCCGGCACCTCGGGCAGCAGCGGCGTGCGCCGGGCCGTGGTCACCGCCAGCGCGCGGATTCGGCCGCCGCGCAGGTTGGGCGCGGCCGTGGCCAGGTTGTCGAGCGAGAAATCCACCTGCCCCGAGAGCAGCGCGAGCTGCGCCGGGCCGCCGCCGGCATAGGGAATGTGAACCGCGAAGAAGCCGGCGCGCTGCTTGAAGAGCTCGCCGGCAAGGTGGCCGGCGCTGCCGTTGCCGCCGCTGGCGTAGTTCAGCCGGGCGGGATTGGCGCGGGCGTAGGCGATGAAATCACGCAGGCTGGCGATGCGCAGGCGCTCGGCGGTCTCGGTGTTGATCACCAGCACATTCGGGATGCGCACCATCTGCACGATCGGTGCGAAATCGCGGATCGGGTCGTAGGGCAGCTTCGCGAACAGCCAGGGGTTGATCGCGTGCATCGCCACCGCCGCCACGCCGATGGTCTGCCCGTCGGGCGCGGCGCGAGCCACGGCCGCCACGCCGATGCCGCCGCCGGCGCCGGGCCGGTTCTCGACGATGACCGTGCCGAGCGACTCGCGCGCCTTGTCCACCAGCATGCGCACAGTGAGATCGATCGGCCCGCCGGCGGCAAAGGGCACGATCACCCTGAGCGTGCGCGCGCCCTGCGCGCTCGCGCTGGCGTGGCGGCCGGCGGCCAGCGCCGTGGCGCCCACCGAGATCAGTCGTCGGAATCGGTTCATGCCGGAGCTCCTGCGCAATAGCCACGGATCATAGCCGAGGGTGCCCAGCGGCCTGCCGGCGCAGCATCGGGCACACTGGTGCCCACCCGCTCAGGAGACCCGTCATGCCCCAGCCTGCCACCCCCGTCGCGCCCCTGCATGCCTGGGACGCGGTCGATCTCGCCCACGGCATCCGCACCGGGCTGATCAGCAGCCGCGAGGCGGTGCAGGCCTGCCTCGATCGGATCGCCGCCGTCAATCCCGCGATCAACGCGGTGGTCGATGTGCTCGCCGATTCGGCGCTCGCGCAGGCCCGGGCGGCCGATCGCGCCGTGGCGGCAGGCGAAGCGCTCGGCCCGCTGCACGGGGTGCCGGTCACCGTCAAGGTCAATGTCGATCTTGCCGGCCGACCGACCACCAACGGCGTGGTCGCCTGGCGTGATCTGATCGCGCCGGCCGACAGCCCGGTGGTGGCCAACCTGCGCCGCGCCGGCGCCATCCCGGTGGGCCGCACCAACACACCGGGCTTCTCGTTTCGCTGGTTCACCGAGAACGACCTGCACGGCCGCACGCTGAATCCCTGGTCGCCCGCTCACACCCCGGGCGGCTCCTCGGGCGGAGCCTCGGCGGCGCTGGCCGCCGGCATCGGCGCGATGGCCCACGGCAACGACATCGGCGGCTCCATCCGCTACCCCGCCTACTGCACCGGCACCTTCGGCCTGCGCCCCTCCTTCGGCCGCGTGCCGGCCTTCAATCCCAGCGCCAGCGCCGAGCGCCCGCTCAGTGCCCAGCTGATGTCGGTGCAGGGCCCGCTCACCCGCTCGGTACGCGACCTGCGGGTGGCGCTCGCGGCCATGGCCGCAGCCGACCTGCGCGACCCCTGGTGGGTGCCCGCACCGCTGGCCGGCGAGCCGGTGGCGCGGCCCATCCGCGTGGCGCTGAGCTTCGATGCCGCCGGCACGCCTGCAAGCCCGCCGGTGCGCGATGCCCTGCGCCGCGCGGCCGACGCGCTCGCGGCCGCCGGCTACGCGGTGGAAGAGCGCGATCCGCCCGGCATGGCGCAGGCAGCCGATCTCTGGAACCGCTTCGTGCACGGCGAGGCACGCCATCTGATGGCGCCGGCGGTGACCGCCCACGGCGATGCCGGCATCCGCCAGGCCTTCGCCTGGATGCTCGATCAGGCGCCGGAGCTGAGCGCGCTCGAGCTCATGCAGGCCGGCGCCGGCCGGGCCGCGCTGCTGCGATCGATGATGGGCTTCCTCGCCGAATACCCGCTGGCGCTCTACCCCGTGAGCGCCGAGCTGCCCTTCGAGCAGGGCCTGGACACCCGCAGCCGCGCCGACTTCGAGCGCATCTTCCGCGCGCAGGCGCCGCTCTTTCCGGCCGCCACCCTCGGCCTGCCCGCGCTCTCGGCGCCGGTGGGCATGGCGCAGGGCCTGCCGGTGGGCGTGCAGCTCATGGCCTCGCGCTTTCGCGAAGACCTGCTGCTCGATGCCGCCGAGGTGCTCGAGGCGCGTTTTCCGGGCGCGGGACCGATCGACCCGCGGGCCTGAGCCGAGCGCGGCCGCGCCGCGGACGGCCATGCGCCGGCGCGAGCCGTCGGCCGTGCGCCAGCGTGGGTCAGCGAAACACCGCCGGGCGCTTTTCCAGGAAGGCAGCCACGCCCTCGCGGGCGTTCTCGGTGAGGAACACCGCGCGCACCACCGCGTCTTCCACCGCCAGCCCGGCGTCGGTCACCTCGGGCCCGGCGGCGGCCACGCAGCGCCGGATGCCGGCGATGGCATCGGGGCTGAACCGGGTCACCTCGCGGCCGAGCGCGATGGCCTGATCGAGCACGGATTCGCCCGCGGGCACCACGCGATTGACCAGCCCCATGGCCAGGGCCTCGTCGGCCGGCACCGGGCGCCCGGTGAGCATGAGATCGAGGGCGCGCGAGGGCCCGACCAGCGCCGGCAGGAACTGCGTGCCGGCATAGGCCGGCAGCAGGCCGAGCTTGATCTCGGGCAGCGACACCCGGACATGGGCCGCGGCCACGCGCAGCGTGCAGGCCATGGCCAGCTCCAGCCCGCCGCCATAGGCCAGGCCATTGATCGCCGCCACGCTGACCACCGGCGATCGTGACAGCCGCACCAGCAGCTCGCGGGCCATGGCGCTCTTGTCGAGCCGGGCATCGGGCGGCATGGCCTGGGTCTCGGCCAGATCGGTGCCGGCGCAGAAGGCCTTCTCGCCCTCGCCGGTGATCACCAGCAGCCGCTGGCCGGCAGCGGCCATGTCGCGCAGGCAGGCATCGAGCGCCAGCAGGATCGGCCGGGTGATGGCATTGAGCTTGGCCGGGCGGGTGATGCGGAACACCACGCCGCCCTCGAAGGGCTCGAGGCGGCAGTGGCCCTCGTGGGCGGGCGCGGCGGGGGCGTCGGACATGGCGGACTCAGTGGCTGAGGATCTTGGAGAGGAACTCCTGGGCCCGCGGACCGCGCGGGGTCTCGAAGAACTCGGTCTTGGTGCAGTCCTCGACGATGCGGCCCTGGTCCATGAACACCACCCGGTCGGCCACCTTGCGGGCAAAGCCCATCTCGTGGGTGACCACCATCATGGTCATGCCCTCGCGGGCGAGCTCGACCATCACATCGAGCACCTCGTTGACCATCTCGGGGTCGAGCGCCGAGGTGGGCTCGTCGAAGAGCATCGCGATCGGGTCCATGGCCAGCGCGCGGGCGATCGCCACGCGCTGCTGCTGGCCACCCGAGAGCTGGCCCGGAAACTTGGCGGCATGCGCCGACAGCCCCACCCGCTCGAGCAGCTGGCTTCCCTTCTCGCGGGCCTGGTCGGGGCTGCGACCGAGCACCCGGGTCTGGCCCAGGGTGAGGTTCTCGGTGATCGAAAGGTGCGGAAAGAGCTCGAAGTGCTGAAACACCATGCCGATGCGCGAGCGCAGCCTGGGCAGATTGGTGCCGGGCGCGCCCACCGACACGCCATCGACCCGGATCTCGCCCTTCTGGAAGGGCTCGAGCGCATTGGCGCACTTGATGAGGGTGGACTTGCCCGAGCCGGAGGGCCCGCACACCACCACCACCTCGCCCTTGGCCACCTGGGTGGTGCAGTCGGTGAGCACCTGGAAGTCCCCGTACCACTTGCTGACCTGCTTGAACTCGATCATCGACATCGGCATTCCTCGGGCAAGGGGCGGCGCGCTCAGCGCACGATGGCGATGCGGGCCTGCAGCCGGCGCACCGCCGCCGACAGGGCCGAGCACAGCACGAAGTACACCACCGCCACGAACAGGTACATCTCGACCACCCGGCTGTCGCGCTGAGCCACCTTGCTGGCCGCGCCGACGAAGTCGGTGACGTTGAGCAGCGACACCAGCGAGACATCCTGGAACAGGATGATGGTCTGGGTGAGCAGCACCGGCAGCATGTTGCGGAAGGCCTGCGGCAGCACGATCAGGCGCATGGCCTGCCAGTAGTCCAGCCCGATGGCGTAGGCGGCGCCGACCTGGCCTTTGGGAATGCTCTGGATGCCGGCGCGCATGATCTCGCAGAAGTACGCCGCCTCGAACATGATGAAGGTGAAGTAGGCCGAGCGCTCGGCGCCGATGCTCGG
>CAIZPE010000264.1 GCA_903934795.1 uncultured bacterium | reverse complement strand
GGTGGTGCCGCCCATGTCGAAGGCGATCACATTGGGCATCTGCGCCAGACGCGCCGCGTGCGCCGCGCCCAGGGCGCCGGCGGCCGGGCCCGACTCGAGCATGCGGATCGGCATGCGCTCGCCGAACTCGCGCGAGATCACCCCGCCGTTGGACAGCATGATGCGCAGCGTGGCCTGGATGCCCATGGCCCGCAGGCCGTCCTCGATGGTGCCGAGATAGCCACCCACCATCGGCATGACATAGGCGTTGAGCACGGTGGCCACGGTGCGCTCGTATTCGCGCAGCTCGCCGAGCACCTCGCTGGAAAGCGACACCGGCAGCTGCGGCGCCACGCGATGCGCCACCGCCTTGATGCGCTGCTCGTGGTCGGGATTGGTGAAGCTGTGCAGCAGGCACACCGCGATGGCCTGTGCGCCCTCGGCCACCAGCGCGCGCACCGCGCGTTCGGCATCGGCCTCGTCCAGGGCCTGCACCACCGCGCCGGCGGCATCGATGCGCTCGGCCACCTCCATGCGCAGCTCGCGCGGAATCACCGGGTCGGGACCGGGCGCGGTCAGGTCATAGAGGTCGTAGCGCAGCTCGCGCGCGATCTCGATCACATCGCGAAAGCCGGCGGTGGCGATCAGCCCGGTGCGCGCGCCCTTGCGTTCGATCACCAGGTTGGTCACCGCGGTGGTGGCGCCCACCACCACCTCGCTCACCTGGCCGATGGCGATGCCGTGTTGTGCCAGCAGCCGCGCCAGCCCGGCGCGGATGGGGCCGACCACATCGACCTGGTCGCTCAGCACCTTGGCGGTGAGCACCGAGCCGTCGCTGCCGAGCAGCACCAGGTCGGTGAAGGTGCCACCGATGTCGAAGGCAAACCGGTAGCGCACCGCGCCGGGCGCGGTGGCGGGAGCAGCCGCGCTCATCCCTTCACCCGGGCCAGCTTGATGCCGCGGTCAAAGCCCTTGGCGAACTTGCCGATCTCGAACACCCCGTCGGGGATCTGGAAGAAGGTCTCGCGGGCGCGGTCCTCGTCGGTGGTGGTGTGCATGCTGGTGGCGTTGAAGGGGCAGGTCTGGGTGCACATCTCGCAGCCGATGCAGTTGTCGTGCAGCGAGGCCACCTTGCCCGGGCCCTGGGCCAGCGCGTCGTAGAAGCAGGTCTGGATGCAGATGGTGCAGCTCGGGTTCTTGCAGGCCTCCTGCGCGATCTCGCTGTGCATGCGCGGCTTGCGGAACTGGTCGCCGTAGTCTTTCACCGCGCGGCGCGAGGCGATGCCGGTCATCGAGGCGATGTCGGGGTAGCCATGGCTGTCCATGAACTCCTCCAGGCCCGAGATGATGTGCGGCAGGTACTTGATGCCCTTGAGCATCAGGATGGAGCCCACCTGCACCAGCGGCGCGCCGGTCATGATGAACTCGACCACATCGCGGTGGTCGTAGATGCCGTTGGAGCCGGTGATCGGCATGCCCAGCTCGTTGTAGATGCGGTGCACCCAGCGCAGCGACAGCGGCTTGGCCCACACGCCGCCGATGCCGGCCGGCCCGCCCAGCCGCGGCTGGCCGGTCTCGATGTCCACCGAGAAGCCGGTGTAGCGGTTGGTGGCCGTGACCCCGGCCGCGCCGGCTTCCTTCACGGCGCGCGCCACCTCCATCACCCGCGACTGGTCAGGCGTGAGCTTGATCACCACCGGAATCTTCACCGCCTCGCACACCCGGGCGGTCACCTCGCGGGCCACCTCGGGCTCCTGGCCGATCATCGAGCCGCCATGCACGCCGGGCATCATCGCCGGGTGCGGGCAGCCGAAGTTGAGCTCCACCATGGGCAGGCCGCAGTCCTCGATGGTGCGGCAGATGTCGATCCAGCTCTGCACGGTCTTGCCGCCGGCGCTGCCGATCAGGTGCGAGCCGCGGTCCTGCGCGTACTTGTTGAGCTCGATGAGATGCGGCACCCATTCGCGAAAGCCGGTGCTGGAATAGCCCGAGCGGCTGTAGAAGATGAAGTTCTTGTTGACCTTGCCTTTGATGAGCTCGTTCTTCTCGTTGAGGATGGCGTACTTCGAGTTCTCGGTGAGGCGCGCCATGTCCTCGATGTCGGTGAGGGTCTTGACGATCATGCCCGCGGCGCCGGCATCGACGCACTCGCGAATCACCTCGGGGCTGTTGGTGGTCTCCAGCGAGGCGATGATGATCGGGTGCTTGAACTTCACGCCGCAGAAATCGAGCTTGAGGTCGGCCATCTGATGGGTCTCCGGTGCCTTGGGGGGTGTCGTTGACGGTGTCGCTGTCGGTATCGGAATCGTGTCTCGCGCCGCGGCCGGCGGGCCGGCGGCGCCGTGATGCATGCGAGGGGTTCAGTCGGGGGTGCCGAAGGCCTTGCCGCCGGGGCGCAGCGCGGTGCGGCCGCTGTCGTTGTTGCCTTCCACCAGCCGCGTGAGCAGGTCGATGAACTGCTCGCGCTCGGCCGCCGAGAGCGGCGCGAGCAGCTTGCGCTGCGACTGCTGCATCTGCGGATGGTGGGCCTTCAGGAAGGCCTCGCCGCGCGGCGTGACCAGGCAAAGCTTGCGGCGGCGGTTGTCGGCATCGACCACCCGCCGCACCCAGCCGCGGGCTTCCAGGCGCTTGAGGATGCCGGCCACATTGGCGCGATCAAGGCCGAGCTCCTCGCCGAGCGTGAACTGGTCGATGCCGGGGTTCATCGAGAGGATGCTGAGCAGCCCGTACTGGATGGGCGTGACCTCGCCATCGGCCACCTGCTCCAGGAACAGCGCCACATGGATCTGGTGCAGCCGGCGCACCAGGAAACCGGGCCGATCCCAGATGCCGCGATCACGGGTTCCGGCGCCTTGCCGGGCGGCCAGCGGTTTGTTGACAAGCCCTCGGGCCACGCCTATTGTTTGCATGCAAACCATGGTTCCACGCGGGCCGAGTTTCTGTCAAGGCTCGCGGCGTCCGGGGCGGCTGTCAGCCCCGTTCGTGCGGAACCTGCCGGTCTCCTGATGTTCTCCCTTCACCAACCAACGGGGCGCACTCATGCAGCGAAGAGGATTTCTAGGCAAGGCGGCGGCCGGCACGGCCGCGTCGCTGGCGGTTTCTTCCACGGTTCATGCCCAGGCCGGCACGCGCTGGCGCATGCAGACTGCCTGGCCCAAGAGCCTCGACACCATCTACGGCTCGGCCGATGCCCTCGCCAAGCGCGTCACCGCCATGTCGGCCGGCTCGTTTGATCTTCGCGCCCACGCCGCCGGCGAGATCGTGCCCGCCGGGCAGATCTTCGATGCCGTCTCGGCCGGCACGGTGGAGTGCGGCCATGTGTTCTCGTCGTTCTTCGTCGGCAAGAACGCGGCGCTGGGTTTCGATGCCGGTCTGGCCTTCGGCCTGAACGCGCGCCAGCAGAACGCCTGGATGCTCTACGGCGGCGGCCTCGAGCTGCTGCGCGAGCTCTACAAGCCGTACAACATCGTGCCCATCCCCTGTGGCAATGTCGGCGTGCAGATGGGCGGCTGGTACCGCAAGGAGATCAAGACCGTCGAAGACCTCAAGGGCCTGAAGTTCCGCATCGGCGGCCTGGGCGGCACCATCATGGCCAAGCTCGGCGTGGTGCCGCAGCAGATCCCCGGCGGCGAGATCTACACCGCCCTCGAGAAAGGCACCATCGATGCCGCCGAGTGGGTGGGCCCCTATGACGATGAGAAGCTCGGCCTGAACAAGGTGGCCCGCTTCTACTACTACCCCGGCTGGTGGGAGGGCAGCGCGCAGATCACGCTGCTGGTCAGCACCAAGGCCTGGGAGGCCCTCTCCAAGACCCAGCAGGAAATGCTCGAGGCCGCCAGCACCGAGCAGATGGCCGCCATGATCGCCCACTACGACACCAAGAACCCCGAGGCGCTCAAGCGCCTGGTGGGCAGCGGCACGCAGCTGCGCGCCTTCCCGCGCGCGGTGATGGACGCCTGCTACAAGGCCACCGAGGAAACCTTCAACGAGATCGCCGAGAAGAACCCCCAGTTCGCCAAGATGCTCACCTCCTGGCGGCGCTTCCGCGACGAGCAGAACCTCTGGTTCCGCGTGGCCGAGAACACCCTCGACAGCTATCGTTACGGGGTGTCGGCAAACCGCTGATCCGCGGGAGCGTTTCATGAGTTCCTCTGCCACGGGCATCGGCGCGCGCGTCCTGCGCAAGGAAGACGAGCGTCATCTGCACGGCCGCGGCCGTTTCATCGACGACCTGGTCTTTCCGCGCCTGCTCGAGGCAGCCTTCGTGCGCAGCCCGCTCGCCCACGGGCGGCTGCGCGGCATCGGCCTGCCGGCCGGCGCCGAGGGCCGCATCTTCACGGCAGCGCATCTCGCCGGTTCGGTCCTGCCCATCACCGCGCAGTCCTCGCTGCCCGGCTATCAGGTGTCCGACTATCCGGTGCTCGCGCAGGGCAAGGTGCGCTTCGTGGGCGAGCCGCTCGCGGTGTGCGTGGCGCCCACCCGCGCCCAGGCCGAAGATCTCGCCGCCGAGGTGGTTCCCGACATCGAGCCGCTCACCCCGCTGCCCGATGCCGCCACCGCGCGGGCCTCGTCGGTGCAGGTGCACGAGCACTGGAACAGCAACCTGTTCATCCATCTCAAGCGCGAGGAAGACCTCAGCGAGGTCGCCCGCCGCGCCGCCCATGTGGTCACCCGCGAGTTCCGCATGGCGCGCCAGAGCATGTCGCCCATGGAAGGCAAGGCGGTGCTCGCCTACTGGGATGACCAGCGCTCGCAGCTGGTGGTGTATTCCTCCACCCAGGTGCCGCACATGATCCGCTCGGGGCTGGCGCAGTGCCTGGGCCTCGAGCTGGCCAGCCTGCGGGTGATCGCGCCCGATGTCGGCGGCGGCTTCGGCTACAAGTGCAACCTCATGCCCGAGGAGGTGGCGGTCGCCTGGCTTGCGCTCACGCTGCGTCGCCCGGTGCGCTGGATCGAAGACCGCCGCGAGCATCTGGTGGCCGGCACCAACTGCCGCGAGCACCAGTACCGCATGTCGGCCTATGTCGATGAGCGCGGCCGTCTGCTCGGCCTCGATGCCGAGGTGCATGTCGACAGCGGCGCCTACTCGGTGTGGCCCTTCACCGCCTGTCTGGAAACCGGTCAGATCATCGGCAACCTGCCCGGCCCCTACCGCATGGAGAAGTACCGCTGCCATGTGTACGGCGTGGCCACCAACAAGCCGCCCTTCTCGCCCTACCGGGGCGTGGCGCGGCCGGGCGTGGCCTTTGCCATGGAGCTCATGATCGATGCCATCGCCCGCACCGTCGGGCGCGATCCCTGCGCGGTGCGCCTCGAGAACCTGGTGCGCGGCGCCGACATGCCCTTCACCAACATCGCCGGCAAGGCCTTCGATTCCGGCGACTACCCGTCCAGCCTGCATCGGGTCATGGCCATGCTCGATCACGCCGGCTTCGCGCAGCGCCAGGCGCAGGCCCGGGCGCAGGGCCGCTTCCTTGGCCTGGGCTTTGCCACCTACACCGAGCAGGCGGCGCACGGCACCTCGGTGTTCGCATCCTGGGGCCTGCCCATCGTGCCCGGCTATGACGGCGCCACGGTGCGGCTGGCCGCCGACGGCACCCTCGAGGTCAAGGTGGGCGTGCACTCGCACGGCCAGGGCATGGAGACCTCGCTCGCGCAGGTGGCCAGCGAGATCACCGGCCTGCCGATCGAGCGCATCGTGGTCACCCACGGCGACACCAACGAGACCCCGTTCTCCACCGGCACCTATGCCTCGCGCTCCATCGTCATGGCCGGCGGCGCGGTGTCCAAGGCCTGCGAGGTGCTGGTCGCGCGGGTGCGGCCGCTGGCCGCCCATCTCGGCGCGGGCGCGCCCGATTCAGTGCGCCTGCAGGACGGCCGTTTCATCGGCGATGCCGGCGAGGTCAGCTGGCAGCAGCTTGGCGAGGCCTGGTACCACCGGCCCGAGCGCCTGCCGCGCGAGATGCACACCGGCGGGCTCGAGGTCACCGAGAGCTACAAGCCGGCGGTCGACACCGGCGTGTTCAGCTACGCCAGCCACGGCGCGCTGGTCGAGGTCGACCCCGGCAGCGGTCAGGTGAAGCTGCTCGATTACGCCATCTCCGAAGACTGCGGCACGCTGGTCAACCCCATGATCGTCGAGGGCCAGACCATCGGCGGCGCGGTCCAGGGCATCGGCACCGCGCTCTTCGAAGAGATGCCCTACGACCGCTCGGCGCAGCCGCTTGCCTCCACCTACGCCGACTACCTCCTGCCCGGTGCGGCCGAGATGCCCACCATCCGCATCGACCACACCGAGACACCCTCGCCGCATACCCGGCACGGCATCAAGGGCGTGGGCGAGGGCGGCGCCATCGCGCCGCCGGCGGCCATCCTCAACGCGGTCAATGCCGCGCTCGCCGAGTTCGGCGTCGAGTTCGCTGAAACCCCGCTCACGCCGCGCCGGCTGATCGGCGGGCTGCTGGCCGCCCGAGGCAGCGCATGAAGGCCGCCCCCTTCGCCTGGCAACGGCCGGCCAGCCTGCCCGCGGCGCTGCAGGCCCTGCAGGCCGAGGGCAGCAGTGCGGTGGGCGGCGGTCAGTCGCTCGGCCCCATGCTCAACCTGCGTCTGGCCCGTCCGGCCGCGCTGGTCGATCTGCGTCGCCTGCCCGAGCTGCGCGGCAGCGCGCTGCAGGATGGGGTCCTGCGCCTGGGTGCTGCCGTCACCCACGCCGAGATCGAAGACGGCCTGGTGCCCGACACCACCCGCGGCATGCTGCCCACCGTGGCCCGCGGCATCGCCTACCGCGCGGTGCGCAACCGCGGCACGCTCGGGGGCAGCCTGTGTCACGCCGACCCGGCCGCCGACTGGGTCAACGCCCTCATGGCGCTGGGCGCCACGGTGAGCCTGAGCAGCCCGCAGGGTACGCGGCGCCTGCCACTGGAAGACTTCATCATCGCCGGCTATGCCACCGCGCTGCAGCCTGGCGAGGTGCTCACCGAGGTCGAGCTGCCGGCCTTCGGCCCGGGCCTGAGCTGGGGCTATCACAAGCTCTGCCCCAAGGTGGGCGAGTTCGCCGACGCGATCGGCGTGGTGGTGGTCGCTCCCGGCATCGGCTTCTGCCGGGTGCTGGTGGGCGCCATCGAGACCCGCCCGGCGCTGCTGCCTGACGCCGCCGGCCTGCTGCGCGAGGCCGCGCAGGCCCCTGACCCGCACGCCCTCTTCTCGGCCGCGGTCACCCGCGCCTGCCCGGGCGCAGACCCGGTCTTCATCCACCAGCACGCGGTGGCGCTGGTGCGCGCCCTCGCCCAGATGAACGCCCGCCAGCCATGATCACCCAGCTCGTCCAGCTCAGCGTCAACGGCGAGCGCGTGCAGCGGGTCTGCGAGCCGCGCACCCACCTCGGCGACTTCCTGCGCAAGGAGCTCGGCCTCACCGGCACGCACCTGTCCTGCGAGCACGGCGTGTGCGGCGCCTGCACCGTGCTGATCGACGGCGCGCCGCAGCGCTCGTGCATCACTTTCGCGGTGGCCTGCGAAGATGCCGAGGTCACCACCATCGAGGGCTACGGTACCGATCCCATCATGGCGGCGCTGCGTCGCGCCTTCCATGAGCACCACGCCCTGCAGTGCGGCTACTGCACGCCCGGCATGCTGTGCACCGCCCGCGACATCGTGCTGCGCCTGCCCGGGCCAGACCCCCAGCGGGTGCGCAACGAGCTCGCCGGCAACATCTGCCGCTGCACCGGCTATGTCGGCATCGTCGAGGCCATCAGCGCGGTGCTGCAGGCCAAGGCCAGCGGAACGCTGACCATGCCCGCCGCGCAGCCTGCGCCGGCCGCGGGCCTGGGTCACGGCGCGGGTCAGGCCAGCGTGCTGCCCGCGGCTCCCGCAGCCACCGCGGCCACCGCGGTCACCGCAGCCACCGCGGCTCCCGGGGTTCACGCCACGCCGGTGGCTGCGCCGCCTGACGCCGCTGCGGCAGCCGCCACGCCAGCGCCCTCTGCCGCGGGCGCGGCCGGCGCCGATGCCCCCGCCACCTTCCCCGCCTGGACTCCCATCGTCCTGCCCGAGCACGGCGACTGGATCACCGTCACGCAGTCGCTGGCCCTGCCGGTGGCCCCCGACGCGGTCTGGCAGCGCCTGCAAGACCTGCCTCTGGTGGCGCGCTGCCTGCCCGGGGCGCGGGTGCTGCGCCATGAGGCCGAGCGCGCCGAGGGTCAGATCGACATCCGCTTCGGCCCCATCACCGCGGCCTTCGCCATGCGCGCCGAGCTCTTCCTGCAACCCGAGTCTCGCACCGGGCGCATGCATGCCGAGGGCACCGACCGCTTCAGCGGCACGCGGGTGCAGTCACGCCTGAACTACCAGGTGCTGCCCGAGGGCGAGGGTGCGTGCCGGCTCGCCCTGCAGCTCGCCTTCCAGCTCGCCGGGCCGCTCGCGCAGTTCTCGCGCAGCGGGCTGGTCACCGACTATGTCAACGAACTCGCGCGCCGCTTCGGCCGCAACCTCGAGCAGGCGGCGCTTGCCGGCCAGCCCGGTGCCGCGGCCCCGCCCGAGCTGCCGGCCGACAGCGGCCAGGCACCCAGCCTGCTCACGCTGCTCTGGGCGCGCCTGCGACGCTGGCTCGGTCTGTCCTGAGCTTCCCTGACAGGCCCCGATGCCGCCATGAGCCCCAACGCCAGCCCAAGCCCCGATGCCTCGC
>CAIZPE010000263.1 GCA_903934795.1 uncultured bacterium | reverse complement strand
TGGGCCGCCGAGGGCGGCGCCGGCCGTGGCGGCACGGGCGCGATCATCTCGGACTCGATCCGGTCGATCTGCTCGGCAGCCCGCTGCGCCATCGCACGCTGGCGCTCGACCGACACGGACGCCGGCTTGCGCGTCTCGGCCGTCGGTCGCGACGACGACGGCGCGGCGCGCCGGGCATCGGCGGGCGGCTTGTCACGGCGCGAGAACAGCGAAAAGACCACGAGGCACCTTGTCCCAGGGGGCGGTCGTCCAGTCTAGCACCGCCCCCCGACGCCCAAGCCACCCGCCTTGTCCGGCGGTCGGGCCGAATACACCGCCCATCTTCGCAACCCTGTTGCAAGACAAAGAGCGCCTCGGCTAGACTCGCGCCTCCTCAAGAATACAACCTGGTTGCAATCATGACAGGATGGATCGAACCCCGATGGGGTCTGGCGCTGCTCGGCCTATGGCTGGGCCCGGCAATGGCGCAGAGCGGCGCGAGCGGTCCGACCGGGCCGGTGCTCAGCCTCGACGAAGTCCGGGTGACGGCCGACCCCCTCACGCCCGACGAGGTCAGGGTCACCCGACCGGTGAGCGTGCTGCAGGGCGAGGGTCTGCGCCGCGCACTGGACAGCTCGCTGGGCAGCACCCTGGCCAGCCAGCCCGGCGTGCACTCCAGCGCCTTCGGCACCGCGGCCGGCCGACCGGTGATCCGCGGTCAGGACGGCGCTCGGGTTCGGGTGACGCAGGACGGTCTGGACAGTTTCGATGCCTCAGCCCTGAGTCCGGATCACGCCGTGGCGATCGACCCGCTCGCCGCCCGCCGCATCGAGATCCTGCGCGGTCCGGCCACCCTGCTCTACGGCGGTGCTGCGATCGGCGGTCTGGTCAACATCGGGACCGGGCGTATTCCGCTGCAGCGGCTCGGCAGCCCGGAGGGCGGCGCCGTGCTGGTGGCCGACCCCGGCAATCACGGGCATCACGCCGGCGCCAGCGTGTCCGGCGGACTCGGCGGCCTGAACTGGTCGGTGGGCGGGTTCGACCGCCGGGTGGGCGACTACCGCATCCCGGGCCAGATCAATGTCGCCGACCCCGACTCCCGTTCGGCCCGGCTACCCAACAGTTACCAGCGCGGTGACGGTGGTCATGCCGGCCTGTCGTGGGTGGGTGAACGGCTGACCCTGGGCCTGGCGCACGGCGAGTTCGGCGCACGCTATGGGATCCCGGCCGAGCCGGATGTCTCGATCCGCCTGAAGCAGCAGCGCACCGACGCGCTCGCGATCATCGAGCGACCCCTGCCGGGCATCACCCGGCTGCGTGCGACGCTGGCCGATGGCCGCTACCAGCACGACGAGGTCGAGGGCAGCGGGCAGATCGGCACCGCCTTTCGCAGCAGCGGCCGCGAGACCCGCGTGGAGCTCACCCATGAGCCGATCGCCCAGGTACGCGGCGTGTTCGGCTGGCAGGGTCGGGAGCGCTCCCTGCAGGTCTCGGGCGACGAGGCCTACCTGCCGGGCAACCGGGAACGCCAGGGGGCGCTCTTCTATGTGGGCGAGCGCGCCTTCGGTCCGACCCGGCTGGAGTTCGGCTGGCGCGGCGAACAGGCGCGGCTGCGCCCCGACGCGGCGAGCGGGCTGCCCGGCCGCGACTTCTCGCTGCAGTCCGCCTCGGCCGGGATCAGCCTGCCGCTGAATGCGGCCCATCGCGTCGGGCTGAACCTGGCGATGGCGCAGCGCGCACCGGCGGCCGAGGAGCTCTACGCCAACGGCCCGCACGCCGCGACCGCCACACTCGAGATCGGCGACAGCGCGCTGCGCCGTGAACGCTCGATGAACCTCGACCTGTCGGTGCGCCGCACCGCCGGGGCGCTGCGCTGGAAGGCCGGCCTCTACACCAACCGGTTCAGCAACTACATCCACGGGCGCACCACCGACGCGAACGGCGACGGTATCGCCGACCGCGTGGACGCCGCCAATCACATCGAGAACTCCGCCGCCGCACCGGGCGCGGGTGAGTTCACCCGGCTGGTCTACACCCAGGCAGGGGCGCGCTTCAACGGCCTGGAGGCCGAGCTGACCTGGCAGCCCACCGGATCACCCTGGGGCCTGCGGCTCTTCGGTGACAGCGCGCGCGGGCGCATCGACGGCGAGGGCAACGCGCCGCGCATGGCGCCCACCCGGTTCGGCGCAAGCCTGGACATGGAGCGCGGCGCGTGGAGCGGCTTCGTGTCGGCCATGCGGGTCGCCGGCCAGAACCGCATCGCGGCGCTGGAGACGCGCACCGATGCCTACACGCGGGTGGACGCCGAGATCGCCTGGCGCGCGCGCGGCGAGGGCACGCGCGGCCTCACGCTCTTCCTGCAGGGACGCAATCTGCTGAACGAGACCATCCGGCCGCACACCTCGTTCGTGAAGGACCGGGTGCCGCAGCCGGGGCGCACGCTGATGGCCGGTGTGCGGGCGAACTTCTGAGCGGCGCAGGCGCGCCGGGCAAGACTGGCGCGCCGCCGAGGGCTGCCCCGGCCGCGCCGCGTGCGCCGTCGGGGATCAGTCGCCGTAGAGCTTCTGGCGAAGCTCGCGGCGCT
Organism: uncultured bacterium; assembly: GCA_903934795.1. Taxonomy (GTDB): domain Bacteria; phylum Pseudomonadota; class Gammaproteobacteria; order Burkholderiales; family Burkholderiaceae_E; genus Quisquiliibacterium. The sequence continues at coordinate 19,062 of CAIZPE010000263.1, read as the reverse complement.
GCTGCGCTTCGAGGGAGAGCGTGGCGGTGGGCCGCGCGAGCAGACGCGGAATGCCGATCGGCTCGCCGGTCTCTTCGCAGTAGCCGTAGTCGCCGGCCTCGATGCGCGAGAGCGACTGCTGGATCTTCTTGAGCAGCTTGCGCTCGCGATCGCGGGTGCGCAGTTCGAGCGCGTGCTCTTCCTCGATGGTGGCGCGATCGGCGGGATCGGGCACGATGACCGTCTCGCGCAGGTGCTCGGTGGTCTCGCCGGCGTTGTGCAGGATGTCGCGCTCCATCTGCTGAAGCCGCTGCCGGAAGAACTGCAGCTGGGCGTCATTCATGTAGTCCGATTCCGGCAGCTTGAGCAGCTCGGCTTCGGTGAGCGGTTTCCTGTCTTTGCTGGATGCCATGTCGTGCTTCCGGTCTGCCGTTGGGGATCGGGCCGGCATCAGGCCAGGCACTGCTCCAATCCCTTGATGAACATGTCTTTCGGCAGATTTCTTCCGATGAAGACCATCTTGCTGGAGCGCTTTTCACCGGGCTGCCACTTGCGGCCCATGTCGGCACCCATCATCTGATGGACGCCCTGGAAGACGGTCTGGCGGTCAGACCCCTTCATGAAAAGCACGCCTTTATACCGCAACATGTCCTGGCCGTAAACCTGGATGATCCCGCCGAGAAAGTCCTCGAGCTTGACCGGATCGAAGGCCCGGTTGGAGCGGTAGACGAAGGACTGCACCGCCTCGTCGTGCTCGTGCTCGTCGCTGGTGAGGAACTGCGGATCGATCTCCAGGATGGCATTGAGGTTGAAGCCGCGGATGTCGAGGATGTCGGCGATGTCGGCATCGCCGAAGTTCACCGGGCGGATCGGCGCCCGCGGGTTGATGCGCACCAGCCGCTGGCGCAGCTTCTCGCGATCGGCCTCGGGCGTGATGTCGACCTTCGACATGAGGATGCGATCGGCAAAGCCCACCTGCTCGACCGCCTCCTTGTGCTCGTCGAGCTGCTGGCTGCCATGACGGGCATCGACCACGGTGATCACCGCGTCGAGCAGGAAGGCATCGGCGATCTCATCGTCGAGGAAGAAGGTCTGGGCCACCGGGCCGGGATCGGCCAGACCGGTGGTCTCGATGATCACGCGGTCGAAGGCGAGTTCACCCGAGGCGCGGCGCTGGCGCAGGTCGTTGAGAATGCGCACCAGGTCACCGCGCACGGTGCAGCAGATGCAGCCGTTGTTCATCTCGACGATCTGTTCCTCGCGCTCCTGCAGCAGCAGGTCGTTGTCGATGCCCTCCTCGCCGAACTCGTTCTCGATGACCGCGATGCGGTGGCCGTGCTGCTCCTTGAGGATGCGGTTGAGCAGCGTGGTCTTGCCGGCGCCGAGGAAGCCGGTAAGGATGGTCACGGGGACATGCTGGGTGGTCATGCGAGGGCTCCTGGTACAGCCGGTTCAGTTGGGGGTGATGCGGCCGGCTTCAAGCGGTGCCGCCGGCACCGGCAGCCGCGCAGTGGCCGCAGCGGCCCGACACGGTGAGCTCGACCTGCTCGCCGGTGAAGCCTGCCGGCAGCATGGCACCGATCAGGCGGTCCATGCCCGGCGCCTCTTCCAGGCAGAACATGCGCTGGCAGCTCGCGCAGCGGAAGTGGCCGTGCAGCACATGGCCGCCAGAGCGGGCCGAGTAGCGGAACACCCGGTCGGGCCCTGACACCCGATGGGCGAGGTCGATGTCGACCAGCCACTCGAGCACCCGGTACAGGGTCACGCGGTCGATGGGCTCGGCCGCCGGCGCCTGCTCGAGGCGGCGCTGCACCTCGAGATGGCTGAGCGCCTCGGCCGCCCCGATCAGTTCGGCCAGCACCCGCAGCCGCGGCTGGGTGACACGCACCTCGCGGGCGCGAAGCAGTTCGCGGGCGCGGTCGGTGAGCTCGAGGGGGGCGGTGGTCATGGCAGGGCGGGATTCTATGCCTGACGGGCGCGATCAGCCCGCCGATGCCCGGGCAAGCAGCAGACCCTTGAGGTACTCGCCCTCGGGGTGGGTCATCAGCATGGGGTGATCCTCGCCGGCCTGCAGCCGGCGCAGCAACTGGGCGTCGACGCCGGCGTCGATCACCGCGCCGGCGACGATCTTCTGGAACAGATCGACATCGATCGCGCCCGAGCACGAGAAGGTGAAGAGCAGCCCGCCCGGGGCGAGCAGGCGCAGCGCCTTCAGGTTGATCTCCTTGTAGGCGCGCGCGGCGCGCTCGACATGATGGGCCGAGGGCGCGAACTTGGGCGGATCGAGCACGATCAGGTCGAAGCGCCGACCTTGCGCGAGCAGAGCCTTCAGCGCCTCGAAGACATCGGCCTCGCGCCACTCGCAGGGCACCGGCGGCAGCGCGTTGAGCGCCTGCTGCTCGGCGGCGCGGGCGAGCGCCGGGCCGCTGGAATCGATCGACAGCGCCGAGCTCGCGCCACCGGCCAGCGCCGCCAGCGTGAAGCCGCCGGTGTAGCAGAAGCTGTTGAGCACGGCGCGGCCGGCCGCACGGCGCGCCACCTCGCGGCGGTTGTCGCGCTGGTCGATGTAGAAACCGGTCTTGTGCCCGGCCGGCACATCGACCAGGTAGCGCACGCCGTGCTCGGTGACCGGCAGGCGATCGCCCACCGCACGCCCGGCCACCGTGCCCTCGCGCGGTGGCAGGCCCTCGCGCGCGCGCGCCGCGGCGTCGGAGCGCTCGTGAAGATCGGACAGACCGGTGACGGCGAGCAGCGCGGCAGCGATCTCGTGGCGCCAGCGCTCCACGCCGGCGGCCATCAGCTGCATGACGAGCTGGTCGCCATAACGGTCGACGACCAGGCCGGGCAGGCCGTCGGCCTCGCCGAACACGAGGCGCACCGCGTCGGTGTCGGCGGCGAGCGGGGCGCGGGCCGCAACCGCGCGCCGGATGCGCGTGGCGAACCAGGCGGCGTCGATGCGATCGGCCTCGTCGAAGCTCCAGACCCGCACGCGGATCGCGGAATCGGGGCTGTAGGCGCCCCAGCCAAGGAAACGGCCGTCGGCGCCGAGCACCCGCACGGTGTCGCCCACATAGGGATTGCCCTGCACCCGCGCCACCCCGCCGGCATACACCCAGGGATGGCGGCGCAGCAGCGAGCGCTCCTTGCCGGACTTGAGAACGACGGTGTCGACCATGGCCTCAGCGCCGGCGAGCCCGGGGATGGGCGGCGTCGTAGACCCCCGCCAGGCGCTGGAAGTCGAGTGCGGTGTAGACCTGGGTGCTGCGGATGCTGCCGTGGCCGAGAAGCTCCTGCACCGCGCGCAGATCACCGCTCGACTGCAGCAGGTGGCTGGCGAAGGAGTGACGCATCACGTGCGGGTGCAGCCGGGCCGGCAGCGCGCGGTCGATGCCCAGGCGCTGCAGCCGGCCCTGCACCGTGCGGTTGGCCAGCCGCGTGCCGCGCCGGCTGAGAAAGAGCGCATCGGCATCGGCGCCGGGGTGCAGGCCGAGGAAGGCCTCGCGCTCGGTGAGCCAGCGCACGAGCGCTTCGCGGGCCTTGCCGCCCACCGGCACCGTGCGCCGCTTGCCGCCCTTGCCGAGCACATGGACCTCGGCCTCGGCCAGGTCGAGCCAGCCGACGGAACGGTAGCCCGGCCGCTCGGCGGGGCGTGCGTCCAGGCTGGTGAGCTCGGAGAGCCGCAGCCCCGAGGAATAAAGCAGTTCGAGCAGGGCCTGGTCGCGCAGCGCCTCGAAGCCCTCGACAGGGCTGGCGAGCAGGGCTTCGGTCTGGTCGGGCGAGAGCGCGCGCGGCAGCCGGCGCGGGGCGCGCGGCGCGCGCAGGCCGCGGGCGGGATTGGCGGGCAGGCGACCCTGCAGCACCTGCTCGTCGAGAAAGCCGCGCCAGCACGACAGCCGCCGCGCGATGGATCGGGGTGACGCGCCGTCGCGCATCTGGCCCGCCACCCAGCGGCGCAGGCGGGCCTCGTCCAGGCGTGACCACTGCGTCTCGCCGGGCTCGAGCAGGCCGGCGAGCAGCTGCAGGTCGGCGCGATAGCTGGCCACGGTGCGCGGCGAGCAGGCGCGCTCGCGGGCCAGCCGGTCGAGGTGACGGGCAATGTCGGCCAGCAGCGGGGCGGCCGCGCCGGCCATGATCAGGTGACGAGCCGCGAGAGCGCCGCGCTGGCGGTCTCGGCGATGCGCTCGAGAAAGGCGGTGCCCATGCCGGTCTGGAAGCGGCCGGGATCGGGCGATCCGAGCACCAGCAGCCCGAAGGCGTTGGGGTCGAGGCCCTTGCGCAGCGGCAGCAGCGCGATCGAGCGGGTGGTCTCGCCGCCGCCGGGCAGCCAGCCGGCCACCTGGAAGTCGACATTGGGTCCGCAGTAGGGCTGCTGGATGCTGTTGGTGAGCGTGACCGCCTCGACCTCGACCGGCGCGCCGGCCGGCAGGTCGCGGTAGGCCTCGCGCAGATGCCACAGCCGCAGCGCCACCTGCGGCACGCTGAAGCCGGTCTGCAGCCCGTCGATCGCCACCTGGGCGAGCGAGGCCGGCTCGGCCGCCAGCAGCAGCTGCCGACTCCAGCGCTGCAGCTTGTCGGTGATGGCGTCGTTCTCCTGGCCGATGCGGATCAGGTCGGCCAGGCGCATCTCGAGCGCGCGATGGCGCTCGCGCAGCACCTCGAGCTGGCGCTCCTGGAGCGAGATCGCGCGCCCGCCGTGCGGATGCGAGACCGAAATGGAGGCGAGCAGCTCGGTGTGCGACTCGAAGAACTCGGGATGGGTGCGCAGGTACTGCGCCACATCCTCGGCGCCGATCGGGTTCGGGTGCATGGGCATCGGGCTGGGAGGGGGTAAGGACAGGTGGAAGACGGGGTGGGCGGTGCCTGGGCGACGGATCAGGCCGGCGGCAGGTCGATCTCGCCCTGGAACACGGTGAGAGCCGGACCGGTGAGCAGCACCGGCGCATCGGGCATCGTGGGCTGCCAGGCGATGGCCAGTCGCCCACCGCGGGTGTCGACTTCGACCCGGTCGTCGAGCAGGCCGCGCCGGATGCCGGCGACCACCGCCGCGCAGGCGCCGGTGCCGCAGGCCAGGGTCTCGCCGGCGCCGCGCTCGTACACCCGCAGCGCGATGCGGTCGCGCGCGAGCACCTGCATGAAGCCGGCGTTCACCCGCCGCGGAAAGGCGGCGTGGCGTTCGATGAGGGGACCATCGGTGAGCACCGCGGCGCGCTCGGTGTCGTCGACCAACTGGACGGCGTGCGGGTTGCCCATGGAGAGCGCCGAGACCAGGCAGTGGTGGTCGGCCACCGGCAGGCGGTAGAGAAGGTCGTTGCCCTGGGCGATCACGCCCAGGCCCTCGGGCAGGAAGGGCACCCGCGCAGGCTCGAACACCGGCGCGCCCATGTCCACCGTCACCCGGCCATCGTCTTCCAGGCGGGGCTCGATCACGCCGCCCAGGGTACGCACCCGGATGGCCCGCTTGGCGGTGAGGCCCTGATCGACCACGAAGCGCACGAAACAGCGCGCGCCATTGCCGCACTGCTCGACCTCGCCGCCATCGGCATTGAAGATGCGGTAGCGGAAATCGATGCCCGGCTCATCGGGGGGCTCGACCAGCAGCATCTGGTCGGCGCCCACGCCGAAGTGACGGTCGGCGAGAAAGCGCCACTGGCCGCTGGTGAGCGACACCGGCGCGCGAACGCCATCGATCACGACGAAGTCGTTGCCCGCGCCGTGCATCTTGGTGAACTTCAGCCGCATCGCCGCATTATCGCCGATAGACCGGGGGCTCACCCGGCGGGCGGGTCTTGAAGCGGCGGTGGGTCCAGAGATACTGCTCGGGCCGCTCGCGCACGCAGGCCTCGATGAACGCGTTCATGCGGCGGGTGTCGGCTTCGAGGTCGTCGCTCGGAAAGTCCTGCCAGGGCGGCAGGAAAACCGCCTCGTAGCCCCGCCCGCTCATGCGGGTGACCATGGGCACCACCGCCGCACCGGTCATGCGCGCCAGCCGCGCCAGCGAGGGCACGGTGGCGCAGGGCACGCCGAAGAAGGGGATGAACAGGGCATCGGCCGCGCCGAGGTCCATGTCGGGCGAGAACTGGAAGGGCACACCCTCGCGGATCACCCGCACCACCGGACGCAGCCCCTGGTTGCGCAGGAACATCAGCGGCGTGCCGAAGCGGGTGCGGCCACGGGTCATGGTCTCGGTCATCGCCCGGCTTTTCTGGTTGGCGTACAGGGCGGCCACCGGCCGGTCGGCGAGCAGGCGCAGGCCGCCCGCGTCCAGGCCGAGGAAGTGCGGGGCGAGCAGGATCACCGGGCGGCCGGCGAGCGCATCGAGGTGGTGGCGATCGATCTGGCGCACCAGCGAACGCACCCGCGCCGCCGGCTCGTGCCAGAAGACGAAGCACTCGAGGAAAGCGGCACCGAAGCAGCGGAAGTGCGATCGCGCGATCGCCCGACGGCGCGCAGGCGGGAGCTCGGGCATGCACAGCGCGAGGTTGGTGAGCGCCACCCGGCGCCGCGGCCAGGCCAGCCACCACAGCGCCTCGCCCAGCCCGAACCCGAGGCCGCGCACCCAGCCGTCGGGCAGCCGCGCCACCTGACGCAGCAGCCACAGTCCGGACCGCATCAGCGGCTCGCGGCTCATGGGCGGGCCGCTGGATCGGCTGCGTCCGCAGCTGCAGCCGCAGCCGCGCCCGCGGGGAGATCGGCGGCCGCCGGCGCGCCGGCCGGCTGCTTGAAGCGGTTGTAGCTCCAGAGGTACTGGGCGGGGCACTCGCCGATGAGGTCCTCCATCGCCCGGTTGACCGCCTCGGGCGTGGGCTCGCCCTGGAAGCGCGCAAAGCGCAGCTCCCAGCCGCCAGGGCGGCGCTGGCTGCTCACCAGCACCACCGTGGCGCCGCTCACCGCGACCAGGCGCTGCGGCAGGGTCATGGTGTAGGCGGGCGCGCCCAGGAAAGGCGCCCAGCGGCCGTCGCCCGCGCCCGGCACCTGGTCGGGCAGCAGGCCGACCATCTCGCCGCGCTGCAGCGCGCGGCGCATGGCCCGCAGTCCGCCCAGCCCGGCCGGGGCGGCCGCCATGGCCGACTGGTTGCGCGCCGCCTTCAGCAGGCGCTCGAGCGCGGGCTGGCGGGCCTGACGGTAGATGATGGTGATGGGACCGAGCGACGCCAGCCACCGCGGCGTGACCTCGAACCCGCCGAGATGCGGCGTGAGCAGCAGCACGCCTCGGCCGGCGGCAAGCCCCTCGCTGAGGGCCGAGTGGTCGAGGCAGCGCACCCGCGCCAGGGTCTGGCGCGATGGCCGGAACCAGATCCAGGGCAGCTCGGCGGCGGTCACGCCAGCCTCGCGGGCCGCCCGCAGCCGCATCGACCGCGGATGACCGGCGCGGGCAAGGTTGGCGCGAAGCCGGCCGCGGTAACCGGCCGAGGCCGCGTAGACCAGCAGGCCGAGCAGTGCGCCGAGCGCGCGCAGCACCGACAGCGGCAGGCGGGCGATCAGGCGGCAGACGAGCGACAGCATCCGGCGGGACAGGCAGGCAGGTATTGCCGTGAGAAAGCGCGGGTGTGTTTTATAATGACGGGAGTCGCCGGTTTAAATGACAACTTGCGGGGCGACTGCCGCAGCTGGCCTGGCCAGCCGCGGATGGAAAAATCCGCTAAAGCGTCGCCGCTTCTCCGAAGACGGCCTCGCAGGCCGGATATGTCGCGCACACCCCTCGTGCGCATGCAACCACGGAGAAGCCAATTGGCCAAGGATTTCCTGTTCACCTCTGAATCGGTCTCGGAAGGCCACCCCGACAAGGTGGCCGATCAGATCTCGGACGCGATTCTCGACGCTATCTTCACCCAGGACAAGTTCTCGCGCGTGGCGGCCGAGACCCTGGTCAACACCGGCCTGGTCGTGCTGGCCGGCGAGATCACCACCGGCGCCCATGTCGACTACATCGATGTCGCCCGCGATGTGATCAAGCGCATCGGCTACGACAACACCGAGTACGGCATCGACTACAAGGGCTGCGCGGTGCTGGTGGCCTACGACAAGCAGAGCCAGGACATCGCCCAGGGCGTGGACGAAGGCCGTGGCATCGACCTCGACCAGGGCGCCGGCGACCAGGGCCTGATGTTCGGCTACGCCTGCGACGAGACCCCGGTGCTGATGCCCTCGGCCATCCACTACGCCCACCGCCTGGTGGAGCGCCAGTCGGAGCTGCGCCGCGACGGCCGCCTGCCCTGGCTGCGGCCGGACGCCAAGTCGCAGGTCACCCTGCGCTATGTCGACGGCCAGCCGCATTCCATCGACACCGTGGTGCTGTCCACGCAGCATGCGCCCGATGTGGCCTACGAGACCATCCGCGAGGCGGTGATCGAGCAGATCATCAAGCCGGTGCTGCCGCCCGAGCTGATCAAGGGCGAGATCCGCTATCTGGTGAACCCCACCGGCCGCTTCGTCATCGGCGGCCCGCAGGGTGACTGCGGCCTCACCGGCCGCAAGATCATCGTCGACTCCTACGGCGGCTCGGCGCCGCACGGCGGCGGCGCGTTCTCGGGCAAGGATCCGTCCAAGGTCGACCGCTCGGCCGCCTACGCGGCGCGCTACGTGGCCAAGAACATCGTCGCCGCCGGCCTGGCCCGCAAGTGCCTGGTGCAGGTGAGCTACGCCATCGGCGTGGCCCGCCCCACCTCGGTGATGGTCACCACCGAAGGCACCGGCAAGCTGAGCGACGAGCGCCTGGCCGAACTGGTGCAGAAGCACTTCGACCTGCGGCCCAAGGGCATCATCCAGATGCTCGACCTGCTGCGCCCCATCTACGGCAAGACCGCCGCCTACGGCCACTTCGGTCGCGAGGAGCCGGAGTTCAGCTGGGAGCGCACCGACAAGGCCGAGGCGCTGCGCGCCGACGCCTGAGCGACCGTCCGCCCTCCCGCCCTCCCGCGCGCCGCCATCGCCCGATGCGCGGGGCGGGTCGGGAGCGGAAGGCAGGCGGGACGGGATCGGAAAGGGAGCGCGGCAGGGGCGGCGCGGGGCGGGATTGGCCCGACCTGCGGGAATGGCCCGGCCTATACTCCAGGGCCATGAAAGCCCTCCTCTCCCTTGCGCCCGGCCCGGCCGACACGCTGGTGCTGCGTGATGTTCCCGACCCCATCCCCGGCACCGGCGAAGTGCTGCTGCGGGTGAAGGCCTGCGGCGTCAACTTCCCTGACGCGCTGCACATCCAGGACCTCTATCAGGTCAAGCTGCCGCGGCCTTTCTCGCCGGGTGGCGAGGTCTGCGGCGTGGTCGAGCAGCTCGGGCCCGGCGTGACCGGGTTCACGGAAGGCGACCTGGTCATCGGCCGCTGCGGCTCGGGCGGCATGGCCGGGAAGCTCGCGATCGCCGCAGACCGCTGCGTGCGCATCCCGTCCGACACGCCGCCGGCGCAGGCGGCCGCCTTCATCCTCACCTATGCCACCGCCTGGTACGCGCTGGTCGACCGGGCCATGGCCCGGCCAGGCGAGACCCTGCTGGTGCTGGGCGCGGCCGGCGGCACCGGCTGCGCGGCCATCGATGTCGGCAAGGCGCTCGGGCTCGATGTGGTGGCCGCAGCCTCCAGCCCCGAGAAGCTCGCGTTCGCGATCGAGACTGGCGCACGCGCGGGCGTGGTCTACCCCGACCGGCTCGACGACAAGGCGGCGCAGAAGACGCTCACCGACCAGTTCAAGGCGCTGGTCGGGCCACGCGGCGCCGACATCGTGTTCGATCCGGTGGGCGGGCCCTACACCGAGCCGGCGCTGCGGGCCACCGGCCGCGATGGCCGGCTTCTGGTGGTGGGCTTCACCGCCGGCATCCCGCGCATTCCCACCAACCTGATCCTGCTCAAGGTCTGCCAGATGGTGGGCGTCGACTGGCGCGACTTCACCGAGCAGCAGCCGGCGCGCAACGCCCGGCATGTGGAGGCCCTGGTGCGCCTGTGGCAGGACGGGCGGCTGCGGCCGCGGGTCTCGGCCACCTATCCGCTGGAACGGGCTCCCGAGGCGATCGCCCGGCTGAGCGACCGGCAGGCCCTGGGCAAGCTGGTGGTCACGATCGACTGACGATCGCTCAGCGCCGCAGCAGCGTGCGCTTGCCGAACAGCGACTCCATCAGCTCCACCGCCAGCTCGGCGCTGCGGTTGCGCTCATCGAGCGCAGGGTTGAGCTCCACCAGATCCACCGAGCCCAGCCGGCCGGTGTCGGCGATCATTTCCATGCACAGCTGCGCCTCGCGGTAATCGGGGCCGCCGCGCACCGGCGTGCCCACACCCGGCGCGATCGCGGGGTCGAGAAAGTCGACATCGAAGCTCAGGTGCAGATGGTCTTCCGGGCCGAGCCCGGCGAGCGCCTGGGCCATGACCGCGCGCATGCCGAGCTCGTCGATGCGACGCATGTCGAACACCCGCAGGCCGGTGTCGAGCACCAGCCGCTTCTCGCCCTCGTCGACGCTGCGGATGCCCACCTGGCGGATGTCGTCGGGCGCCAGCGCCGGCACGGTTCCGGACAGGCCGGTGAGCGCCGCCGGCCCCAGCCCGCACAGGCAGGCCGCCGGCATGCCGTGGAGGTTGCCGCTGGGGGTGAGCCGGGCGGTGTTGAAGTCGGCATGGGCATCGAGCCAGATCACCCGCAGGCGACGCCCGTGTTCGCGGCAGTGGCGGGCCAGCGCGCTGACCGAGCCGATCGCCAGGCTGTGATCGCCGCCCATCAGCAGCGGCAGGCTGCCGGCACGCAGCGCAGCCAGCACAGCGTCATGGGTGGCCTGGCACCATTCGGTGACCTCGCGGAGGTGGCGGTGACCGCGCACCGGCCGTCGCCAGGGATTGGGCGGCCCGGCCAGATTGCCGGCATCGGTCACCGTGATGCCCAGCGCCCGCAGCCGCGCCACCAGCCCGGCCACGCGCAGCGCCTCGGGCCCCATGCCGGCGCCACGGGTGCTGGCGCCGATGTCGGTGGGCGCCCCGATCAGGGTCACCCGGCTCATGCTCAGCCGCCGCGCCCGGCCATCGCCAGCCAGCGGCGGGCGCGCAGCAGCACCGGGCGATCGATCATGCGGTCATCCAGTCGGAAAGCGCCCTCACCGGCCGCCCCGGCCCGATCGGCCGCGGCGACCACCCGCGCAGCCCAGGCAAGCTCCTCGACGGACGGCCCGAAGCCCTCGTTCAGGATGGGCACCTGCGAGGGATGGATCACCGCCGCGCCCCGGAAGCCCAGGCGGCGCGCCTGCGCCACCCGCGCCCGGAAGGCGTCGAGATCATGGAAGTCGGCGATCGAGCCGACGAAACCGAGCGGCAACCGCCCTTGCGCCGCGCAAGCCTGGGCCACCGCGAGATTGGGCGCGAGCAGCGCCTCGGGATGCGGCTCGCAGCCGGCCGCGAGGCAGTAATCCTCGGGGCCGAGCGTCATGGCCAGCACGCGCGGCGAGCAGCCGGCCAGCTCATGCAGTCGCGGCAGCGCCGCGGGGCTCTCGACCAGCAGCAGCAGGCCCACCGCCCCGGGCGCCATGCCGCGCTCGGCCTCCAGCTCGCCGATCAGTTCGGCGATCGCCTGCACCCGGCCGGGTTCTTCCACCTTGGGCAGGGTGATGGCGGCCACGCCGGGGTGCACCGCCGCCTGCAGGTCGGCCACCGCATCCAGCCAGGGCCGGTTGATGCGCACGATCACCGGCAGGCCGTGCCCGGCGAGCCCGGCGATCGCCGCCGGCAGGCCCTCGCGGGCCGCCGGCCGGGCGGCAGGCGCTACCGCATCCTCGAGATCGAGCTGGAGGGCATCGGCCCCCCGGGTGTGAGCCTTCGCGATGAAGGCCGGCCGGTCGGCCGGCACGAACAGGATGGAGCGCCAGTCGGGGGCCGGCAGACGGGGGCCGGACATGCTCAGGCCCGGTCGGCGGGCGGCACCCCGCCCAGCACATGACGGTACATCTCGGTGTGGTCGACGCCGGCAGGCAGGCTGCGCTCGGCCTGCGACCAGATGTCGGCGCAGGCATCGACGAAATCGTGGGGCACGCCCAGCCCGTGCATCAGACCGCGCGCGGTCTCGATGTCCTTGCGCATCAGCGCCAGCGAGAACCCCGAGCCGAAGCTGCCCGAGAGCATGAACTGCGCGACCTTGGTCTCGGTGGTGTTGTTGCGCCCGCTCGAGGCATTGAAGAGCGCATTGGCCGCGGCCGGGTCGATGCCGAAGCGCTGCGCGGCGCCAAGCGCCTCGCAGACCGCGAGCAGGCCGCTGGCCGAGACGAAATTGTTCAGGGCCTTGAGGGCATGGCCGGCGCCGGGCGGCCCGACATGGGCGACGGTGGCGCCCAGGCGCTGCAGCAGGGGCCGGGCACGCTCGAGTGCCGCGGCCTCGCCGCCGACCATGATGGCGAGCGAGGCATCGAGCGCCCGCCGCACGCCGCCGGATACCGGCGCGTCGAGCAGGTCGATGCCCGCCTGCGCGAGCCGGCGGTGGTTCTCGCGGGTGCGGGCGGGATCGGAGGAGCCCATGTCGATCACCAGCGCGCCGGATGCGAGCCCTGCGGCAAGCCCCTCCTGCCAGAGAAGCGCATCGACCGCCGCGCTGTCGGGCAGCATGAGGATGACGACCCGGCAGGCGCCGGCGAGCGCGGCCAGGTCGGTAACCGCCGTCACGCCCGAGCCGGCGAGGGCCTCGCGGGCCGCCGGCAGCCGGTCATGGCCGAGCACGGCATGGCCGGCCGCCGCGAGATGCCCGGCCATCGGGCGGCCCATTCGGCCCAGGCCCACGAAACCGATCGGAGAACTCATGCGCAGACCTTTCCCGCGGGGGCGCCGGGCTCAGGGCGCCAGACGCTCGCGCGTCCAGCCGCCCTGCGCATCGCGACGGTAGGCCAGCCGATCGTGCAGACGCGAAGGCCGGCCCTGCCAGAATTCCCAGTACGCGGGCACCAGCCGGAACCCGCCCCAGTGCGGGGGTCGCGGCGGATTCAGGCCGAATCGCAGCCCGAATTCGGCAGCCCGCGCGGCCAGGGTCGCCCGCGAGCCGATCGGGCGGCTCTGGTCCGAGGCCCAGGCGCCAATGCGCGAGGCGAGCGGGCGGCTGGCGAAGTAGGCATCGGATTCGGCCTCATCGACCCGCGAGACCAGCCCCTCGATGCGCACCACCCGCTCCATGGGTACCCAGTGGAACTGCAGTGCCGCATGCGGGTTGGCCGCGAGCTCGCGCCCCTTCCTGCTGTCATAATTCGTGTACCAGACGATGCCCGCGGCATCGAGGCCCTTGATCAGGACCACCCGGCTGGAAGGCCGGCCATCAGGGGTGGCGGTGGCCAGGGTCATGGCATTGGCCTCGGGAACCCCGGCGGCCAGGGCCTCGGACAGCCAGCGCTCGAACTGACCGGCCGGGTCATCGTGCGCCCGGTCGTCGGTCAGCGCGTCCCTTTCGTAGGATTTCCGGATGTCTTTCAGTTCGTCCATGGCTTAGTGTACCGAATGGTCCGTGTTCAGGACGCGCGCGACCGCCGTGCCCTGCGCCCTGAATCACCCGACGATGTGTTCCCTCACCTGACCCAATGAAGAAGCCACCACCCCAGGAACTGGAAGAGATCGAGTTTCCGTCGCTCGCCCCGCAGGGCTCGACGGTGTATCGCATCGCCTCTTCGCGCCTTGAGACCGGCATGTTCGTGGTCGAACTCGGCCAGGCCTTCCTGGGCACACCCTTTCCGAAGTCGGGCGTCTACCTCAGCGACCCTCACCAGGCGGCGGCCATGCGCGCGCGCTCCGAGAGCGCCCTGATCGACATCGAGCGCTCGGACCCCGGGCGCGCCACCGCCATCCGGATTGCCGCCCAGCTGTTCGGGGAGGGCGAACAGGAGGCGCAACGACCGGCGCTCACGCCCGCGGCCTTTCGGCGCTCGCCAGAGCGCTTCGGGCCCGGCCGTCTGCCCGCAGCCGGCCCCTCCGAAGCGCCCCGGAACGTCGCCTACACCCGCATCAACGAGCCGCTGGCGGCCGAGCGCAGCAGCACCACCACCGAGATGTGGTCGGCACCGCGCCCGTCGGCGATCGAGCAGTCGGTCGCCACGGCACCCGCCGTTCGCCGCGGGCCCGCGCCCGGCGCGCGTCCGTCGCGCCGGGCCGAGCCCGTCGAGCCGCCGGCCAACTGGGCCGACAGCCAGCAGGAAGAAGACACCGAGCGCAGCACACCGGCCACCGCCCCCGTGATCGCCGACTACGCACCCATCGGCGGCGCCGACGGCCCGACCAAACTGCGGTCTGACCTGAGCATCTCGCGCACCCGGCGCTCGGAGCTTCGCCAGATGCTCGCCGGCGAGGGGCGCGGGGTCACGGTGTCTGCGCGCAACCCGGGCATGTTCTCGCGCCTGGCCTCCTGGCTGTCCGGGCCCCGCGCCCGACCCGAGGTCGGCGCGCAATCGATGGAGCGGCTGCGGGTGCGATTCGGGCCCGCGATCCGCTCGTGCCGCTACGACACCGAGTGCACCATCATCGAGGCGATGGCCCGCGCGCGTGACACCTACGCGCAACTGCTGAGCGCTCACGCCGTCTCGCTGCGTGCGGCCCGTGGCCAGGAAAGCCTGCCCTGGCGCGAACTCGAGCCCGCGCTCTTCGCCCTGGCCGAGAGCGTGATCGAGCACCCCGACGCGGTGCTCTGGTGTGACCGCATGCACGAGCAGCGCTCGCTCGGCAACCGCCCGCCCGCCACACCGGCGGTGCTGATGGCCGGCTTCGCGCGTCACCTCGGCCTGCCGCGTGACGAGATCATGGTCTTCGCCGCGATCGGCATGTGTCTTGACCTCGGCAAGGCGCGCCTGCCGCGTGACCTCGTCAATGTGGCTGGCCGCTTCGACCGCAAGCAGTTCGACCGCATGAAGGAGCATGTCCGCGAGTCGGTGGAACTGCTCGAAACATCCGCCGGTGTGCCCGAGGCGGTGATCCGCGGCGTGGCCGAGCACCATGAGCGCTATGACGGCTCGGGCTACCCGGATGGCCTGAAAGGCGACGAGATCGGGCTGCACGGCGCCGCCGCGGCCATCGTCGACTGCTATACCGCACTCATCTCGGCCCGCTCGTATGCCAATCCGGTGTCACCGGAGGACGCGCTCAATGCGCTCATGGGCTGGGCCGACCGCTCCCTCGACGGCTCCCTGATGGAGCAGTTCGCCCTGGCCACCGGCCTGTTCCCGGTGGGCAGCGCGGTCGAACTCGCCAGCGGCGGGCTGGGGCTGGTGATCGAGATCGACCGCGCCCACCACGACGAGCACCGGGTGCTGGTGCTCACCGGACCCAACGGCCGGCCGCTGCCCAAGCGTCCGCGCGAGGCCGCCCGGAACCGCCTCGGCCAGCCCACCGAACCCGAGGTCGAGATCCTCGAGGGCAACAAGGTGCGCATTGCCAGCGGCCTGCCGGTTGGCGCCTACGGTGTGCGCCTGCCCGACTTCCACGCCCGCCACCATTCACGGGAATTCCGCTGACCTGGCCGGGTCTGGTTTATCATTCCATTTTCCCGAGGAGCGCTGCAACGGCCGCCGGCAAACCGGCCCGCCAGGCTCGGGACGTTCGCTAACCGCAACGGCGCTCGCTGACCCGTGACCCGCTCACGGCAGGCGAGCCCAGGCTCGTGGCCCATTGCGCCACGACAGCCGCCGGCATCGGGCACGCGCCCTCGTCTGCCAGCACGGGTCACTCACCAGGAGTGACCATGTCTGCCGTTCTCAAACCCGCCCCCTTCAGCGACTTCAAGGTCGCCGATCTCGGTCTTGCCGCCTGGGGCCGCAAGGAAATCCGCATCGCCGAGACCGAGATGCCCGGTCTGATGGCCATCCGCGAGGAATACGCGGCCAGCCAGCCCCTCAAGGGCGCGCGCATCACCGGCTCGCTGCACATGACCATCCAGACCGCGGTGCTGATCGAGACGCTCACCGCGCTCGGCGCCGAAGTGCGCTGGGCCTCGTGCAACATCTTCTCCACCCAGGATCACGCCGCCGCCGCGATCGCCGCCGCCAGCATTCCGGTGTTCGCCTACAAGGGCGAGAACCTGGACGAGTACTGGGACTACACCCACCGCATCTTCCAGTGGGCCGACGGCCAGCCCTCGAACATGATCCTCGATGACGGCGGCGATGCCACCCTGCTGCTGCACCTCGGCACCAAGGCCGCCAAGGATGCCAGCGTGCTGAGCAACCCTGGCAGCGAGGAAGAGGTCTGCCTGTTCAACGCGATCCGCCGCCAGCTCGCGGTCGACCCCGGCTTCTACGAGCGCAACCTCAAGGCGGTGGTCGGCGTCACCGAAGAGACCACCACCGGCGTGAAGCGCCTGTACCAGATGTCGGCTCGCGGCGAACTCGCCTTCCGCGCGATCAATGTCAATGACTCGGTCACCAAGAGCAAGTTCGACAACCTGTACGGCTGCCGCGAGTCGCTGGTCGATGGCATCAAGCGTGCCACCGACGTGATGATCGCCGGCAAGGTGGCGGTCGTGGCCGGTTACGGCGATGTGGGCAAGGGCAGCGCCCAGGCGCTGCGCGCGCTGTCGGCCCAGGTGTGGGTCACCGAGTGCGATCCGATCTGCGCGCTGCAGGCCGCCATGGAAGGCTATCGCGTGGTCACCATGGAATACGCCGCCGACAAGGCCGACATCTTCGTGACCGCCACCGGCAACAAGGATGTGATCACCTTCGCGCACATGAAGGCCATGAAGGACCAGGCCATCGTCTGCAACATCGGTCACTTCGACAACGAGATCGACATCGCGTCGCTCAAGCAGTGCACCTGGGAGAACATCAAGCCCCAGGTCGACCATGTCATCTTCCCCGACGGCAAGCGGATCATCATGCTCGCCGAGGGCCGTCTGGTGAACCTGGGCTGCGGCACCGGCCACCCCTCGTTCGTGATGAGCTCCTCGTTCGCCAATCAGACCATCGCTCAGATCGAGCTCTGGACGCACAAGGACTTCTACGAGAAGGGCAAGGTCTATGTGCTGCCCAAGCACCTCGACGAGAAGGTCGCCCGACTGCACCTGCGCAAGATCGGCGCGATGATCACCGAGCTCAGCGACGAGCAGGCCGGCTACATCGGCGTGCCGGTGGAAGGCCCCTACAAGCCCGACACCTACCGCTACTGAGCCCGCGGCGCCGAGCATGCGCGCCGACCTGCTGCTCGTGCAGCGCGGGCTGGCCGGCTCGCGCACCCTGGCCCAGCGGCTGATCGCCGCGGGCCGGGTGCGGGCCGCCGAACTGCCGGTGCGCAAGCCCGCCGAATCGCTGGCCGACGATGTACCGCTGTCGGTGGCGCCAGGGCCGGAAGACCGCTTCGTGTCCCGAGGCGGCCTCAAGCTCGCCGGCGCGCTCGCCGAAACCGGCGTGAGCGTGGCGGGCCGCACCTGTCTCGATGTCGGCCAGTCCACCGGCGGCTTCACCGACTGCCTGCTGCAGGCCGGCGCGGCGCGGGTGGTGGGCATCGATGTCGGACATGACCAGCTCGATTCGCGGCTGCGGCACGACCCCCGCGTGGTCTGCCTCGAGGGTTGCCATGCCCGCCATCTGCGCGCGGCAGACCTCGACGGGCATGCCCCGGCCGAGGGCTTCGCGCGGGTGGTGGTCGATGTGTCGTTCATCTCGCTGCGACTGGTGCTGCCGGCGCTGGCCGGGCTGGCTGCGCCGGGTGCGGTGCTGATCGCTCTGGTCAAGCCGCAATTCGAGGTCGGGCCGCAGGGCCTCGATCGTCGAGGCATCGTGCGCGATCCCCAGGCCTGGACGACGGTGCGCGAATGCGTCGTCGCCAGCGCCATCAAGAGTGGCTGGGCCCCCGCCGGCTGGCTCGACAGTCCCATTCCCGGGGGCGATGGCAACCGGGAATTCTTTCTTCACGCGACGCGCGACCGGGCTCATCCGCCCGCGCCGCGTCAGGACAGGACCCTTCCGCGATGAGCGCCAGCGTCAGCTTCGAATTCTTCCCGCCGAACACGCCCGAGGGCGCCGAGCGCCTGCGCGGCGTGCGCGCCGCCCTGCAGGCGGTCGGCCCCGAGTACTTCAGCGTCACCTACGGCGCCGGTGGCGCCACCCGCGACAAGACCCTGGCCACGGTCATGGGCATCGCCGATGCCGGTCTGGCGGTGGCTCCTCATCTGTCGTGCATCGGCGCGAGCCGCGAGTCGATCGCCGAGCTGCTGACGCTGTACCGCTCGCGCGGCATCCGCCGGCTGGTGGCGCTGCGCGGCGACCTTCCCTCGGGCATGGTCGATCACGGCGAGTTCCGCTATGCCGCCGATCTGGTGGCCTTCATCCGCGAGCGCACCGGCGACTGGTTCCACATCGAGGTGGCGGCCTACCCCGAGGTGCATCCCCAGGCCCGCTCGGCGGCCGACGACCTGCAGGCGCTGATCGCCAAGCTGACCGCCGGCGCCGATCGCGCCATCACGCAGTACTTCTACAACGCCGACGCCTACTTCCGCCTGCGCGACGAGCTCGCGGCCGCGGGCCAGGGCGCGCCGCTGGTGCCGGGAATCATGCCCATCACCAACCATGCGCAGCTGGTGCGATTCTCCGACGCCTGCGGCGCCGAGATCCCGCGCTGGATCCGCAGCCGGCTGGCCGGCTACGGCGACGATCTGGCGTCGATCCGCGCCTTCGGCCACGACGTGGTGGCGGCGCTGTGCGCCCGCCTGATCGCGGGTGGCGCGCCGGCGCTGCACTTCTACACCATGAACCAGTCGGCACCGAGCCTCGCGCTCTGGCAGGCCGCCACCGGCTGAAACCCGGACCCGCACAGGGACCATTCCCAGGGCGGGCCGGCTACCATGCCGCCGTGAACCGCGAGAAGCTCACCCCCCCGCCCGGACTGGAGATCGACGCCAGCCGCCGACGGCCGCGCCTGGAGGTCACCCATCTGCGCACGGGGCTGTTCGTCTGCGATCTCGATCGCCCGTGGCTGGACACGCCCTTCCTGCTCCAGGGCTTCCTGATCGAGACCGATCAGGAGATCGGTGCGCTGCGCGAACACTGCCGTCATGTGTTCATCGACCGGAATCTCTCCGATCCGGCGGCGATCCAGGCTCTGGGCGACGCGCTGCAGATGCCCGATGACCCCGACGATGCGCCCAGGCAATCGGCGCTCGCGCG
>CAIZPE010000262.1 GCA_903934795.1 uncultured bacterium | reverse complement strand
CGGCATCGGCCGACATGGGCGTCGAGGCCATCATGGCCCGTCGCTGCGTGTCCTGCCATGCCGCGCAGCCCACCCAGGCGGGCTTTGCGCAAGCGCCCAAGGGCGTGATGCTCGAGACCGCCGAGCAGTACCGCCAGCACGCCGCCAAGATCGCCGAGACCGTGGCCAGCCGCTACATGCCGATCGGCAATCTCACCGGCATGACCGATGCCGAGCGCGCGGCGGTGGCTGACTGGTACGCGACGCTGGCTCGCTGAGCAGCTGCGCCGCCACCGCCACCGCGATCACCGCCGGTTCCCGGCCGCTCACCCCGGGCAGGCCGATCGGGCACTGCAGCTCGGCTGCCCGATCAGGTGCCATGCCGCGTGCGCGCAGGCGCCGGCCGAAGGTGACGGCCTTGGTCTGCGAGCCGATCACGCCCACGCGGGCGAAGCGCGCGGCGTTCAGCGCCGCCTCGCACAGGTCGAAGTCCAGCGCGTGGCTGTGGGTCATGATGAGCACATGGCAGTCATCGGGCAGGCCGCGCAGTTCGGCCACCGCCTCGGCTTGCGGGCAGGACACCAGCCCGGCCATGGGTGGGGCAAGTCCGATGCCGCCTGCCACGGGCGCGCCCTGGTCATCGGCGGGCAAGGGGTCGAACCAGTGCAGGCGCACCGGCAGCGTGGCCAGCAGCGCGGCGAGCGCCCGCCCGACATGGCCGGCGCCGAACACCGCCACGCTCAGCCGGGTGGGCGCCGGCGGCCACTGCGCCACCAGCGCGGCGTCGAGCCAGCGATAGCTCAGCCAGACCACCCCGCCGCAGCACTGGCCCAGACTCGGGCCGAGCGCGTGCCGTTGCGCGTCGGGAAGCGCTGCCCGCGCGGCCAGCGCGGCCTGGGCCGTCCGGATGGCCAGCCACTCGAGATGCCCGCCGCCGATGGTGCCGGCGGTGGCCTGCGCGGCCACCAGCAGGCGCGTGCCGGCCTCGCGCGGCGCCGAGCCCTCCACCCGCGTGATCTCCACCACCACCGCGGCCCGCCCCTCGGCGAGCCACTGCGCGGCGGTATCACGCAGCGGGTTCATGAGCCGCGCTGGCCGAGCGCGCGCAGCAGCGACATCGGGGTGCAGGGCGCGTCCACCCGCGGCACGCCGCCGGTGTGGGCGGCCACCGCATCGCGCAGCGCCTCGTAGACCGAGATGGCGAGCATGAAAGGCGGCTCGCCCACCGCCTTGGAGCGCAGCACGGTGTCCTCGCGATTGGGCTGCGGCCACAGCCGCACCCGCAGGTGCTCGGGCACATCCCCGCTGGTGGGGATCTTGTAGGTGGACGGGGCATGGGTGCGCAGGCGTCCGTCGCTGTCCCAGACCAGTTCCTCGCTGGTGAGCCAGCCCATGCCCTGCACGAAACCGCCTTCGATCTGGCCGAGGTCGATCGCCGGATTGATGCTGGTGCCGGCGTCGTGGAGGATGTCGACCGCCAGCACCCGGCTCTCGCCGGTGCGCACATCGAGCGCCACCTCGGTGCAGGCCGCGCCATAGGCGAAGTAGAAGAAGGGTCGGCCGCTGAAGCTCGCCTTGTCGAAGTGGATCTTGGGCGTCTGGTAGAAGCCGTCGGACCAGAGCTGGATGCGCGCGTTGTAGGCCTCCTGCACCAGGCCCTGGAAGGGCTGACGGCCGGCCGGGCTGATCAGCTCGCCCCGGTGCAGCCGGACCTGCGCCACCGGCACGCCCTCGCGCGCCGCGGCGAAGGCGAGCAGGCGCTCGCGGATGGCCACCGCCGCGCTCTGGGCGGCACGGCCATTGAGGTCGGTGCCGCTGGAGGCGGCGGTGGCCGAGGCATTGGGCACGCGGTCGGTGTCGCTGGCGGTGATGCGCACCCGGTCCAGCGGCAGGCCGAGCTCGTCGGCCACGATCTGGCAGATCTTGGTGTGCAGCCCCTGGCCCATCTCGGTGCCGCCATGGTTCACCAGCACCGACCCGTCGGTGTAGACCGAGACCACCGCGCCGGCCTGGTTGAACTGGGTGGCGTTGAACGAGATGCCGAACTTCACCGGCGTGAGCGCCAGCCCGCGCTTGAGCAGCGGATGGGCCGCGTTCCAGGCCGCCACCGCGGCCCGGCGTTCGGCATAGCGGCAGTCACGGGCGAGCTCGGCGATCAGCTCGGGCGCGATGTTGTCCTCCACCGTCATGCCGTACTGCGTGGTGTTGCGCGGCGCCTCGCCGTAGAGGTTGCGCTGGCGCACCGCGAGCGGATCGAGGCCGAGGTGGCGGGCGATGTCGCCGAGCACCGCCTCGATAAGGATCATGCCTTGCGGGCCGCCGAAGCCGCGGAAGGCGGTGTTCGACTGGGTGTTGGTGCGGCAGCGCACCGACTCGACCTCGAGGTGCTCGAGGAAGTAGGTGTTGTCGATGTGGCTGAGCGCGCGATCGTTGACCGGCCCCGAGAGGTCGGCGCTGAAGCCGCACTGGCTGGCCATGAACAGGCGCAGCGCCCGCAGCCGGCCATCGGCCTCGAAGCCGGCGGTGTAGCGGTACAGGAAGTTGTGCCGCTTGCCGGTGATCATGAAGTCGTCGTCGCGATCCAGCCGCAGCTTCACCGGCCGGCCGGTCTTGCGCGCGGCCAGGGCCGCCCACACCGCCTGATGTCCGGCCTGGGTCTCCTTGCCGCCGAAGCCACCGCCCATGCGCCGGCAGATCACCTGCACCGCGTGCAGCGGCTGGCCCAGGGCATGGGCCACCCAGTGCTGGACCTCGCCGGGGTGCTGGCTGGCGGCGTGCACCAGCCAGCTGTCACCCTCCTGGGGCAGCGCCAGCGCGACCTGGCCCTCGAGGTAGAAGTGCTCCTGCCCGCCCACGGTGAACTCGCCCGAGAGCCGGTGCGCGCTGGCCGCCAGGGCCGATGCGGCATCACCCCGCTTGAGGCGCACGGTGGGCAGCACCTGCGCGTTCGCAGCCAGAGCCTGCGCGATGTCGAGCACCGCCGGTAGCGGCTCGATGCGGCACCGTACCTGCGCGGCGGCCTGACGGGCGAGCCGGTGGCTGGTGGCCACCACCAGCGCCACCACCTGGCCGACATGGTGGACCTCGCCATCGGCGAGGATGGGTTCATCGTGGCTGAAGCTGGCCAGGATCCGATCGCCGGGGATGTCGTCGGCGGTGACCATGGCCACCACGCCCGGCATGGCCAGCGCAGCCTGCGCGTCGATGCCGAGCAGCCGGCCGTGGGCCACCGGGCTGAGCACCGGCGCGGCGTGAAGGGTGCCCGCGGGCACCGGCAGGTCGTCGATGAAACGGGCCGCGCCGGTGACATGGGCGCGGGCGCTCTCGTGGGCGGCGGCGCTGCCGGCGACGATCGATTCCATGGCGTGCATCGCGTCTCTCCTCAGACCGTCAGGGCGCGCAGGCTGCCCAGGCGATCGTGGCCCGGTTCGGTTTCGTGCCACAGCCGCAGCAGCAGGTTGCCGATCACGGCGGTGCGATAGGCGGCGCTGGCGCGCAGGTCATCGATGGGGGTGAATTCACCGTGCAGGGCCGCGGCGCCAGCCTGCAGCGCCGTCAGCGACCAGGGCTGGCCGATCAGGGCGGCCTCGGCCTGCGGGGCGCGGCTGCAGGTGGCGGCCATGCCGCCCACGCCGATGCGCGCATCGACGATATGCCCGCCCTCGCACTGCACCGCCATGGCCAGACAGACCGCCGAGATGTCGTCTTCGAGCCGTTTGGAGACCTTCCAGGCGCCCAGCCGCAGGCCGGGCGGCGCGGCGGGCACATGCACCGCGGTGAGCAGTTCGTCGGCGGCCAGCCGGTTGCGGCGATAGCCAGTGTAGAAGTCCGCGAGCGGCAGGTCGCGTTCGCCGCGCACGCTGGCCAGGGTGAGACGCGCGTCGAGGGCGAGCAGCAGGGGCATGGAGTCGCCGATCGGCGAGCCGTTGACGATGTTGCCGCCCAGCGTGCCGGCGTTGCGCACCGGCAGACCGGCAAAGCGCGCCAGAAAGCCCGCCACCGAGGGGTGGTCTGCGGCCAGGGCCTGGAAGGCGTCTTCCAGGCGCGCGCCCGCGCCGAGCGTGAGACCACCGGCCTCGCGCCGGATGCGGCCGAGCTCGGCCACGCCGCCCAGATCGAGGGTCTGCGCCGGACGCTGGTGCTGCTTGTTGATCCACAGGCCGGTGTCGGTGGAACCGGCCACCACCAGGGCATCGGGCGCGTCGGCGCGCACCCGCAGGGCCTGGGCCAGGGTGGCGGGCCGCCACGCGGTGCCGGTGGCGCCGCGCAGCTGCGCGCCGGCGGTGTCGTGCAGGGCGTGCAGGGCCTCGGTGAGCGCGGCGGTGTCCAGCGGCCGAGCGGGCAGGGCATGCATGGTCTGCGCGGCCTCCAGGATGGGCCGGTAGCCGGTGCAGCGGCAAAGATTGCCCGAGAGCGCGTCCTGGGCCTGCTCGCGGCTCACGCAGCCCGCCGGCGCCTGCGCGCCGTGCTGGTGGTAGAGCGCGAAGAGCGACATCACGAAGCCCGGGGTGCAGAAGCCGCACTGCGAGCCATGACAGTCGACCATGGCCTGTTGCGCGGGATGCAGCGCGCCGCCGGGTTGGGCCAGATCTTCCACCGTGAACACCGCGCAGCCATCGACCGAGGACAGCGGCCGGATGCAGCTGTTGACGGCGCGCAGTCGCAGCGCGCCCTCCTGCAGCTCGCCCACCACCACGGTGCAGGCGCCGCAATCGCCCTCGCCGCAGCCCTCGCGGGTGCCGTGGCCGCCTTCCGCACGCAGCCAGTCGAGCAGCATGGCATCGGGCTCGGGGGCGGCGATGGTGACGGGGCGAAGGCCGCGCAGCAGGCGCAGGGGGCGGGCGGGCAGGCTCATGGCGATCGGCCGGCGCGGGAGCCGGCAGGAGGCGTTGCGGACGGGGCTGCTCTGACGATAGGCGGGCAGGGCAGATAAATCATATGATCAGACTTATGTTCTGAATACGGATTGTCTTATGGCAAACCCGGCATCCCTGAGCAGGATCGATCTCCAGCTCATCCGAGTCCTGCACACCTTGCTCCAGACCCACAGTGTCTCGCAGACCGCGCTTCGTCTCGGCATGCACCAGCCGGCGGTGAGCGCCTCGCTCGCCCGCCTGCGGGAGCTCACCGGCGACCCCATCCTGGTGCGCGCTGGCCGCGGCATGGTGCCCACCGACGGCGGACGCGCGCTGGCGGCACCTGCGGCCAGCCTGCTGGCGGCCGCCCGGGAGCTCTTCGAGGACCGCGACCAGGCGCAGTTCTCGCCGGCCGCCACCGATCGGGTCTTCCGGGTCGCGGCCAGCGACTTCCTCGATCCGCGCTTCCTGCCGCTGCTGGTGTCGGCGATCAAGGCCCAGGCCCCGTCCGCCGGCATCGAGATCCTGCCGCTCACCGCCGATTCCGATTACCGGGCGCGGCTGGCCGCCGGCGAGCTCGACCTGGTGGTGGGCAACTGGCTGCGCCCACCGTCCGATCTGCACATCGGCCGCCTGTTCCAGGACGAGATCGTGTGTCTGGTGGCCAGCCGCCACCCAGCGGTGCGTCGCGGCTGGACCTCCGAGCGCTATCTCGCCTGCGACCATGTCGCGCCCACGCCCACCTACCCCGGCGCCCGCGGCGTGATCGACGAGCTGCTCGCGCAGTCGGGCATGCGCCGTCATGTCAGCGTGCGCTGCCCGCACTTCGCCCTCACGCCGGCGATGGTGGCCGACTCGCTGCTGGTGCTCACCACCGGCCGGCTGTTCTGCTCGCGTTTCACCGAGAGCCTGCCGGTGCGCATCGTGCCCTGCCCGATTCCGATGCCGGGGCTCAGGTATTTCCAGCTCTGGCATGATCGAACTCAGGCATCGGCGGCCTGCCGCTGGTTGCGCGATCAGGTCCGTCGCGCCGCCGCCCAGCTGCGCTGAATCCGGTCTCCTCCCGGCCCACCTCCCGCCCATGACCGCGCCCCGCCTCGAGCTTCGCGAGATCACCAAGCAGTATCCGGCGGTGCTTGCCAATGACCGGGTGTCGCTCACCGTGGCCCCCGGCGAGATCCACGCGGTGCTCGGCGAGAACGGCGCCGGCAAGTCCACCCTCATGAAGGTCGTCTACGGTGCGGTGCGCCCCGACGGCGGCGAGGTGCTCTTCGATGGCCGGCCGGTGCGCATCCGCGGCCCCCATGAGGCCCGGGCCCTGGGCGTGGCCATGGTCTTCCAGCACTTTTCGCTCTTCGACACCCTGAGCGTGGCCGAGAATGTCTGGCTGGGCCTGCCCCCGGGCCAGAGCCTGGCCGAGACCAGCCGGCGCATCCGCGAGAAGGCCGCCGAGTACGGCCAGGAAATCGACCCCGAGCGCCCGGTGCATACCCTGTCGGTGGGCGAGCGTCAGCGCGTGGAGATCGTGCGCGCGCTGCTGGTCGAGCCGCGGCTGCTGATCCTCGACGAACCCACCTCGGTGCTCATGCCGCAGGCGGTGGAGCGGCTGTTCGTCACCCTGCGCCGGCTTGCCGCCACGGGCTGCAGCATCCTCTACATCAGCCACAAGCTCGACGAGATCCGGGCGCTGTGCCACCGCTGCACCGTGCTGCGCGGCGGCCGGGTCACCGGCGTGGTCGATCCCACCCAGGAGACCAACGCCAGCCTGTCTCGCCTGATGATCGGCGCCGAGCCGCCACAGGTCACGCCCGGCCCCACGCGAACGGGCGAGCTGGCCCTGGCCGTGCGCGGGCTCTCGCTGCCGCGCACCGATCGTTTCGGCATGGACCTGCACGAGGTCTCGCTCGAGCTGCGCGCCGGCGAAATCCTCGGCGTGGCCGGTGTGTCGGGCAACGGCCAGCAGGAGCTGCTGGCGGCGCTCTCGGGCGAAGACCCGCGCTCGGCGCCGGGCACGCTCGCGCTTTTCGGGGTCGATGTCGGGCGCCAGTCGCCCGAGCGGCGGCGCGTGCTCGGCCTGCATTTCGTGCCCGAGGAGCGCATCGGCCGCGGCGCGGTGCCCACGCTATCGCTGGCCCAGAATCTGCTGCTCACCCGGCGCGACGCGGTGCGCGCTGGCGGCTGGATCGCGCGCAGCGCGCTCGCCGCGCAGGCCCGGGCGGTGATCGAGCGCTTCGGCGTGAAGGCTGCCGGCCCGCAGGCCGCGGCCCGCAGCCTGTCCGGCGGCAATCTTCAGAAGTTCATCGTCGGCCGCGAGGTCGACGCCCAGCCGCGGGTGCTGATCGTGGCCCAGCCCACCTGGGGCGTCGATGTCGGCGCCAGCGCGCAGATCCGCGGCGCGCTGCTCGCGCTGCGCGATGCCGGCTGCGCGGTGCTGGTGGTCTCCGAGGAGCTCGACGAACTCTTCGAGCTCGCTGACCGCCTGATGGTCATCTCCCGCGGGCGGCTGTCGCCGCCGGTGGCCCGGGCCGATGCCACCGTGGCGCTGATCGGCGAGTGGATGAGCGGCCTGTGGCCGGGTGCGCCGAAGCCCGAGACCGTGGAGGCGGCACCATGATCGTCCTGCAGCCCCGTCCCGAGCCCTCGGGCCTGATGGCCTGGCTCTCGCCGCTGATCGCCCTGTGCATCACGGTGGTGGTCGCCGCGCTGCTGCTTGCCGCACTGGGCAAGGACCCGGTGCGTGGCCTGCAGATGTTCCTGGTCGAGCCGCTCAATGGCCTGCGCGGCGTGAGCGAGGTCGCGCTCAAGGCCACGCCGCTCATCCTGTGCGCGATCGGGCTGGCGCTGTGCTTCCGCTCCAATGTCTGGAACATCGGCGCCGAGGGGCAGTTCCTGCTCGGCGCCATCACGGCCGGCGGGCTGGCGCTCTGGTTCAGCGCCAACCAGATCGGCATCAACCGCTGGGCCTTCTTTCCGCTGGCCATCCTGGCGGGCGCGCTGGGCGGCATGTTCTGGGGCGGCATCGTCGCGCTGCTGCGCGACCGCTTCAATGCCAATGAGATCCTGGTCAGCCTGATGCTGGTCTATGTGGCCAACCTGCTGCTGTCCTGGCTGGTGTTCGGGCCCTGGAAAGATCCCAATGGCTTCAACTTTCCGCAGACCATGAGCTTCGCGGCCGACACCAACGCGCCGCGCATCGTGCGCCACCTGCGGGTGCACTGGGGGCTCGCGGTGGCGCTGGTGGCCGCGCTGGTGGCCTGGGTCTATCTCTTTCGTACCTTCGGCGGCTTTCAGCTGCAGGTGGGCGGGCTCGCGCCCTCGGCCGCGCGCTATGCCGGCTTCTCGTCGCGGCGCGCGCTCTGGACTGCACTGCTGGTCTCCGGTGGCCTGGCCGGCGTGGCTGGCGCCTTCGAGGCCACCGGTCCCATGGGCCAGCTCACGCCCCATGTCTCCACCGGCTACGGCGTCACCGCCATCATCGTCGCCTTCGTCGGCCGGCTCCATCCGCTGGGCTGCGTGCTCGGCAGTGTGCTGCTCTCCATGTTCCTGATCGGCGGCGAACTCTCCCAGTCACGGCTGGGCCTGCCCTCGGCGCTCACCGGGGTCTTCCAGGGCGTGCTGCTGTTCTCGCTGCTCACCTGCGACACGCTCATCCATTACCGGCTGCGCTGGCAGTCGCGCGCCGCCGCGTCGGGAGCATCGGCATGAACGAGTTCGCGCTGCTGATCGCCGCCACGCTCTCGGCGGGCACGCCGCTGGCCATCGCCGGCCTGGGCCTGCTGGTCAACGAGCGGGCGGGGGTGCTCAACCTGGGCGCCGAGGGCATGATGCTCATCGCCGCGGTGGCCGGTTTCGCGGTGGCCTTCCACAGCGGCAGCGACACCCTGGCCTTTGCCGCCGGGGCGCTCGCCGGGGCGCTGGCTGCCGCGATCTTCGGGCTGCTCGTGATCTGGCTGAACACCAACCAGACCGCCACCGGCCTGGCGCTGTCGCTCTTCGGAGCGGGCTTCTCGGCCTTCGTGGGCATCGGCTATGTCGGCAAGAAGCTCGGCGAGCGCAGCAACCACGCCATTCCCGGGTTGTCCGACATCCCCTTCCTGGGCACGGCGGTCTTCCGTCAGCACCCCATGGTCTACGGCGGCATCGCGCTGATGCTGCTGATCGCCTGGGTGCTCTACCGCACCCGTGCCGGGCTGGTGCTGCGCGCCATCGGCGAGTCGCCCGACTCGGCGCATGCGCTGGGCTATCCGGTGCGCACGCTGCGGCTGGTGGCGGTGATGACCGGCGGTGCATTGTGTGGCGTTTCTGGTGCCTATCTCTCGGTGGTCTATGCACCTTTGTGGGTTGAGGGTATGGTGGCCGGTCGGGGTTGGATCGCGCTCGCGCTCACGCCGTTTGCCACCTGGCGACCGGCACGGGTATTGCTTGGCGCCTACCTGTTCGGCGGCGTGACCATGCTCCAGCTGCAACTGCAGGGCCGGGGCGTGCACATCGCCAGCGAGTTCATGTCGATGCTGCCCTATCTGGCGACCATCGCGGTGCTGGTCCTGATCTCCCGCAACCCGGCCTGGATCCGCATCAACATGCCCGCCTCGCTCGGCAAGTCCTTCATGCCGGGTCATTGATCCGTTTTTCACATCAACTTCGCATCAACCACCCTCAGCACCTCAGGAGTCACGATGAAGCCTTTCGGAAGACGTTCCCTCCTCAAGCACGCCGCGCTGTCGGTCGTGGTCGCCACGGCGGCGCTCGCCGGCTGCGGCAAGAAGGAGGAGCCCAAGCCCGCCGCCCAGGCCCCGGCCGCCGCCCCCGCCCCGGCGCCCGAGCCCCTCAAGATCGGCTTCATCTATGTCGGCCCGGTCGGCGACGCCGGCTGGACCTTCGCGCACGACAACGGCCGCAAGTACATCGAAGAGAAGTTCGGCGACAAGATCAAGACCACCTTCGTCGAGAAGGTGCCCGAGGGCCCGGACGCCGAGCGGGTCATCCGTGACCTGGTCGCCCAGGGCAACAAGGTGATCTTCGCCACCAGCTTCGGCTACATGGACGCCATGGAGAAGGTCGCCAAGGATCACCCCGAGGTGAAGTTCGAGCACGCCACCGGCTACAAGACCACCGACAACCTCCGGGTCTACGAGGGCCGCTTCTACGAAGACGCCTACATGGCGGGTGTGGTCGCCGGCCGCATGACCAAGTCCAATGTGCTGGGCTTCGTCGGCTCCTTCCCCATCCCCGAGGTGCTGCGCAACATCAACGCCTTCACCCTGGGCGCCAGGAGCGTGAATCCCAAGGTCACCACCAAGGTGGTGTGGGTGAACACCTGGTTCGATCCGCCCAAGGAGGCCGAGGCCGCCCAGTCGCTGATCAACGCCAAGGCCGATGTCCTGCTGCAGAACACCGACTCGACCGCCGTGCTCCAGACCGCCGAGAAGAACGGCAAGTTCGCCTTCGGCTGGGACAGCGACATGAGCGCGTTCGCGCCCAAGGCGCACCTTGCCTCGTGCGTGCTGACCTGGGGGCCGTACTACGAGAAGACGGTCAACGATGTGCTCAACAAGACCTGGAAGACCGAGGTCACCAAGTGGGGCACCAAGGAAGGCATGAACGACTTCGTCAAGATCGCCGACTTCGTGCCGGCCGAGGTCAAGGCCGAGGTCGACAAGATCAAGGCCGGCCTGAAGGATGGCTCGTTCGCGGTCTTCAAGGGCCCCATTGCCGACAACACCGGCAAGGAGCGCCTGGCCAAGGACGCCACCGCCGATGACGCCTGGAAGGGCGGCATCAACTTCTATGTGAAGGGTGTCGAGGGCAAGGTGCCCTCGGGCAAGTGATCGGGGCTGCATGCCGATCCTGCTGAACGCCGCCTGCCGGTGACCGAAGACTCGCTCTGGTTGCCGGTGGCGGCCGCGGCAGACCTGCCCGCGGGCGGTCTGCTGCCGGTGCGGGCGCTGGGCCGCGACATCGTGGTCTGGCGCACCGCCGGCGGCGTGCTCGCCGCCGCCCATGACCGCTGTCCGCATCGCGGCACCCCGCTCTCGATGGGCCGGGTCTGCGATGAAGACCTGGTCTGCCCCTACCACGGCTGGGCCTTCGCGCCCCAGGGGCGCTGCACCCGCATACCTTCCATGGCGCGCGCCCCGCTCGGCGAGCGTCAGGCGCTGTCTCTCGTGGTCGTGCGTGAGCACCTCGGCATGGTGTGGGTGCGTTTCGGCGCCACCGCCCACCACGCGCCCTTGCTGGCGCAACCGCCCGCCATCACGCCGCCCGCCGGGCCTGGCATCCGCCAGGCGATCTGCGGGCCCTACACGGTCAACACCAGTTTCGGGCGGGTGATCGAGAACTTCCTCGACATCGCCCACTTCGGCTTCGTGCACCCCGGCACCCTCGGCGATGCCGAGCACACCCTCATCACCGACTACACGGTGACCGACCCTTCACCCGCCACCGGCCTCGAGGGAATCGATGTGCGGGTCTGGCAGCCGCGCAGCAACCTCAATGCCGACCAGGGCGCGCAGGTGCGCTACCGCTACCAGGTGGTCTCGCCCTGGGTGGCCCTGCTCGAGAAGTGCCCCGAGGGCTGGCAGGACTTCGCCGAGATGGTGGTGATGCTCGCCCTGCCGGTGGAACCCGCGCTCACCCGGGTGTGGTTCATCCTGGCGATGTCGGCCGGCGATCGCACCGATGCCGAGATGCGGGCCTTCCAGGAAGGCATCTTCGGCGAAGACCGCGGCATCCTCGAGGCACAGCGCCCGGCGCTGCTGCCGCTCGACCCCGACACCGAGGTGTCGTGCGCGGCCGACCGGCTCTCGCTGGCCTACCGCGAGTACCTGCGGCGGCTGCCGGTGAACTTCGGCACCCTCATCCAAACACCGCCGTTGTCTGGTGGCTGACGCCCAGCGGGCGTCCCTGCGCGGTCCACAGCCGTGCGGTCTGGCTGGTGTAGCCCTGCGCGGCATGACGGGTCTCGGTCTGCAGCAGCGTCCAGTCGGCCGGGTCGCCCTCGCGCGGGTCGGCCAGCCATTCCAGCAGCCAGGTGAGTGAGGCGCCCGGCGCCGGCCGGGTCAGCCGCGAGAGCACCGGCGAGGCCGGCAGATCGGCCAGCGCCACCCGACAGGCCTCGCGGCCGGCGGCATCGGTGGGCCAGGCCGGTGCCTCCGCGTCCAGCGGCTGCTCGCGCAAGCGCGCCCACACCGTGGCCGGCCGCGCGGGCTGACCGCTGAAGGGCAGCGCGCCGCCCGCCCAGCGCATCTGCCAGTGCTTCAGGAAACCCGGCATGCGATCGGGCAGCCAGGGCGCATCGTGAAGGGTCTCGATCGGCTTGACGCCGGCGGGGGCGGGCATGTCGTGCTCGGCGAGGGTCTCGCGCCCGGCGCCGTAGAGGCCCACCGCCAGGGCGGCCACGCGCCCGGCGCTGATCAGCCGGCACTGCGCGTGCGTGATCGCGCGGCCCTGGCGCAGCACCGAGGCCTCGGCCTGCACGGGGCCCGCCTGGATGGCCGACACGAAGGTGAACTGCAGCGCCCGCATCGGCAGCTCGGGCCCCACCGCCGCACGCATGGCCAGCGCGGCCAGTGCCCCCTGGATGCCGCCGAAGGCCACCCGGCCCTGCAGCCAGTCATCGGTCATGGCCGTGTCGAGCACCACCCCGGGTTCGGCGGGTGATGCCGTGGCGGTGATCGGGGCTTGGGCGAAGGCGCGAAAGGGCGTCATGACGAGGTGGCGATGCGGATGGGCAAGGATGGGATGGCCTGGCGCTGCGGATGCCGGCCGCTGTCAGGACTTCGCGCGGCGGGTCTCGCTCCAGCCGAGGTACAGACCGCTGGCCACGATGATCGCCGCGCCCGCCCAGGTGCTGATCGAGGGCAGGTTGTCGAACACCAGCCAGCCGAAGAGGCCTGCGCCCACCAGCTGAAAGTACTGGAAGGGCGACACGATGTTGGCCGGGGCGTCGATCATGGCCCGCGCCACGCAGTAGTGGCCCAGCCCGCCGAAGATGCCGAGCGCCAGCAGCATGAGCACATCGGTGAGGCGATCGGGCATGGTCCAGAAGAAGGGCACCACCAGCGACATCAGCACGCTGCCCACCATGGCGCTCCAGATCGCCGAGGTTTCGGCGCGATCACCGCCCGCCACCTTGCGGGTGAGCACCTGATAGGTGGCGTAGCACAGCGAGCTGCCCAGGATGAGCAGCGAGGACCACTGGAACACATCGCTGCCGGGTCGCACCACCACCAGCACGCCGGCAAAGCCCACCAGCACCACCACCAGCCGGTTGGCGCGGATGGGCTCGCCCAGGAAGGGTACCGCGAGCAGCGTGACGAAGAGCGGCGAGAGGAAGCTGATCGCGGTGGCCTCGGCCAGCGGCACGGTGCGCAGGGCAATGAAGTAGAGCGTGGTCGAGCACAACTGCAGCAGCGAGCGCGAGAACTGCGTGCCAGGCGAGGGTGTGCGCAGGATGCCCAGGCCGTGGCGCGGCAGAAAGAGCAGGCCGATGAAGATGAAGTGTCCGAGGGTGCGCGCCCACACGATCTGCACCGATTCCAGGCGCGCGCTGAGCAGCTTCACCAGCGTGTTCATGCACGAGAAC
The DNA here is from genome assembly GCA_903934795.1 of uncultured bacterium. Lineage (GTDB taxonomy): Bacteria > Pseudomonadota > Gammaproteobacteria > Burkholderiales > Burkholderiaceae_E > Quisquiliibacterium. The sequence continues at coordinate 104 of CAIZPE010000262.1, read as the reverse complement.
AGGCTCACCGCGATCAGGATGAACAGGATGCCGCGCAGCACGCGTGCGGCCGGGCGCGACACCGGTGTCGCGGGCGGGCGCGGGGCGGCGGCGGGCGGGTTCAT
>CAIZPE010000261.1 GCA_903934795.1 uncultured bacterium | reverse complement strand
TGGCGCACCTCGGTGCTCCACTTGGTGACCGGCGCCGCCATCGCGGCGAGATCGTGCGAGAGGATGGGCTCGCGGCGCAGCATGCGGGTGTCCTGCTGGCCGGCGGTGACGATCAGCGGAGCCTGCCCCTTCAGGGCGTTGTAGATCATGCCGATCGCATTGCCCAGGCCCGGGGCCACGTGCAGGTTGGCCACCGCGGTGCGGCCGGTGGCGCGGGCGTAGTAGCCGGCGGCGCCCACCGCCACACCCTCGTGCAGGTGCACGATGTACTGCATCTGCGGATGGTCGGCGAGCGAGTCGAGCAGCGGGCTCTCGGTGGTGCCCGGGTTGCCGAAGATACGGTCCACGCCGTGGGCGGCGAGGCTCTTCAGGAAGACATCGTGTCCGCGCATGGCGGTCCTTTCGATCGGTGGGGTTGACGGGCGCTCAGGCCGGGGTCTGGCGGGCGCGCTGCTCGATGATCGCGGTCACCTGGTGGGTGACCGAGGCCCAGGCCTGCTCGAAGGCTGGGGTCCAGTCATCGCCGAGGATGTCGCGGAAGGCCTCGATCATCGCGGTGAAGAAGAGCGCGAACTGCGCGGCGGGCACGCCGAGGTTCTGGTGATTGACCCACTCGCTTGCGATCAGCGTGCCGCCGTAGTGATCGCCGTCGACCAGGTCGAGCACGGTTTCGAAGACCTGCTGCAGCATCTGGCCGCGCACGCTGCCATCGGTGTCGCGCACGAACAGGGTCTGCAGCGCGGGTTCGAGGGTGAACAGGCGCGCATAGACCTGCGGCGCGGGGTCACCCACCCGCGCCGCCACCGCCTCCAGCGAGGCTTCGATCGCCTGTGCCCGCATGTACGTCCGTTCCCTCGCGTCTGCGCTGCAGCAATCATCGGCGGATCGCTCGCCGGCTTCCCGCCGGCCCGGCGGGAAACGAGATGGGTCGCTTGCCGCAGGTATGCTTCGGCTCCATGTGGCGAGGCCTGCTGATCGCGTTCCTGCTGTCCTTCGGGCCGGCGGTGTCCAACTCCTTTGCGCGCTTCGCCTATGCGCTGCTGCTGCCGGCCATGCGCGAGGACCTGCAATGGAACTGGTCGCAGGCCGGTGCGCTCAACACCGTCAATGCCTTCGGCTATCTGCTGGGCGCGCTGCTGGTTCGGGGGGTGGTCAACCACACCGGCAACCGCCGTCTGTTCTGCGCCGGCATGATGCTCACGGCGCTGGCGCTGCTGGCCACCGGCTTCACCCGTGACATCACCTGGCTGATGACGCTGAGGGTGCTCACCGGCGTGGGCGGCGCGGCGATCTTCATCTGTGGCGGTGCGCTTTCCGGCAATGTGCTGCCGCAACGCCCGGCCATGGCCACCACCACCATCGGCGTGTTCTTCGCGGGCGGCGGCCTGGGCCTGATGCTGAGCGGCGCGGTGCTGCCGCCGATGCTCGATGCCCAGGGGCCGGCCGCCTGGCCGATCGCCTGGCGCGAGATGGGCATGGCCGGGCTGGTGATGGCCGTGGCCGCGATCTGGGCGGCCTTGCAGATCGAGGAACCCGGCACGGCGGCCGGCTCGGCGCGCTGGCGGCTGGCGCCGATGGCCGCCGAGTTCACCGCCTATGCGCTGTTCGCGGTGGGCTACATCGGCTACATGACCTTCGTGATCGCCTGGATGCGGGCCCAGGGCGCGAGCACCGGCGAGGTGGTGGCAGTCTGGTGCCTGCTGGGCCTGGCCACCTGGATCGCACCCTGGGTGTGGCGGGTGCCGGCCGAGCGCTGGCGGGGCGGGCGACCGCTGGCGGCGGTGCTGGCCACGCTCACCATCGGCGCCGCGCTGCCGCTCTTCTCCACGCATCTGCTCGCGCTGCTGGCCTCGGCATTCCTGTTCGGCCTGGGCATGTTCAGTGCGCCCTCGTCGGTGGGCGGCTTCATCAAGCGCGCACTGCCCAAGCCGGCCTGGGGCAGCGCCATGGCCACCTTCACCGCGATGTTCGCCGCCGGCCAGATCGGCGGCCCGGTGGCCATCGGCTGGCTGGCCGACCTCACCGGCTCGCTGCGCGGCGGGCTGGCGGTGTCGGCGGGCCTGCTGGCGCTGGGCGCGCTGACGGCGCTGGCGCAACGCGAACTCGGCGACTGAGCGGCTCGCGCAACTCAGGGCTTGAGCGGCGTGTCGTTGCCCGCGCAACTGTTGCCGCAGGCCCGCGCGAAGCGGGCAAAACCCACCGGCGCGCCGGCGGCGCTCTGGAAGAGCTCGCGCACCGCCTCGAAGCTGCGAACCGTCATGTCCTCGAAGTCGCCCCAGCGCAGGCTCTGGGGCAGGTCGGGGTAGACCTCGCGGTGGGTGAGCAGGCAGGCGTAGTCCGCGTCGGGGTCGAGCCTGAACCGGTCGCCGCCCGGCATGGTCAGGCTGCGGCCCGCTTCCAGCCGCGAGTCGCGCGTGTAGCGGTTGGGAAAGATGCGCAGCAGGTTGCCGCTGGCGGGGTTGCGCGCATAGCAGTAGAGGTGACCGGGCTGGTCGGCAGAGACCGCGATCTGCAGCGGTCCATCAAGGCTGGCCTCGCGCAGACTGCTCATCCGCAGCACCGCGCTCGCGCGTTCGCGCTCGGGGATGGCTGGGGCCGTCGGTGGCGCGGCAGGTGCCGTCGAGGCTGCGGGCAGGGCGGATCGGCTGGCGGATACGCTGCCGGCCGCAGCCACCGGCGCCGGTGGCGACGGGCTCAGCCTTGGCACCCCGGTGACGATGAACCGGCGAAAGAAGTCGAGATCGAGCGGTCCTTCCGGCGGTAGCCCGATCAGTGGCCGATAGGCCGCCATCGCCTCGGTGAAGGCCGGGCTGCCGGTGCCGTCGGTGGGCCCCTGGTAGCGGCCGCGCTCGCGCATGCGCAATTGCAGGAAGGCGCGTTGTTCGGTGGGGTCCATCGACAGGAACCAGTCTTCGGTCTCGCGCAGAACCTCGGGCTCGTTGTCGGCGATGCCCAGGCACTGCCAGTAGGGCAGACGGGTGAGCTTGCCGACCAGTTCGACCGCGGCGAGCTCCACCATGTTGCGCGCCGCCTGCGAGGGGCCCTCCGAGCGCGAAGGCGAGAAGGTGAACACCACCGACATGGCCGGGTTCTTCAGCTGCGCCGAGCCTTCGCCCGCGCTGGCGTTGCGGCTGACCAGGAGGGTGCTGTTGCGCGAGGACACCCCCGGCACCAGGGTGAGCCGCTCGGTGTCGATCAGCGCGGCGTCGAAGGCAAGCACCGAGAAGCGGGTGTCGCTGCCCAGCTTCAGGCCGAAAAGCTCCGAGGCGCTGGCGATCCCCAGTGAGCTGGCGCGGCGATCGACGCCTTCGTCCATCTGGCTGACCGTGCCGCGCAGGGTGTACTGCGGCACGATCGAGAATGCGCCCTGCCGCTGAGCTTGCGTGAGCAGGTTGGCGGCGTTCTGCTGGTCGCTGCCGAACATCGAGAGTCGGATCGCCCGCGAGCGGCGGGTCATGTCGGAGATGGCCGAGGTCATCATGTCGCGCACCGAGATCGGCACCCGCATGGTCGCGTCGCGCATCTCCTCCATCATCATCGTGATGTCGCGAATGCCGCTGGCGTAGAGCAGGTCGTCCATGCAGCGAAGCGCGGGCGTGAAGCTGGTGAGCGTGCGCGTGGCCCGCTCGTCGGGGTTGAGCCGGGCGCGGACCGCGCCGGCACTGCCCGGTCGGGCGCGTGGGGTGTCGGCGGCGGCGTCGATGGGGCGCGCACCCTGTGCCTGGCTGCGGGCGGGCACGACGAGCGCCATGCTCAGGGCGAGCAGGCCGGCGGCGGCGACGAGGCACGGATGATGCTGGGGCTTCATGCGTGGGCAAGGGGTGCCCCCGGTGCGTGCGTGCAGCGGGGTGATGGCAGCCAGCCTATCCCGGCTCGCGCTTGCGCTCAAGCCGCCGTTTCGTGATGGCAGGCTGCCTGCGCCGGGGATGCAGTACGATGCCGGCCGAAGGGCCGTTAGCTCAGCTGGTCAGAGCAGAGGACTCATAATCCTTTGGTCGTTGGTTCAAGTCCAACACGGCCTACCCGGTTCACCCATGGCGCGGCGCCGGGCGATTGCCCGCCGGTCACGATCCGGTCGTGCAGGCCACTCGCGGCGGCGGTCCATTTGCGGCCCCGCACGCAGGCCCGGCCTTCCGGCATCCGCGGGTCAGCGGGCATGGCGGTCAGCCCGCGCGGTATGCTGGCCCTGACCTTACCGCCAAGGCGCAGCCGCCTGCTGCGGGCCCGCCAGCGGCGCTTCCGATCACCAGCCCTCCTGGATCGCGCCCATGACCTCCCTGCTCGCCCGCCTCCTGCTGTCGCTCACGGTTCTCGGGCTGGTCTGCGGCACCGCCCAGGCGCGCGACGAGGCGCTGCTTGCCGCGGCCACCGCCGAGCAGCCAGCGGTGGTGCGCACCCTCGAGCGGCTGGTGAACATCGAGACCGGCACCGGCAATGCCGAGGGCCTGGCCGCCATGGCCGACCTGCTGCAGGCTGAACTGCAGGCGCTTGGCGCCACGGTCAGCCGCCAACCCTCCGCGGGCGGCGTGGTCGGCGAGATCATCCTGGGCAGGCTCACCGGCAAGGGCCAGCGGCGCGTGCTGCTGATGGCCCACATGGATACGGTCTATCCGAAGGGCACGCTGGCCCGCGCGCCCTTCCGGCTGGAGGGCAGTCGCGCCTTCGGTCCGGGCATCGCCGACGACAAGGGCGGCATCGCGGTGATCCTGCACGCACTCAGGCTGCTCCAGGCCCGCGGTTTCCAGGATTTTGCCGAGATCACCGTGCTTGTGAACACCGACGAGGAGCGCGGCTCGACCGGCTCGCGCGACCTCATCGAGGCCACCGCCCGCGCCCATGATGCGGTGCTGTCCTTCGAGCCCACGGTGGCCCTGCGCGAGACGCTGGTGCTGGCCACCTCGGGCACGGCTGCGGTCCGGGCCACGGTGCGCGGCCGTGCTGCCCATGCCGGCGCCGCACCCGAGCAGGGCGTCAATGCCATGGTGGAAGCGGCCGACTTCATGCTGCGCACCCTCGATCTCGATGACCGCGCCAACGCCTTCCGCTTCAACTGGACGGTGGGCACCGGCGGTCGCATCGCCAACATGATCCCGGCCGAGGTGACCATCGAGGCCAACGTGCGCTATCTCGATCCGCAGCGCCTGGAGACCGCAATGAAGATCCTGCGTGAGCGGGCCGCCACGCCGCGCCTGAATGGTGCGCAGATCGCGGTGGAGCTGATCGTGGGTCGTCCGGCCTTCGTGGCCGATGCCGCAGGCCGGCGGCTGGTAGACAAGGCGGTGAGCATCTATCGCGAGATCGGTTTCGATCTCGCGGTGGTGCCCTCCACGGGCGGTGGCACCGATGCCGCCTATGCGGCGAAGGCGGGCCGCCCGGTGATCGAGGCGCTGGGTCTTCCCGGCTTCGGCTATCACAGCGACCAGGCGGAGTATGTGCTGGTGGATGCCATCCCGCGCCGGCTCTATCTGGCCACCCGGATGATCATGGATGTCGCCCTCGGCCGCTGACAACCGCGAACGCGGCTGGCCGCCCCTGCAGCCGCCGCTGGCCGGTGAGGCCGGCTGGGTGGCACGCGCCCGCGGCCTGCTGCCGATGGTGGCGTTGGAGGCCGACGCGATCGAGCGCGAGCGCCGGCTTTCGCCCGCGCTGCTCGATGCCCTGCATGCCCAGCGCCTGTTCCGGCTGCTGCTGCCGCGCAGCGTCGATGGCGAGGAGCTCGATCCGCTCAGCTTCTTCCATGTCATCGAGACCATCGCCCGGGCCGATGCCTCGGTGGCCTGGTGCCTGTGCCAGGCAGGCGGATGCGCGATGGCGGCGGCCTATCTTGCGCCGGCGGCGGCGGCAGCGATCTTCGGCCGGGATTCGCGTGCGGTGCTGGCCTGGGGGCCGGGCCCCGGCGCACGCGCGGTGCGGGTCGAGGGTGGCTATCGGGTGAGCGGCGACTGGTCCTTCGCCTCGGGTGGCCGCCATGCCACCTGGCTGGGCGCGCACTGCCCGGTGGTGCATCCCGATGGCACGCCGGTCACCGCGGCCGACGGCCGTCGCATCGAGCGCACGCTGCTGGTGCCGGCCGCGGCGGTGCAGTGGACCGACACCTGGAACACGGTGGGTCTGCGCGGTACCGCCAGCGACCGTTTCTCGCTGCGCGATCACTTCGTGCCCGAGGATCACAGCATCACCCGCGACCATCGCTTCGAGTGCCGCGAGCCGGGCCCGCTCTATCGCCTGCCGGCCAATCTGCTCTACCAGATCGGTTTCGCCGGCGTGGCGCTGGGCATCGCGCGCGGCGCGCTCGATGCCTTCACCGCGCTGGCCATCGACAAGGTGCCCCGCGGTCAGCGCAGCCTGCTGCGCGAGAACGCGGTGGTGCAGTCGGAGTATGCCCAGGCCGAGGCCGGTGCGCGCGCGGCCCGCGCCTGGCTGCTGCAGACGGTTGATGAACTCTGGCGCGAGATTGGCCAGCCCGAGGCCCGGCTGAGCATGGACCAGCGCATGCGGGTGCGCATGGCCTCCACCCATGCCATCCACCAGGCGCGCGCCGCGGTCGACCGGGTGTGGCATGCCGCCGGCGCCAGCGCCATCTTCGCCGAGCAGCCGATGGAGCGGCGCTTTCGCGACATCCACACCGTCACGCAGCAGCTGCAGGGGCGGCTGTCGCACCTCGAAACCGTGGGCGCCTGGCTGCTGGGCGCCGATCCGGATCTCACCTTCGTCTGAGGAGACCTTGCCATGCCGCTGGGCGTACTGCAGCACTTCACCATCGAACCCGCCGATCTCGAGCGGACCAAGGACTTCTATGTCGATGTGCTTGGCCTCGCCGTGGGCGATCGTCCGCCGCTGGGCTTTCCGGGCTACTGGCTCTACTCGGGCGGCGTGGCCACGGTGCATCTGCTCGGACCGCGCAAGCCCCGCGAGGGCATCACCGTGCGCGATCCCGCGAAGCACTATGCCGACACCGGCCGCTTCGACCACATCGCCTTCGCCGCCGAAGACCTGCCTGCGGTACGGGCCCGCCTGCAGTCGTGCGGCGTGAGCTTTCGCGAGCAGGTGGTGCCGCGCACCGGCGCCGCGCAGATCTTCCTCTTCGACCCCGATGGCGTGGGCGTGGAGCTCAACTTCCCGCCCCCGGCCTGAGCCGCGGTACGGACGATGCTGCGCGCCATCGAGATCCGCTCGGTCGAGGCGCTGGACGCTTCGCTGGTCTTCGGCGCCGCCGGCCGCTATGAGCGGGTGGTGGCCATCGCCCATGGCGAGGTCGACCCAGCCCATCCCGGCAATCGCGGCATTGCGCTGATCGAGTGCGCGCCTCGCAATGCCCGCGGCTGCGTCGAGTACGCCACCGAGGTGCATGTGCTGCGGCCCTGCGACCCCGCGCTGGGCAATGGCGGCCTGCTCCACGAGGTGAACAACCGCGGCCGCAAGATGCTCTTCGGCACGCTGGCCGACGCCCCGGGCGGCGGCAACGATCCGCGCAGCGCCGATGACTTCGGCAACCGATTTCCGCTCTCGCTAGGATTCACCCTGGTCTGGTCGGGCTGGGATCCCGACGCACCCACGGCGCGTGGCGGGCTCGCGCTGCAGGCGCCGGTGGCGCGCCGCGACGGCCAGCCCATCGTGGCGCCGGTGCGCGACGAGTTCGTGTCAGGCACGCGCGCCGGCGAACTCGCGGTGTTCCGCCTCTCGCACACCGCGGCCTTTCCCGAGCCCGGTCGGGCGCGTCTCACGTGTCGGGCCCGGCCCGGCGATGCGCCGCAGGCCCTGCCGCCGGATGACTGGCGCTTTGTCGATGCCCGCACGGTCGCGCTGCGCGAGGGCCTGAGCCCGCGGCCGGGCTGGCTCTACGAACTGCACTACGAGGCTGTCGATCCGCGGGTTCAGGGGCTTGGCTTTGCCGCCACCCGCGACCTGATCAGCCATCTGCGCCACCATCCCGATGCGCTGGCGCTCACCGGCCAGCGCATGGCGCACTGCCTGGCGATCGGCATCTCGCAGGCCGGCCGCTACCTTCGCGACCACATCGGTCAGGGCTTCAATCGCGACGAGCAGGGCCGGCGGGTGTTCGATGGCGTGCTCTCGCACATCGCCGGGGTGGGCCGGGTGTTCCTCAATGCGCCCTTCGCGCAGCCGGCGCGCACCAGCACCCAGCATGAAGACCATGGCTATCCCGAGAATGCCTTCCCCTTTGCCAGTGCGCGGCTCACCGATCCGCTCAGCGGCCGTTGCGATGCGCTGTTGCGCGAGGATGGCAGCGATCCCCTGCTGATCGAGATCAACACCGCCACCGAGTACTGGCAGAAGGGCGCCTCGCTGCTGCACACCGACCCGCTCGGCGAGCGCGACCTCGATCTGCCGTCGAATACCCGGGTGTACCTGGTGGCCGGCACCCAGCACGGCGCGCGCGCCGGCACGCCGGGCGATTGCGGGCCGGCGGTCAATCCGCGCAATCCGCACAACCCGATGCCGGTGGTGCGCGCCCTGCTGCTTGCGCTCTGGGAGTGGGTACGCGACGGGCGTCAACCCCCGCCCAGCCAGGTGCCCCGGCTCGCCGAGGGCACGCTGGTGCCGGCCGAGTCGCTCGCCTTTCCGGCCATCCCGGGTGCGGGGCTGGCCGAGCGCACCCACCGCATCGGCCTGCCCGGTGACTGGGTGCATCCGCAGGACTCGCCGCGCGCCTATCGCACTCTGGTGTGCCGGGTGGACGAGGATGGCAACGAGGTGGCCGGCATTCGCCTGCCCGAGGTGGCGGTGCCGGTGGCCACGCTCACCGGCTGGAATCTCTATCGCTCACCCTGGCCCGAGGGCGAACTGGCTGATCGCGATGGCAGCCGTCTGCCGTTTCCGGCCGATCGCGCCGAACGCGAGGCGCGGGGCGATCCGCGGCGCTCGGTGGCCGAGCGCTATGCCGACGATGCCGACCGCGCCGAGCGGGTGCGGGTGGTGGTGGAGGCGCTGCTCGCGCAGCGGCTGTTGCTGCCGCAGGACGCGGCCGCGCTGATGTCGTCGGCTCAGAACCGGTAGCTCATGCCGGCCGAGATCACCGGGTAGAAGCGGTAGCGGTCGTAGGCGTCCTGCAGTCGGCGCTGATCGGCCAATGACTCGACGGCCAGGCCGCCGACGCCCAGGCGGGCGTCGGGGCGCGAGTACATCAGACCGAGGTCGGCGCGCAGCCCGAAGCCGCGATCCTGGCTCATCCGCGTGCCCCAGCCCAGACCCACATAGGGCGACATCACCCGGGCGAGGTCACCGCTGAGGTCGATGCCCGAGCCGCCGGAACCGGGATAGGCCGTGCCCACCGGCGTGAGCCCGCCGATGCGCGAGAAGCCGCTCAGCTGGCTGCCCGGAGACACCAGACCGGCGCCCAGCCGGAAGCCGGTCTGCGAGCCGAAGTACCAGTCGCCCACCACCGACATCGCGGCCAGCCCGTGGCGGGCGTCGAAGTCCACGCCTTCGCGCAGGCCGCTGCGCGACAGCGCGATGCCGGCGTATTCCACCCGCAGGTCGATGCGACTGCTCAGCCCGAAAGCCGCGCCCAGACCGAAGCCGCTGGCGCTCAGGGGCGAGTAGAAGCTCAGATCGTTGGCGTGAACCGCCGTGGCAGCGAGCGTGGCGGCCAGCGCGGTGAGCAGCTTGCGCGGCATGATGGTCTCTCCCGGTCAGGCCTCAGCTTAGGCAGGCACGGAGGCGACCGGCCGCCGCGACGGCTGAACGGTGGATTGGCGGGAGGGAACGGTCGTCACCAGCCCGTCATGTTGCTTCCGCATCCTCGCGGTCCGAACGGGAGGGTGATGGATGCAGTCGGATCAGCGGGTGCGCGTGAATGGCATTGACTATCGCTGGCCGAAGCGCCCGGTGGTCGCGGTCTGCATCGATGGCGGAGACCCGGCCTATCTGGCCCGCTACCTGTCCGAGGGCGCTGTTCCGAACATCGCGCGCTGCGTGCATGAGGGCTTTGCCGCGGTGGCCGATGGCTCGATGCCCTCGTTCACCTGCCCCAACAACATGTCGATCATCACCGGCACGCCGACAGCGGTGCACGGCATCTCCGGCAACTTCTACCTCGACACCACGACCTGGCAGCCGGTGGTCATGACCGGCCCGGAGCTGCTTCGTGCCGAGACCGTCCTGGCAAGGTTTGCCGAGGCAGGCGCGCGGGTGGTCTCGATCACCGCCAAGGACAAGCTGCGTCGGCAACTCGCCAAGGGTCTCGATGTCAGCGCCGGGCATGTGTCGTTCTCGTCGGAATTCGCCGATCGCTGCACGCTCGCCGAGAACGGCATCGAGTCGGTGCCGCAGTGGCTCGGGCAGCCGGTGCCGGGCATGTATTCCATGGAACTGTCGCTGTTCGTGCTCGATGCCGGCATCCGGTTGCTGGCCGAGCGTCGTCCTGACCTGACCTACCTCTCCCTCACCGACTGGGTTCAGCACAAGTGGGCGCCCGAGGCGCCGGAAGCCCGCGCCTTCTACCAGGCGCTCGACGCGCGGATCGGCCAGCTCATGGCCATGGACATCACCCTCGCGCTCACCGCCGACCACGGTATGAGCGACAAGAGCGATGCCGCGGGCGAGCCGAAGGTGATCTGGCTGCAGGACCTGATCGACGAGCACCTCGGCCCGGGCCGGGCCACGGTGATCTGCCCGATCACGGATGCGTTCGTCGCCCACCACGGCGCCCTGGGTGGCTTCGTCAGGGTGTGGCTGCGAGGCGACCTGAGTGCCCGCGAGGTCATCGCGTGTCTTGCCGGCGTGCAAGGCATCGAGTTTGCCCTCGAGCGGGAAGCGGCCTGCCGCCTGTTCGAACTGCCAGCCGACCGCGAAGCCGATGTGGTGGTGGTCGCGCGTCAGGACACCTGCATTGGCGGCTCGTGGCGTGACCATGATCTGAGCGGACTGGCCGGCAATCGCCTGCGCACCCATGGCGGCCTGTCGGAGGCCAAGGTGCCGTTCATCCTGAACCGCCCGCTGGTGCCGGGCTATCGCGAGCTGGCCGCCGCAAAGCCGCTGAAGAGCCACCAGCTGCTCGACTTCGCGATCAACGGAACGCTGTGAGATGAGCCTGCCCGTCGATGGCCTCGTGGCGGTCTATCCCGCGCCGACAGAGGCATTCCAGCTGCATCGGCTGCCGCTGCGCGAGCCGCGCCGTGGCGAGGTGCTCGTCCGGGTGCGCATGTGCACCATCTGCCGCAGCGACATCCACAGCTACCTCGGGCACCGCCCCAACCCGACGCCCGGCGTGCTGGGACACGAGATCATCGGCAGCATCGTCGCGCTGGGCGAGGGCGTCGAGCGCGACATGCGCGGTGATCGGCTTGCGATTGGCGACCGCATCACCTGGAGCGAGTTCTTCGTGCCCGATGAGGGCTTTCATGCCCAGGTGCTCGATCTGCCTCAGAAGTCGGTGGGGCTGGCCAAGTACGGGCATCTGTCGGTGGACCAGGATCCGCACCACCACGGTGGTTTCGGGCAGTTCTGCTACGTGCTGCCGCGATCGTGGATCCTGCGTGTGCCGGCCGAACTGAGCGATGCCGAGGCCACCCCGGTGAATTGCGGCGTGGCCACGGCAGTGTGTCTCGTGGACCAGGCCGCGATCCGGCCGGGTGGCTCGGTGGTGATCCAGGGCCTGGGACTGCTCGGGCTGTATGCGGCGGCGATCGCGAAGACGCGCGGCGCCGGAAGGGTGATCGGGATCGACGGCGTGGCTGCGCGCCGCGCGATGGGCGAGCGCTTCGGCTGCGATGCGGTGATCGACCCGGCGGGCCTGAGCGACGACGGTCTGATCGCGCGGGTGCGCGCCCAGTGTCCGCCAGTGGGCCCTGATGCCGTGATCGAGATCTGCGGCGATCCATCGGTGGTGCCGCAAGGCCTGGCCATGCTGCGCGAGGGCGGCGTATGCGTGATCGGCGGGCTGGTGAGCCCGGGGGCCTGGGCATCGATCGACCTCAATCAGGTGCTGCGCAAGCTGATCACCCTGCGCGGCGTTCACAACTACCACCCCCGGCATCTGCTCGAGGCCCTCGATTTCATTGCTGCCCAGCGGGGCCGCTACCCTTTCGGTGAGCTGGTGGATGGCCGCTATCGGCTCGATCAGGTCGGCGAGGCGATCCGGGATGCCGATGAACGTCGCGTGATCCGCGCGGCGATCCTGCCGTGAGCGCGATGCCGACCACAGGCAGCGATCGACGCTGGCCGGGATCTCCGGTGCGCGCCCGCGCGCTTGCAACGGACGCCGAACTGGCGGTTCAGGTGCATGGGGTCAGCAAGACCTTCGCGGGCCAGCGGGTGGCGCTCGCCGATGTCAGTTTCTCGGTGCGGCCGGGAGAGCGAATCGCGCTGCTGGGAGCCTCGGGGTCGGGAAAGTCCACGCTGCTGCGATGCCTGTGTGCGCTGGAGCGGATCGATCCCGGTGCAGGCCGGGTCGAGCTCTTCGGGGCGCCGATGCAGGCCGCCGGCCGGGTCAGCACCGGCGCGCGGCGCTTGCGCCGGGAAGTGGCGATCATCTTCCAGCAGTTCAACCTGGTTGGCCGCCTGCCGGTGATGACCAATGTGCTCACCGGCCTGACTGCCGGCCTGCCGCTGTGGCGTGCCCTGCTCGGCCGTTTCACCCTGGCGGAGCGCGCCCGCGCGCTCGATGCGCTGTCGGCCATCGGTCTGGCGCCGCAGGCTTTCCAGCGGGCATCGACCCTGTCTGGCGGGCAGCAGCAACGGGCAGCGGTGGCGCGTGCCATGACCCAGGGCGCACGCCTGCTGCTGGCCGATGAGCCGGTGGCCTCGCTCGATCCGGAATCCACCCGCAGGGTCATGGATCTCCTGGCCCAGCTCAACCGCGAGGCGGGCATGACCCTGATCGTGAGCCTGCACCATGTTGCGCTCGCCCGTCGTTACTGCGACCGGGTGATCGCGCTGCGTGAAGGCCGCCTGATCTTCGATGGGCCCACGAGTGCGCTCACGCCCGAATTCCTGCGCAAGCTCTACGGCAGCGCCGCCGAGGAACTGCTGAGCGATGCCGAGGCCGAGGCCGAGAGTTCGCAGCCGATGGCGTCGCCCGCTGCGTCCGGACGCAAGCCGGAGACATCCGGGATCGCTGGCTGAATCGTCCGATCCACACCGATTCACTTCCTGCCTTCGGAGAATCCGATGAAGACCCTCAGATCGCTGTTTGCCCTGGCGCTGGCCGGGCTGTCCTGCACGGCCGCGCTTGCCCAGGAGATCAACTTCGGTGTCATCGCCACCGATGCCGCCAACGTCCAGCGCGAGCGCTGGGAGCCGTTCTTTCGGGACATGGAAAAGAAGACCGGCCTGAAGGTGAAGTCCTTCTATGCGCCCGACTATGCCGGTGTGATCGAGGCGATGCGCTTCAACAAGGTGCAGGTTGCCTGGCTAGGCAACAAGGCCGCGATGGAGGCGGTGGATCGGGCCAGCGGAGAGATCTTCGCGCAGGTGAAGTTTGCCGACGGCAGCTACGGCTACAACGCCCTGCTGATCACGCAGAAGGACAGTCCCTACCGGTCACTCGACGATGTGCTGAAAAACTCGAAGAGCATCAACTTCGGCATCGGTGATCCGAATTCGACATCGGGCT
>CAIZPE010000260.1 GCA_903934795.1 uncultured bacterium | reverse complement strand
GGCCCGCGCCAGCCCAGCGCCGGGCCGTCGATGAACACCTGGTAGTTGAAGAACGCGCGCTCGGGCCACTCCCAGCTGAGTGAGGCATACACGCCGAAGGTGCGATAGCCATGGGCGCCGAACAGGCTGATCAGCGTCGGGCGGGTGGTGGTGAGCAGCACATCGTGACGCATCGGGTCGCTCAGGTCGATGCCCGAGAGCACGCCGAGCTGGGCGAGGTCGGAGCCGCCGCCGAAGGTGGGCGAGCGGAACCAGGCCGAGACCACCTGCCGGCCGCCCGCCGCGATCTCGGCGGTGAAGCGCTCGCGCAGCGGCGCGAGCACCGGGCGGGCGCGCGGGTCGGTATGCACCACCTCACCGACCGACTCGAGCATCATCAGATAGACATCGCGGCCGCGCAGCGCGGCCAGCGCCTGGCCGGGCGGCAGGTCCATCGCCTCGTCGACCGGGCTGCGCGCCGGCAGCAGCGCGGCCTGGTGCGCGGGCGAGACGGCGGCCAGCAGCAGCCGGGCCTGCCGCCAGTAGGTGGGTGTGACCGGCTTGGACACCACCGGCCAGGTGGCCTGCACGCCGGCATGGTTGGCGATGGCCAGCAGCGCCGCGGCCAGGGTGGCCAGCAGTGCGCCGCGGCGGCGCAGCGCCCAGGGTGCGGCCTCACGGGCCATCACGCCGAGCGCGCCGTGGATCACGCGCCACAGGGCCCAGAGCAGCCCGGCCGAGCCGAGCAGCACCGCCGCGCTCAGCCACCAGGGCTGCTCCTGCGTGAACACCCGGATCACCCGCGGCAGTTGCGCGCCGTCCCAGTAGAGGTTGATCGGGCGGCCGAACAGGGCGGGGACGGTCACATCGCCATAGCGGCTGATCACCAGCCCGGTGTAGACGACGCCGATCACGGCCAGCGCGCCGCGGCCGACGCCGCCGCGCCAGGCGGTCAACCCGAGGACGATGACCCAGGTCCAGACGAACTCCGGCGCCATCCGGTGGTCGGGCCGCACCGCGGGCGTGGGCCACCAGTTGGTGAAGCTCAGCATCGCGTTGAGAAGGAGCAGCGCGGCCACGGGCCGCAGTGCGCGCCGCCATGCGGGCAGGGTCTCGGGCATGGCGCATTAGACCGCATCGCCGGCGCGCTGCGGTATAAACGGCGGGATGCCGGTCCTTGTCATCGCCCTGCTCGGCGCCGAGTGCACCGGCAAGTCCACCCTGTGCCGGGCGCTTGCGCAGGCGCTGCCCGGGCTGTGGGTGCCCGAGGCGCTGCGCGACTTCGTCTCGCGCCACGGCCGCCCGCCGCGCTCCCACGAGCAGCCCACCCTGCTGGCCGAGCAGATCGCCCGCGAGGAGGCGGCCATCGCCCGGGCCGCAGCCCAGGGTCTGGGCTGGGTGCTGGCCGATTCCGCGCCCATGGCCACCGCGCTCTACAGCGAACAGCTGTTTGCCGACCCCGGACTGACCCCAGCCGCGCTGCGGCACCACCAGCGCTACGCCCTCACCCTGGTCACCGGCCTGGAGGTGCCCTGGGAGCCCGACGGCGCGCAGCGCGACGGCCCGCAGGCGCGCGCTGATTTCGACGCCCGGCTGCGCTGCACGCTGGTGCGTGCGCAGATCCCTCACCACCGCCTTGCCGGACCTCCGGGCCCGCGCCTGGACCAGGGGCTTCGCCTGGCACGGGCCTGCGCCGAGGATTACAATCGGGTTTCACGCTAGGGGTCCCGCACAAAACCGCGGCAGCAGCCGGCTGCGGTCCGAGTCATCGGACGGGTGAGAAAAACCCTTGGAACCTGATCGAGTTAATGCTTGCGCAGGGAAGCGTGGAGGCCTTGGCCGAGGCGCCGCTTTCCGGTGCGCCCTCGTTCGATCCGCCCCGCTCGCCTGCCATCGTTCCGCGAGGAGTCACCGATGGCCACACCGTTTCATGCCCACCCGTTCCCGGCCCCGCGCCGCCGTCCGCTGGCGCTCGCCTGCGCGCTGGCCCTGAGCGCCTGGACGCCGCTTGCTGCTGCGCAATCCGGGGCTGCCGCGCCTGCGGTGCTCCCCGAGGTCCGCGTCCTCGCCCGGCCCTTCCCGCCGGCTACCGAGACCGCCACCGTGGGTGGCCTGTCCAGCGCACCGCTGGCCGAGACCCCGATGTCGATCAGCGTGATCCGGGCCGGCACCCTGCGCGATGTCGGCGCCGGTGGCCTGTCGGGCGCCATCCGCGGCGAACCCTCGGTGGGCGATGCCTACAACGCCATCGGCTACATCGAGTCGCTGCAGGTGCGCGGCTTTCTGCTCGACAACGCGCAGAACTACCGGCGCGAGGGCCTGCCGGTGTCCAACCACACGCCGATGGCCTTCGAGAACAAGGAGGCGATCGAGATCCTGCGCGGCACCTCGGGCATCCAGGCCGGCACCAGTGCGCCGGGCGGCCTCCTCAACCAGGTGCTCAAGCGACCCACGGTGGCACCGCTGCGCGAGGTGTTCTTCGGCCTCTCCGAGCGCGGCTCGGCGCTGCTGCACGCCGACCTCGGCGGCCGTGCCGGCCCCGACGAGGTGCTGGGTTACCGGGTCAACGTGTCGGCCGAAGAGCGCCGCCTCGAGGTGCGCGACGCGCCCGGCAACCGGCGCTTTGCCAGCGTCTTCCTCGACCTGCGCCTGCCCGATCGCTCGGTGCTCGAGATCGAGGGCGAGCAGCACCGGTACTCGCAGGTGAGCGTGCCCGGCTACGGCCTGCTCGACCGCAACGGCGACGGCGTGGCCGAGACCCTGCCGGGGCTGATCGACCCGCGTCGCAACCTCAACAACCAGCCCTGGTCGCAGCCCTTCGAGAGCCGGGCCAGCGCGGCCTCGATCGCCTGGCGCAAGGCGCTCTCCGACAACTGGCAACTCGCGCTGCGCCATGCCTGGCAGGAGATCCGCACCAACGACCGGCTGGCCTTCCCCGATGGCTGCAGCAGCGGCCCGGTCTATGTCTATCCCGGCCTGTGCGGCAACGGCGATGTCGACATCTACGACTACCGCAGCGACGGCGAACGCCGGGTCAACCGCAACAGCGAGGCGGTGCTGCGCGGCAAGGCGGTCACCGGCGCGATCCGCCATGAGCTCACCCTCGGTCTGCTCGACGCCGAGTACAGCGAACGCTACCAGCCGCGGCAGGCCTACAACTGGGTCGGCACCAGCAACATCCACACGCCGGTGGTGCTGCCCGCCGACCCGGTGCCCGGCGATCTGAACACCCTCCGCGACAGCCGGTCGCGCGAGTTCTGGGTGGCCGACGCGATGCGCCTGCCGGGTGGCTGGTCGGTGTGGGGCGGCGCAAGGCACAGCGAGCTCTCGCGCGGCAGCCAGCGCACCGACGGCAGCCGTGCGCTCAGTTATGACCAGTCGCTCACCACCGGCTGGGGCGCGATCGGCTGGCAACCCTGGACCGGTGGCATGGCCTATGTGTCGGCCGGCACCGGCGTGGAGTCCGAGGCGGTTCCCAACCGGCCCTCGCTCTTCAGCAATGCCGGCGCGGTGCTGCCGGCGCTGCGCAGCCGCCAGGCCGAGGCGGGCTTCAAGCAGGTGCTGCCCTCGGGCGGGCTGTTCAGCGTGGCCCTGTTCGAGATCGTCAAGCCCTTCTCGGGCGACCTGCCCGATGCCAGCGGCACGTCCAGCCGCGAGGCGGGCGCCCGCGAGGCGCGGCATCGTGGCGTCGAGCTCGCCTGGTCAGGCCGGCCGCTGCGCTCGCTGTGGCTGCAGGCCCAGGCCACGCTGCTCGATGCCGAGATCACGCGCTCGCCCGATGCCACCGAGGCCGGCAAGCGACCCACCAATGTCGCCCCGGCTGCGGCCAGCGTGCTGGCGGCCTGGCAGGTGCCCGGCGTGGATGGCCTGCAGTGGATCAACCGGCTGGCGCTGTCGGGGCGCAAGGCAGTCACCCGCGACAACTCGGTGTCCATCCCGGGTTACGCGCAGTGGGACACCGCGCTGAACTGGCGCCTGCGCGCCGACGGCCGCAGCTTCCTGTGGCGGGTGGGCATCGACAATGTGCTCGACAAGCGCTACTGGCGCGAGGCGCCCACCCAGTACTGGGGCGGCACCTACCTGTTCCCGGCCTATCCGAGAACCTTCCGGGCCTCGGTGCAGATCGGATTCTGATCTGGCGCAGCGGTGCCCCCGGCTGCGGGGACACCGTGGGTCAGCCCGATCAGTAGCTGAAGTTCAGCTGGAAGATCGCCGTGGT
>CAIZPE010000259.1 GCA_903934795.1 uncultured bacterium | reverse complement strand
GCAGCTGGTGCAGCTGCGCCAGCCCGAAGCGGTCGGCGCGGTGCATCACGATGGTGTTGGCGCTGGGCACATCGATGCCGGTCTCGATGATGGTGGTGCACAGCAGCACATTGAAGCGCTGCTGATGGAACTCGCGCATCACCCGCTCGAGCTCGCGCTCGGGCATCTGGCCGTGGGCCACCGCGATGCGGGCCTCGGGCACCAGGGCCTCGAGGGCGCGCCGCCGGTTCTCGATGGTGTCGACTTCGTTGTGCAGGAAGTAGACCTGGCCGCCGCGCTTGAGCTCGCGCAGCAGGGCCTCGCGGATGGTGCCCTCGCTCTCGCGGCGCACGAAGGTCTTGATCGCCAGCCGCTTTTGCGGCGCGGTGGCGATCACCGAGAAATCGCGTATGCCCTCCAGGCTCATCGCCAGGGTGCGGGGAATGGGCGTGGCGGTGAGGGTGAGCACATCGACCTCGGCGCGCAGCGACTTCAGCGCCTCCTTCTGCCGCACCCCGAAGCGGTGCTCCTCATCGATGATCACCAGCCCCAGCCTGGGGAACTTCAGATCGCCCGAGAGCAGCTTGTGGGTGCCGATGACGATGTCGACCCGACCCTCGTTGATGCCTTCGATGGCGGCCTTCACCTCGCGCGAGGACTTGAAGCGCGAGAGCTCGGCGATGCGCACCGGCCAGTTGGCGAATCGGTCCGAGAAGGTCTGATGGTGCTGTTCGGCGAGCAGGGTGGTGGGCGCGAGCACCGCCACCTGCCGGCCGTCGGCCACCGCCACGAAGGCGGCGCGCAGCGCGACCTCGGTCTTGCCGAAGCCGACATCGCCGCACACCAGCCGGTCCATGGGCTTGCCCGAGACCATGTCCTGCATGACCGCGTGGATGGCGGCGAGCTGGTCGGGTGTCTCCTCGAAGCCGAAGCCCTCGGCGAAGGCCTCGTAGTCCTGGGCCTTGAAGCGGAAGGCATGCCCCTCGCGCAGCGCGCGACGGGCATAGAGGTTGAGCAGTTCGGCGGCGGCGTCGCGGGCCTGCTGGGCGGCGCGGCGACGCGCCTTCTCCCACTGGCCCGAGCCGAGCTGGTGCAGGGGCGCGTCCTCGGGCGCCGCGCCGCTGTAGCGGCCGATCACATGCAGCTGCGACACCGGCACATAGAGCGTGCTGTCGCCAGCGTAGGTGAGATGCAGGAACTCGGTGGGGCCGTCGCCGAGGTCGAGGTTGATCAGGCCCTGGTAGCGGCCGATGCCGTGCTGGGCATGCACCACCGGATCGCCGGGCTTGAGCTCGGAGAGGTCGCGGATGATCGCGTCGACATCGGTCTGGGTCTCGCGGCGGCCGCGGGCGCCGCGGCGGGCCACGCCGGCGAAGAGCTCCGCCTCGGTGATCAGGTCGATGCCCAGCGCGGGCAGGGTGAAGCCGGCGTGCAGCGGGCCGACGCCGAGCGCGATCTCGTGGTTGCCGCCGAGGAAGGCCGCCCAGCCATCGAGCTGCGGCAGGTCGGCGCCCATGCCGGCGAGCAGCCGGTGCTCGGCGAAGAGCTGGGTGAGGGTCTCGCGCCGGCCGGCGGATTCGGCCAGGATGAGCTTGCGGCGCGGCGAGTCGAGCAGGAACTGTTCGAGCGCCGCCAGCGGCTGCTCGGCGCGGCGGTTGACCATCACCGGCGGCAGCGTGGTTGCCCAGCGCCCGCCGCCGGGGTTGATCGAGAAGCGGCCGAACTGACCGGCCTGCAGGAAGAGCTGTTCGGCGTTCAGGAACAGCTCGTCGGGCCGCAGCAGTGGCCGCTGGCTGTCGTGGGCGAGGAACTTGTGGCGCTGGGTGGTGTCCTGGCTGAAGGCCTGCACGGCGGCCTGGACATCACCGTGGGTGAGCACCACCGAGCCTTCGCCGAGATAGTCGAACAGGCTGGCGGTGGTCTCGAAGAAGAGCGGCAGCCAGTACTCGATGCCGGCTGGCGCGATGCCGTTGCCGATGTCGCGGTAGACCGACGAACGCGAGGGGTCGCCCTCGAAGCGCTCCCGCCAGCGGCCGCGAAAGGCGGTGCGCGCCGCCTCGTCCATCGGGAATTCCCGCCCGGGCAGCAGGCGCACGGTGTCGATGGGATAGAGGCTGCGCTGCGTGTCGGGATCGAAGGTGCGGATGGACTCGAGCTCGTCGCCGAACAGGTCCAGGCGATAGGGCAGGGTGGCGCCCATCGGGAAGAGATCGATCAGCCCGCCGCGCACGCTGTATTCGCCCGGGCGCACCACCTGCGAGACCGGGTCGTAGCCGGCGAGCACCAGCTGCGCGCGCAGGCGGGCTTCGTCCAGGCGCTGGCCCTTGCGGAAGTGGAAGGTGTGCGAGGCGAGGAAAGAGGCCGGCGCGAGCCGCTGCAGTGCCGAGGTGGCGGCCAGCACGATCAGGTCGCAGCCGCCCTGCTGCAGCGTGTAGAGCGTGTCCAGGCGCTCGGAAATCAGGTCCTGGTGTGGCGAGAAGCTGTCGTAGGGCAGGGTCTCCCAGTCTGGGAGCAGGCGTACCCGCAGAGCGGGGTCGAACCAGGCGATCTCGGCGGCGAGCCGCTGGGCGTCGAGCGCGCTGGCAGTGAGCACGGCGAGCGTGCGCCGCTCCTCGCTGCCCGTTGCCTGGGCGATCAGGCGCCGGGCCAGCGCGGCGATCAGCAGGGCATCGCCCACGCCGGGCTGCGCACCGAGCGTGAAGTGGGTGCCCGGACGGGGCTGGACGGGAATGGCCGCGAGGGCGGCGGCAAGTGCGCTGGCCGCGTCGGGCGTCTGGACGACGGAATTCAATTCGGGGGGCGCGCGAAGGCGCGGCGCGGCAAAGCTAGAATTCTAGCCGATGGCCCCCACCCGACCGACCATGCCCGAGCCCGCCCGTTGCCACGCCGTGGTCCCTGCCGCGGGCAGCGGCAGCCGCCTCGGGGCCGCGCTGCCCAAGCAGTACCTGCTGCTCGCCGGGCGATCGCTGCTTGAGTGGTCGGTCCAGGCGCTGCTCGATGCGCCCTTCATCGCGACCGTCACGGTGGTGGTCTCGCCCGGCGATGCGCGCGCGCAGGCCCT
Source organism: uncultured bacterium (assembly GCA_903934795.1). Taxonomy (GTDB): domain Bacteria; phylum Pseudomonadota; class Gammaproteobacteria; order Burkholderiales; family Burkholderiaceae_E; genus Quisquiliibacterium. The sequence goes on along the minus strand of CAIZPE010000259.1, from coordinate 9,371 downwards.
GCTCGGGCCACGGCCGCGCCTGCGGGTGCTGCCGGTGGGCGGCGCCACCCGGCGCGATTCCGTGCTGGCCGGGGTGCAGGCCCCGGGCATCCACTGGCAAGCCCGGGACTGGGTGCTGGTCCATGATGCCGCCCGGCCGGCGCTCGATGCCGCGAGCCTGCAGCGCCTGCACGCCGAGCTTGCCGATGATGCCGTGGGCGGGTTGCTCGCGGTGCCGGTGAGCGATACCGTCAAGCGCGCCGCTTCCCAGGTCGGCGGCCCCGCCGGCTCGTCTGATTCGCCGCCCGTGTCGCGGGTGGCGGCCACGCTGTCGCGCGACGGTCTGTGGCTTGCCCAGACCCCGCAGATGTTTCGTCACGGCGTACTCCTGCCCGCACTGCAGCGCCATCCCGAGGTCACCGATGAAGCCGCGGCGGTCGAGGCCGAGGGGCTCATGCCAAGGCTGGTGCGCGGCGAGCGTCAGAACTTCAAGGTCACCACCGCCGACGATCTCGCCCTGATGGGCGCCTGGCTGGGCCGCACCGGCCCGGTCTGACCTGACCCCAACGCGAAAGTCGCCGCCATGTCCGCCTCCCCCGCGTCAGCCCCTTTTCGCATCGGCCAGGGCTACGATGTCCACGCGCTGGTGCCGGGGCGTCTGCTCATCCTTGGCGGCGTACGCATCCCCCATGCCACCGGTCTGCTCGGTCACTCCGACGCCGACGCCCTGCTGCACGCGGTCACCGATGCCCTGCTCGGCGCGGCCGCGCTCGGCGACATCGGCCGACACTTCCCCGACACCGATCCGCGCTGGCGCGGCGCCGACAGCCGCGCGCTGCTGCGCGGCGCGCTGGCCCTGGTGCGCGAGGCCGGGTGGCGCGTGGGCAATGTCGACTGCACGATCGTCGCCCAGGCGCCGAAGATGGCGCCCCATGTGGCGGCGATGCAGGCCAATCTCGCGGCCGATCTTGGCGTGAGCCTCGCGGATGTGAACATCAAGGCCAAGACCCACGAGCGCCTCGGCTTCGAGGGCCGCGGCGAGGGCATCGCCACCCAGGCCGTGGCCCTGCTGATCCGGGCCGAACAGGAGCCTCAGTCATGACCGAACCCGATGCCGCGCGTCCCGCCGATGTGATCCACCGCCCGGAGCGTGGCTGCTTCGAGCTCGAGGTGCGCGGCATGCTGTGCCGCGCCGACTACCGTCGGGTGGGCGACGTGCTGGTAGTCCATCACACCGAGGTGCCACCGCTGCTGGAAGGCCGGGGCCTGGCCGGCGTGCTGGTGCGGGCGGTGTTCGATCATGCCGCGGCGCAGTCGCTGCGGGTGCAGCCCCGCTGCTCGTATGTCAGCGCCTGGGCCCGGCGCCATCCGGAGGTGCGCCCGCTGCTGGCCTGATCAGGCCCGCCGACAGTGCGGTGCCGGCCAGCACCACCGCGCAGCCGAGCAGGGTCTGCAGGGTGATTGCCTCGCCCAGATAGAGCGCGCCCGACACGATCGCCACAAGCGGGTTCAGGAAGGTGACCGACATGGTGGGCACGGTGCCCACCTCGCGCAGCAGGCGGAAGTACATCAGCATGCCCAGGCCCGAGCTGGCCACGCCCAGGAAGGCCGCCTCCAGCCAGGCGCGCAGGCCGGGCAGCCCGCTGCGTGGCGCGGCCCACACGCCCTGCCATTCGGCGATGGCGAAGGGCGTGAGCGCGATCGACGCTGCGAGCATGGTGCCCACGGTGAGGGCGAGCGGGTCGATGCCGGCCATCTTCACCCGCGAGAAGTTGGCCGCCATGCCCCAGACCACCGAGGAGCCCAGGCCGCAGAGCACCGCCATGGTGACTGCCAGTGAATCGGCATCGAGCCGCAGCGAGGCCTTGCCCCAGACCAGGATGGTCACCCCGGCCATGCCCACCGCCAGGCCTGCCATCCGCCAGGGGCCGATGCGCTCGCCCAGCCAGGCCCAGGCCACCACGGCACCGAACATCGGCGCGGTGGCATTCAGGATCGCGGTGAGGCCCGCGCTCAGCGTGAGCGCCGACCAGGCGATCAGCACGAACGAGAGCGCGGTGAAGGCGGTGCCCTGCAGCGCGAACAGGCCGGCATGACGCCGCAGCAGCGGCAGTCCGCCGCGGTGGGCGAGCACCGGCAGCAGCAGCACCGCGGCAATGCCCATGCGCACCGCGATCAGCGTCACCGGCCCGAACTCAGGCACCGCCGAGCGGGTGAACAGATAGGCGGCACCCCACAGCAGCGAGAGCACCAGCAGCTCGGCCACATGACGCGGCCCGACGCGCGCCGTGGTTTGCACGCCTCAGGCTGCCGCGGCGAGCCGGGTCACCACCTCGTCGGCGATCGCCAGGCTGGAGGTCAGGCCGGGGGACTCGATGCCGAACAGATTGACCAGGCCGGGCACACCGTGCTCGACGGGCCCCTGGATGACGAAGTCGGCCGCGGCATCGGCCGGGCCGCCGAGCTTGGGACGAATACCGCTGTAGCCGGGGGCGAGCGAGTCATCGGGCAGGCCGGGCCAGTAGCTGCGGATGGCCTCGGTGAAGTTCGCGCAGCGCGCCGGGTCGACCGAGTAGTCGATGGCGTCGATCCACTGCACATCGGGCCCGAAGCGGCCCTGGCCGGCGAGATCGAGGGTGAGGTGCACCCCGAGCCCCGCACGCTCGGGCACCGGGTAGATGAGCCGGCTGAAGGGCGCGCGCCCGATCAGGCTGAAGTAGTTGCCCTTGCACAGACCGGCCACCGGCACATGGCGGAGGTCCAGGCCTTCGATGCGCGCCGCCACCGCCGGTGCGTGCAGGCCGGCGCTGTTGACCACGGTGCGCGCGCGCAGCGCCATGGGCTCGTCGCCGCCCACCCTCAGTTCGATGCCCTGCGCGCTCACCGTGGCGCCGACGAGCGGCGACTTCAGGGCCAGCATGGCGCCGTGATCCTGCGCTTGCCCCAGCAGCGCGAGCATCAGGCCATGGCTGTCGATGATGCCCGTGACTGGCGAGAGCAGCGCGGCATCGCAGCGCAGCGCGGGCTCCAGGGCGCGCGCCTGGGCGCCATCGAGTACCGCCAGCTCCTCGACGCCATTGGCGCGGGCGTGCCGCTCGATGCCGGCGAGCTGGGCCACCTGATCGGGCCCGTTGGCCACGATCAGCTTGCCGCAGCGGCGATGGGCGATGCCGCGCTCGGCGCAGTAGGCATACAGCCGTCGGCGGCCCTGCACGCACAGCCGCGCCTTGAGCGAGCCGGCGGGGTAGTAGATGCCGGCATGGATGACCTCGCTGTTGCGCGAGGAGGTCTCGGTGCCGAAGGCGTCGGCCGACTCGAGGAGAATCACCTCGCGCCCGGCCATGGCCAGGGCGCGCGCCACCGCGAGGCCGACCACGCCCGCGCCGATCACCACGCAGTCGATGTCTTCCATGGCTGCCGGCGCTCCAGTCGATCGAGAAGGTAGTCCACTTCGGCGCGCGCCGTGGGGCTGAGCGCGCTGGCCGGACGGCGCTGGGTGTCGCTGGCCAGCACGCCGCGACGCATCAGCACATGCTTGCGCACCGCCAGACCCACGCCGGGCTGCTGCTCGTAGCGCAGCAGGGGCAGGTGCGCGTCGAAGAGGTCGTGGGCTTCATCCCGGCGGCCCTGGTCGGTGAGCCGGCCCACGCCCACCAGCATCTCGGGAAAGCAGTAGCCGGTCATGGCGCCGTCGGCACCGCGCTCGGTCTCGAAGTCGAGGAACAGTCCGCCGTTGCCGCACAGGATGGAGATGCGGCGCATCGCGCCCTCGCGTTCCCAGGCGCGCAGCGCGCTGATCTTTTCCAGACCCGGCCAGTCCTCGTGCTTGAGCATCACGCAGGAGGGGTTCTCGGTGACGATGCGCCGGATGACGGCAGGCGTCATGACCACGCTGAAGGTGAGCGGATAGTCCTGGATCACGAAGGGCACATCGGCGCCAATGGCCTCCACCGCCTGCCGGTAGTAGCCGACGATCTGATCATCGGTGCGCAGGGTGTTGGGCGGAGCGATCATCACCCCGGCCGCGCCCGCGGCCATCACCTCGTGGGTGAGGGCGCGCATGGCGGCAAAGCCGGGCGCGGTGACGCCCACCACCACCGGCACCGGCAGGTCGCGCACCACGGCGCGCACGATCGCCAGGCTCTCGGCGGCATCGAGCTTGGGCGCCTCGCCGAGTTGGCCGAGCACGGTGACGCCGGTGACCCCGGCGCGCTGGTAGAAGCGGCACAGCCGGGCCAGCGACTCATGGTCGACCTCGCCGGCGGGCGTGAACGGTGTGGGGGCGATCGCGTAGACGCCGCGGGCCTGTGCGGACAGGGTCATCGTCGGAGGGGCCGGGAGGAGGAGGAGGGGAAGTCTACCCGCGCCGCCCCTCGCAGGGGTGCGACCCCGGGCCGGAACCGGATGCCTGCCGTCGGCCGCCTCGGGAGGGTTACCATCGCCAATCCTGGTCCTTCAACCCCGTTCTGCAGGAGCGTCCATGAGCATCGAATTCATCAATCCCCCCGGCATGTCGGTGGGCAGCTATTCCCATGCGGTGGGCGTCGATCTATCCGGCGGCCGGCTGGTCCTGCTCTCCGGTCAGGTGGCCATGGACGCCGCCGGTGCCGTCACGGCCAGCACCTTCGAGGGGCAGGTGGAACAGGTCTTCGATGCGCTGAGCACGGTGCTGGCCGCCTCGGGTGCGCGCTGGACCGACGTGGTCAAGCTCAATGTCTACCTGTGCGACATCAGCCCCGAGCGGGTGCGGGTGTTCCGCGAGATCCGCACCCGGCGCCTGGCCGGGCACAAGCCGGCGAGCACCCTGGTGGGCACCTCGGGGCTGGTCCACGCCGACCTGATGCTCGAGGTGGAAGCCACGGTGTACATCGCCGAGGGCGCGGCGCGCTGAGCCCGGCCGATGTTCCCGCACGCCCTCGCTGATCTCGAGACCCCGGCGCTGCTGCTCGACGAGCCGCGCATGCGGCGCAATGCAGCGCGCATGCGTGATCGGGCGGCTGCGCTCGGCGTGAGCCTGCGGCCGCATGTGAAGACCGCCAAGTGCCTGGAGGTGAGCCTCGCGATGTGCGGCGGTGCGCCGGGTCCGGTCACGGTTTCTACCCTGAAGGAGGCCGATCAGTGCGCCGCTGCGGGCTTCCGGGACATCACCTATGCGGTGGGCATCACCGCCAACAAGATCGCCCATGCGCGCCGTCTGCTCGCCCAGGGCGTGCGGCTGAGCGTGCTGCTCGACAGCGTGGCGGCGGCGCGCGCGCTGGTCGACGCGATGGCCGGCCATGTCGGCGAGCCGCTGTCGGTGCTGATCGAGATCGACACCGACGGCCATCGCAGCGGTCTGGCGCCGGACGCGCCCGATCTGCTGCCGGTGGCGCAGGCCCTGGTCGCGCCCGGCGTGCGGCTGGCCGGTGTGCTCACCCATGCCGGTGAGTCCTACCACTGCCGCGATCAGGCCGCGCTCGTGGCCATGGCCGAGCGTGAGCGTGCCGGAGCGGTGCTTGCCGTGCAGCGGCTGCGCGCGGCGGGCCATGCCGCGCCGGTGGTGAGCGTGGGATCCACGCCCACGGCGCTTTCGGCCGCTGCGCTGCCTGGCGTCACCGAACTGCGGGCAGGGGTGTATGTGTTCTTCGACCTGGTGATGGCCGGCGTGGGCGTGTGCGGTCCTGACGACATTGCCCTGTCGGTGCTCACCAGCGTGATCGGCCATCAGCCCGCCCGCGGCTGGACGATGTGCGATGCCGGCTGGATGGCGCTGTCGCGCGATCGCGGCACTGCATCGCAGCCGGTGGATCAGGCCTATGGTCTGGTGTGCGACGCGCAGGGGCGTGTGCTGCCCGACTATCTCGTGAGCGCGGTCAGCCAGGAGCACGGCACGATCACCCACCGCAGCGGCGATCCCGCGCGCTTCCTGGATGTGCCGGTGGGCACGCTGCTGAGGGTGCTGCCCAACCATGCCTGCGCCACCGGTGCCCAGCACGCCGGGTATCGCGTGCTCGGCGGCGAGGGCAGCGTGGTGGCGCAATGGGCCCGGTTCTCGGGCTGGTAGACGCCGGGCCCCTCGAGCGGGGCCCGGGTCTCAGCTGAGGTCGGCGGCCAGGGTGGCGCGGGTCTCGGGGCCGACCGGCTCCAGAGCGGCCTGGTAGGCGGGGTGATCCACGCCGATGGCCAGGCTCACGCCGTACTTGAGGGCTGCTGCCATCTCGTCGGTGAGCTCGAAGCGCAGGAAATGCACCGAGGAGGTCTTGACCGCGTTCTCGCGCTCCATGTCCTCGTCGGCGATGGCATACACGCGCGGCGAGCCCTCCACCTGCACCCAGACCCGGTCCTCCACGCCGATCAGGCGGGCGAGCTCGCGCTTGCGCTCCTCGGGGTCCGGGTACTCGATCAGCATGGTTGCCTTGAAGTTGCGGCCATCGGGCACCAGGGGGTTGTAGGCCTCGAGCTCGTGGCCGATGCCTTCCTCCTCGAAGATCTTCTCGATGCGCAGCATCTCCTGGATCTGGTAGCGCACCGTGAGCTCGTCCTCGAACAGCAGGGTCACGTGCGCGCCCAGGGCCACCGAGCGGTGGCGCTTGTGGTCGATCACGCGTCGGCGGAAGTCCGAGCGGGCCTTCGCGTAGGCCTCGAGGGTCATCAGGGAATCGCGGGTCACCTTGGTCATGTCATCACTCCTTCAGTCCGTAAGCCATCCGCAGCAGCGTGATCGGATGTGCGAGCTTGTCACCGGCGGGCTTGCCGGCCAGGGCCATCCCCTGCTCGATGTGATGCCCGGCCAGCTGGCAGTCCGAGGCGATCCAGTCAGGCTCGCTGCCGGTGTGCTCGGCCATCTGCCGGAACACCGGCCGTCCGATCTTCAGTGCGGTCTCGTGGAATTCCTTCTTCACGCCCCAGGTGCCGGCGTGGCCGGAGCAGCGCTCCACGGTGTTCACCTGGGTGTCGGGGATCATCTGCAGGGTCTCGCGGGTCTTCTGGCCGACGTTCTGCACCCGCAGGTGGCAGGCCACGTGATACGAGACCTTGCCCAGAGGCTGGGCGAAATCGGTCTTCAGCAGGCCATCCTTGTGGCGGGCCACGAAGTACTCGAAGGGGTCGAACATGGCGGCCTTCACCGCCTGCACATCGGCATCGTCAGGGAACATCAGCGGCAGTTCCTGCTTGAACATCAGGCCGCAGGACGGGATGGGCGCCACGATCGCCCAGCCCTCGCGGGCCAGTCGCGCCAGCTTGGGGATGTTGCGTTCCTTCAGCGCGGCCACGGCCTCCAGGTCGCCGAGCTCGAGCTTGGGCATGCCGCAGCAGGCCTCCTTCTCGACCAGGGTCCAGGGGATCTGGTTGTGATCGAGCACCTTGAGCAGGTCATGACCGATGCCGGGCTCGTTGTAGTTGACATAGCAGGTGGCAAAGACCGCCACCTTGCCGGGCGTGCGCTCGCCGGCGCGCACCGCGTGGGCGGGCGAGGGGGCCGCGCTGCCGGGGAACGGATGGGCGCTGAAGTCGGGCAGCCAGGCCGAACGGTGCACGCCGATCATGTCTTCGCCGAGCTTGCGAAGCGTGGGTGATTCCTTCGCCTTGTTCACCATCTGCACCACCACCGGAATGCTGGCCAGCTTGCCGTTGCGGTCGGTGGAGGAAAGGGTGCTGTCACGGAACTGGGTGGGCGTGCCCTGCTTGAACTGGATCGCCTTGCCCCTCAGCATCAGGTGGGGGAAGTCGAGGTTCCAGGGGTGCGGCGGCACATAGGGGCACTTGGTGAGGTAGCAGACATCGCACAGGTAGCACTGGTCGACGACCTTCCAGTAGTCCTTGCGGTCGACGCCATCGACCTCGCCGGTCTTGCTCTCGTCGACCAGGTCGAAGAGGGTCGGAAAGGCATTGCACAGGCTCACGCAGCGGCGGCAGCCATGGCAGATGTCGAAAACCCGTTCCATCTCGTCGAGGGCCTTGCTCTCGTCGTAGAACTCCGGGTTCTTCCAGTCGAGCGGGTGACGGGTGGGGGCTTCGAGCGAACCTTCGCGTGCGGTCATGGTCGTCTCACGGGCAAAGAAAAAGGGAGCGCCAAGACGCTCCCCGGCCTGCCCGCCAGCGCGGGTCCCGGAGGGCGCGCGCGGCGGTACGGCATCAGCGTCTTCAGGCGGCCAGGGCCTCGAGCGCCTTGGCGAACTTGTTGGCGTGCGAGCGCTCGGCCTTGGCCAGGGTCTCGAACCAGTCGGCGATCTCGTCGAAACCCTCTTCGCGGGCCGATTTGGCCATGCCCGGGTACATGTCGGTGTACTCGTGGGTCTCGCCGGCGACGGCGGCCTTCAGGTTGAGCGCCGACTCGCCGATCGGCATGTCGGTGGCGGGGTCACCCACTTCGGCCAGGTAGTCGAGGTGGCCGTGCGCGTGGCCGGTCTCGCCTTCGGCGGTCGAGCGGAACAGCGCCGCGACTTCCGGATGGCCTTCAACGTCGGCCTTGTTTGCGAAGTACAGGTAGCGGCGGTTGGCCTGGCTCTCGCCGGCAAACGCAGCCTTGAGGTTGTCGTGCGTCTTGGTGCCCTTCAGTGACGGCATGGCGGTCTCCGATGTGACGGTGGTTGGGAATCAGTGCAGTCGAGACATCCGCCGGGTACTTGTTTGTCCAGCCTTGTCGACTGCACGGATTGTACAAACCCGTGAGCGCGCCTGACCAATTGAACCTTCTAATGCGGGTGATTGAGCTTGACTATCGTCAGCGCCGAACGATCGGAGGACGACGCCCCGCAGGTCGTGGCGGGTTCAGCGCCGGGCCGCGTCGGGCAGGGTCAGGCGCACCGTCAGCCCCTCGCCTTGCGGGCCCGCCTCGAGCTCGCAGGTGCCGCCGTAGCGGGCGGTGAGCCGGGCCACGATCGCCAGCCCCAGGCCGCTGCCACCGGCTTCGCTGCGCTCATCCTCGATCCGCGAGAAGGGGCGCAGCAGGCGCTCGCGCTCGGCCGCCGGCACTCCGGGCCCCCGGTCGCTCAGGGTCATCTCCAGCCCGGCTGGCAGGCGTCGGGCGCCAATGCTCAGCTCGGCCCGGCCGCTGCCCGGGGTGCTGCCATGGCGCACCGCGTTTTCGAGCAGGTTGGCGAGCATGCGCTCGAGGTCGATCGGGTCTCCCCGCCAGACGAGATCGGCCGGCAATTCGGTGTGCACCGTGAGCAGCCCGGCCTCCCGGCGTGGCTGGTAGCCGGCGAGCGCGCCGCTCAGCACGTCGGCGACCATCACCTCGCCGATCCGGCGCGCCGGGCCGTGCTCGCCGGCCACCCGGGCGTACTCGGTGAACTTGCCCACGATCCGGTCGATCCGCTCGATGTCACCGTTCATGGCCCGCTTGTCCTCGGGGCCGAGGGCCGACAGTTCGATCTCCATGCGCAATCGGGTGAGCGGCGTGCGGATGT
>CAIZPE010000258.1 GCA_903934795.1 uncultured bacterium | reverse complement strand
TCGCTGATCAAGGTGTGGCTGCAGGAGAAGGTCGGGGGTTGATGGCTGGCGCTTGCGTCGGGGCACGCACGGCGAAGGCCTTGAGCCGGCAGCCACCACAGGGTCGCGGATCGGGGCGTAAAGCTGCCCTCCAGCGCGTCGAAGTCGGGCGCTCACCCTCGACGGGCAAGGCGGCCAGACGGTTCAGAACGATCTTCCTTCGCATCGAGCAGTCGCACCTCGCCGGCTGCTGCCGAGGTGCTACGGATGAGGAAGTTGCTCTCGCGGTCCACTGAACCGAATCGCGCCTGCTTGATCGTCAGCAACTCGTTGGACAGCTGCGTCACGGCGCGGGTGTTGCGGAAGTTGGCCTGCAGCAGCTTCAGGGGCTGCCGCTGACCGGCGTCGCCGGCCAGGCCCTCCCAGAACAGGTTCTTCAGCGCGGCCCAGCTGAAGAAGTTCGGGTGCACGATCTGGTGGCTGTCGCCACACAGGATGAACTGGCCCGGCGTTCGCAGCAAAGCGAGCACCAGCGCCAGTTGCACGGGCGTGAGGTCCTGCACCTCGTCGATGACGACGAAGTCGTAGATCGGCGTCTGCCCCTCGGCGATCTGCGTGCGCCACTCATGGGCCACGAGGTTGCTGTCATGCAGAGCGGCCTCGGCCAACCAGGCGCGGTAGCGCTGGAAAAGGCCGTGGGCAAGCTCGCGCTCTTCCGTGGTCAGCAGACTTTGCCGCGTACCCAGGGTGAGGTAGTCGGCCAGCGACAGTGGGCCCGACGGCCGCGCGCCGATGACGCCGCGGAACTCCTCGAACAGGGCCTGTGCATCGAGATCGCCCAGCATGCGCAGCACCTGCCGGTGTCGTTCGCACCAGAGCGCGAACATCGGCAGCGTCACTTCGCGGCCCGGCGGCACGCGCAGCGTTTCAAGCAACTCCCGGTAACTGAGAAAATCGACCTCCTGCTTCGGGTTCTCGAAGCCCAGTGCCGCATGCAGCGCGCGCGCTCTGCGCAAGGTAGGCCGACAGGGTCCCATACAGCACGCGTCCTTCGGCCTCGCGCGGGCGCGACAGCGTGACCGCGGTCTTGCCTGAGCCGGCCGAGCCGATGACGACGAGCGGCGCCGAGTGGCGGCAGGCATCTTCCTGCGTCTCGTCGAAGACGTTGGGTTTGTCCAGGAGTTCGAACTGCGTGCGGCCCTGACCCAGCCAGCGTAGTGGCGTCGCGTCGGCGGCCAGTGCGGCGGGTTGCGCATCGGCCGCCGCTGCGTACTCGATACGCGCTTCGTCCACCGCGGCGCTGCGCAGGAAGCGCGAGCGTTCGTAGGCGTGGTTCTCGATCACCTCCAGGGCCAGGCAGACGGTCTCGGTGCCGCCGTCGGACTCGGCCCGGTCGATGCGCGCGAACTGCAGCAGCAGGCGGTTCGCGTAGTCGAGCTTCGCGCGGTAGTAGGGGCCTGCGTTGAGCTTCTTGACATCGGCCGAGCGGAAGTCGTCCGCCTCTATGGCAGCCTTGATCTTTTCGAAGGCTGTCTTGACGCGGCGCAGATTCAGGTCCTTGTATTGCAGCAAGCGCCTTCGGGAATCAGCTTCGTGTTCGATACCGAGGGAGCCGGTCTGCGCTGATAGTCGACGCACGATGCCTGGCGTTCAGTCGGGCAGCACCACCTCACGGCTGACAGCGTCGGGGTCCCGGGTGTTCCAGCCCTGGGCTGCCAACAGCGCGTCGATCTTCACCCGTGGGAAGGCTCTGACGGTGGATTCGTTCACCGCGGTTGCTCACTTGATCACCCGCCAGTGGCCACCCTTGTCTGGACCGATTCTCACGATGCGGCCTGACTCGCGTAACCTGCGCACGGCGCGCTTGATCGCGCTCTCGGATTTGCTCAACTTCGCTGCCATCTCCGCAAAGCTCAACTCGGGCCGCTGCCGGAGGAGGTCGACGATCAGGGCAGGCGTTTTCTGGGGCGTTTTCTGGGGCGTTTTCTGGGGCGTTTCGGTTTTCTCGGGCGTTTTCACTGGCGCTGGCAGCACGAAAGTGATCACCACCGCACCCTGGCGCACCGCCACTGCCGGCGGCTCGAGTCGCCGCTCCTGCATCAGCCGGGCGATCTTCAGCGTTCCCCTGCCCCAGGTCTCGATGATGCCGCGCCGGTAGAAGGTCCGCGCGATCATCGGGTTCCAGGGTTTGGACTCGTGCTCCCGGAACAGCGCCTCGGGGGTCAACCCGAAGTGCAG
>CAIZPE010000257.1 GCA_903934795.1 uncultured bacterium | reverse complement strand
CGCGACGGCCAGAATGGCTGCGCCAAGAGTTGCGTTCCTCATTTGAATGACCTCCGTAGGTTGCATTGCAGGGTGCTGCTGGCACCGGTCGTCGTGACCGGTGCCAGCCAAGCGGTCTGCAAGTTCCGCGCCGGCAAGGTCATATCCTTTGCTTTCAAGGCCTTGGGTGTTTTTCCAGGTCTGCCCGCAGCCTGGGGTGTAAAGCCGCCCGACAGCTTGCGGCGCCCGGTGTGTCGCGTTCGCAGCGTGGGCATGGCCACGCCCGAGACGGGCGCGATGCGGATCGGCTAGCATGGCTGCCTTGCCCGCCGTTGCGGGCGCCGTTCGGGCCATGATGTTGTTCGCCTCCCTTGCCGGCAATCGGGTTGGCCGCGCTGCCTTGCGTGCTGTGCCCGTGACGCGTCGAGTCGGCGCGCCTGCGGTTCCTGTGTTCGGCCTGATCGGCCTTGCGGTTGCATCAGGCGCGGTGCTTGCCCAGCCGGCGCAGACCACCGACGCGCAAAGTCCGCCGGTGGATACGCTCTCCGAAGTGGTGGTATCGGCAAGCCGTCAGGCGCAACGCAGCTTCAATGCGCCGGCCTCCATCCAGTCGGTGGATGCGCAGACCATCCGGGATGCAGGTCCGATGGTCAATCTGTCCGAGTCTCTGTCGCGGGTGCCTGGCGTGGTGGTGCTCAATCGCCAGAACTACGCGCAGGATCTGCAACTGTCGATCCGTGGATTCGGTGCGCGTTCGGCCTTCGGCATTCGGGGGGTGCGCCTGATCGTCGATGGCATCCCGGCCACGATGCCCGACGGGCAAGGCCAGGCGGCCACCGTCAGCCTCGCGTCGGTGGGTCGGCTCGAGGTGCTGCGCGGACCGCTCGCTCTGCTCTACGGCAACGCCGCGGGCGGGGTGGTCCAGGCCTTCAGCCTGGAGCCGCCCGCACACCCGATCGCCTCGGCCAGCCTCTCGGCCGGCAGTGAGGGCGCGCAGCGTCTCGGACTCGGGGCTTCGGGGCAGGTCGGATCGGCCAGCCTGCTGGCCGACTGGTCTCGCTTCCAGACCGATGGCTATCGCGACCACAGCGCGGCGCGCAGAGAGCAGTTCAATGGCATCGTCCGATGGCGCACGGACGCCGACACCCGCATCACGCTGGTGGCCAACGCATTCGATCAGCCCTTGTCGCAGGACCCGCTCGGCCTCACCCGTGCGCAGATGCAGGCCGACCCGCGGCAGGTGGACCCATCGGCCCTCAGCCAGAACACCCGCAAGACCGTCTCGCAGAACCAGGCCGGGCTGGTGGCGGAACATCGTCTCGATGCCGACCGGTCTGTCAGCGCGCGGCTCTATGCCGGACAACGGGCGGTGTTCCAGACGCTGTCAACGCCGCTCTCAGCACAGACCGCGGCCACTGCGCCCGGCGGCGTGGTCGATCTCGACCGCGACTTCGGCGGTATCGGCATGCAGTACAGCCATGGCGTGGGCCTGGGAGACTCGCGCCTTACCGCGGTGGTCGGATTCGACCATGATCGGCAGCGGGAACAGCGACAGGGCTTCATCAACAACGCCGGCGTCGTGGGTCAGCTCAAGCGCGATGAGCTCAACCGCGTGCAGAACACCGATGTCTATGCGTTGACCATCCTGCGCCTGCCCACGGCCTGGACCCTGACCGCTGGTGCGCGCGCCAGCCGGGTGGATTTCCGCTCCGATGACCGCTACATCACCACAGGCAATGGTGACGACAGCGGCGCTCGCCAGTACCAGGCGGTGTCGCCGGTGCTCGGGGTGTCGCGCGCATGGGGCAGCACGGTCAATGTCTACGCCAACCTCGGCCGCGGTTTCGAGACGCCCACCTTCGCCGAACTCGCCTACCGATCCACCTCGGGCAGCCTTACCGGTCTGAATCTGGGTCTGCAGGCCTCGCGCAGCCGGCAGTCTGAAATCGGCGCGAAATGGCGCAGCGGTGATGGCAGCCAGCGCGCCGATCTGGCTCTGTTCTCGATCGGCACTGACGACGAGATCGTGGTCGATGCCAATGTCGGTGGCCGAACCACCTATCGGAACGCCGGCCGTACCTTGCGTGAGGGCGCGGAACTTTCCTGGGTCGGGCGTCTTTCGCCCACCCTGAGCGGGCGGCTGGCGCTCACCTGGTTGTCGGCGCGATTCCGCGACGGTTTCGTGAGCGGCAGTGGCAGCGCCGCGGTGACGGTGGCTGCGGGCAACCGTCTCGCGGGTACGCCTGATCGTCTCGCATTCGGCGAACTCGTCTGGCGGCCGCGTAGGGAGGGCCCGCTCACCGACCTGACGGTGGGTCTGGAGGCCCTCAAGGTGGGGGCCATTCCGGTCAACGACGCCAATACCGATGCCGCCGAGGGCTACACGCTGATCCATCTTCGGGCGAGCCTGCCCAGACAGATGGGGGCGTGGCGGCTGACGCCATTCGCGCGCATCGACAACCTCGCCGACCGGCGTCATGTCGGTTCCGTGATCGTCAACGAGGGCAATCGCCGCTTCTTCGAGCCTGGACCCGGGCGCACCTGGCTCGCCGGGATCTCGCTGTCCGCTCGCTTCTGATTGCGCAGTGGCGCCGCGGGGTCAGACCCCGTGGCTGGTATCGGGTGTACGATGGCCGAGCACCCTTGGGGTGCGGTCCGGCACCGCCGGGCCGGTCCGTCGGATCGGAAAATCTTTATTCGGGGTGGCCGTCGCCACTGGCCGATCCGGCGTCGCAATCGCTATCCAAGGAGGGAAGATGATCATGAAATCCGCGTTGAGGCCGGCCAGCATGCCGGCATGGAAGGCGCTGGCCGCAGGCTGCGCGCTGTCGCTCGGCATGGCCGGAGCATGGGCGCAGGATGCCAAACCCGAAGAGGTGCCGTTCTGGGCGGTAGGCATGCCCAAGACGGGCCCGGGCAAGCAGATGGCCCCGGTGCCGGCCTTCCCGGTGCCCACCGCAGCCGACAAGCTGCCCATGTCCAAGATCAAGCTGCCCCCAGGCTTCAAGGCCGAGGTCTGGGCCAGTAGCGTGCTCGATGCCCGCGGCATGCGCCAGGGCGACAACGGCACGGTCTTCGTCAGCACCCTCTTCGTTGCCGGCAAGATCTACGCGATCCAGGACAAGGGCGGCAAGCGCGAGATCAAGACCATCGCCGAGAAACTGTTTCTGCCCAATGGCATCGAGTACCACAAGGGCTCGCTGTACGTGGCCACTCCCAAGGACATCACCCGGTACGACAACATCGAGGCCAACCTCGACAATCCGCCCAAGCCGGTGATGGTCTACGACAAGCTGCCCGGCCTGGTGCCGCACGGCTGGAAGTTCATCAAGATCGGTCCGGATGGCAAGCTCTACGTGCCCACCGGCGCGCCCTGCAACATCTGCGAAGAGAAGCCGGGCTTTGCCGAAATTGCCCGGATGAACCTTGACGGCACCGGCATGGAGGTGGTGGCACGCGGTGTTCGCAACACCGTGGGCTTTGACTTCCATCCGGTCACCGGCGAGCTCTGGTTCACCAACAATGGCCGCGACTGGCTCTCCGAAGACCTGCCCAATGACACGCTCAATCGGGTGGGCAAGCCGGGCAAGGACCACTTCGGCTATCCGTATTGCCACCAGGGCAACTTCGCCGATCCGGAGTTCGGCTGGGGCAAGGACTGCAACGAGTTCACCAAGCCGGCCGCGCTCACCGGGCCTCACGCGGGTACGCTGGGCATGCGCTTCTACACCGGCAAGATGTTCCCGAAGAAGTACCAGAACGCCATCTTCCTGGCGCGCCATGGTCCGTGGAACCGCACCACCAAGTTCGGGGCCGACATCATGGTGGCCTACCCGGATGGCAAGGGCGGCATCTCGAAGATGGAGCCCTTCATGACCGGTCTGGTGGAGAACAATGGCTATCTTGGCCGGCCGGTGGATGTGCTGGTCCTCAAGGATGGCTCGATGCTGGTCTCCGATGACCACAACGGTGCGATCTACCGCATCAGCTACGCCGGCAAGTAAGCGCCGCATGCGCGGGACCCGGGGCGTGGTTGGCGTCGCCGCTCTGGCGGCGGCGCTGGGTGGTCTGTGGCTGTCGCCGGCGCTCCAGTTGGTGCCGTCGGCGATGGCGCAGTCGCCTTCAGCGGCGCCGGCCTCCCCCCAGTCGCGCCCATCCGGCGCGCCGCGCAAGCCGGCAGCCCCGCCGGCGGCCGCGGCGCCAGCGGGGCCGTCGGCAGCCCAGCTCGCCGCCGAGCAGGCTCAGCGTCAGCGCTTCCAGGCCGAGTGCCTTGCCTGTCATGGCGTCGGTGGCCAGAGCCAGCAGCCTGAAGTGCCCTCGCTCGCCGGACAGCATGCCTTCTACGCGATCACGCAGCTGTTCCTCTACCGTGAGGGCCGGCGGGCCAACCCGGTGATGAGCGCGGTTGCCAGGGGCATGAGCGATGCGGACATGCGCGCATTCTCGGAACTCATCGCTGCCTTGCCGGCGACGCCGGCTGGCGTTGATGGCGCGGCAACCGACCCGGTACGGATGCGGCGCGGGGCCGAGCTGGCGCTTCGACACCGCTGCGGGGCCTGCCACGGAAGCGATTACACCGGTGGCGCCCAGGTGGCCCGGATTGCCGGTCAGCGCGAGGACTATCTGCGCCTGGTGCTGGGCGAGTTCCAGTCGGGCGCCCGGCTTGGATACACCACGGCCATGAATGAGACGCTGGCCGGACTGTCACCCGACGATCTCGGCGCGCTGGCGTACTTCCTGGCCCGCGTGCGCTGAGCTGCCTGCTCTCAGGCTGACGAGGTGCAAGGTCCCGCGGGATGAGGCAAAGTGCGGGCTGTTCACGCAGCCGCCGGAGGGGACACGATCCCGGTGGGTCGGCCGGGCTTCAAACCCGGTGGGTGGCGCCACGCGCTGCCGGGTGGGTTCGACTCCCATTCCCCTCCGCCACCCATGGGCGCGCCTCGTGCGCGCCGCCGTGCTCAGGGCGCGCGTACCTCCACCCCGGCCCGTACCAGCAGTTCACGCCAGATCGGGCGCTCGCGCGCATAGGTGGCTGCGAAGCTCGGGCCATCGGCCCCGATCGGCTCCAGCCCGAGTTCGAGCAGGCGCTCGTTGACTTCGGGCGTCTGGATCGCTGCCACGAACTCTGCACTCAGGCGTCGCACCGCTGGATCAGGCGTACCCGCCGGCGCGACGATGCCGATCCAGCCCGCGGTCATGCGGTAGATGGGCGCGGTGAAGCCCTGCTCCGCAAGCGTGGGCACCGCCGGAAACAGCTTCAGCCGTCGCGTGCCGCTCACGCCGAGCAGCTTTACCCGCCCCGCCTCGGCCAGCCCGCGCACCGCCGGTGGCGTGGCCAGCGAGATCTGGATCTGGCCGCTGGCAAGGTCCTGCAGCAGTGGTGCTTCGCCCTTGTAGGGCGCATGTGTCATGTCGGCCTGGCTGGCGTCGCTCAGCTCCTTGATGAGCACATGCCCGAAGTGGCCGACCGCCATCGAGCCATAGCCAAGCTTGCCGCGCTGCTCACGAAGGTACTTCGGCAGCTCGGCCGCGCTGCTCACCGGCACCGAGGGGTGGGCTACCAGCAGCATCGGTGCGGCGGCGAGCAGCGCCACGAAGATCAGGTCTTTCGCCGGCTCGGGCGGTGACTGGGGATTGGTCAGGGGCGTGGCGATGAGGGTTGAAGTCGCCCCCACGCCCACGGTGTAGCCGTCGGGCCGTGCCTGCAGGACGGCGCTGGTGCCGATCAGGCCGCCGGCGCCGGGACGGTTGTCGATCACGATCGGCTGGCCGAGGCGCTCGGCCACCTGCTTGCTCACCAGGCGCAGCACCATATCGTTCGCCCCGCCGGGCGCGTAGGGGACGACCAGCCGCACCGGCTGGCGGGGCCAGTCGGTCTGCGCCCACGAGGACCCGGCGAGCATCAGCAGGCCGCCGCCCGCGGCCGATTGCAGGATTGCGCGGCGTTGCGATCGGGTGCTCTGGGTCATGGCTGTCTCCGGTGGGAAAGGCGGGTCAGGCGAGTTGCTTCAGGGCTTCGGCGGCGATCTGCTCGCCATGCTCCTGCACGAAATGCCCGCCTTCGGCGATGCACAGCGCGGGCGGACAGCCAGCGATGCCCTTGCGAAGATGCTCCATGTGCGCCGGCGTGAAGACCGGATCCTGCTCGCCGACGGCCATCATCGCGCGGCCATGCCAGCGCTGCGCCCAGAATGCCTGTGCCTCGCGCGAGACCGCTACCCCGTCGTCATCCGGATGCGATGCCACGAGTTCCGGAAAGGCGCGGGTGGCTGCGCGGTAGCGCTCATCCGGGAAGGGTGCGTCATAGGCCGCGCATTCGGCCTCACTCAGATGCGGATTGCCGCGCGCGAGCAGGCGGCCGATGGCGAAATCCGGCTTTGCACGGCACATCGCGCGCCACTGCGTGAAGCCCTCGGGCAGCGGTTCGCGAGCGGTGGCGAGGAAGGTGTTCATCACCAGCAGCCCCCGATAGCGCTGCGGCGCGGCCATGGGCAGCGTCAGGCCGAGCAGGCCGCCCCAGTCCTGCACCACCAGATTGATCCGGTCCAGCTCGAGGTGCTCGACGAGCTCGAGCAGCAGCGTGCGGTGCCAGCCGAAGCGATGCTGTGCGTCGTCCAGTGGCTTGTCGCTGCGCCCGAACCCGGGCATGTCGGGCGCGACCACCCGATCGCCGGCAGCGAGGAAGGCCGGAATCATCCGGCGATAGAGGTAGCTCCAGGTCGGGTTACCGTGCAGGCACAGCCAGGTGCGGGGCGCATCGCGCGGGCCTTCGTCGATCAGATGCAGGCGCAGGCCGCCCAGCGAGGGCAGTGCGCTGAGATACTGCGGCGCCCATGGGTAGCCGGGCAGGTTCGCGAACCGGCTATCGGGGGTGCGTAGGTGGGCGATGACCGGGCGCATGGCGGCGTTCCTGCATGACGGGTCCGAACGGCGCAATCCGCAGGGACCGGGTGTGGGGGGCTGGGTAAGATCCGGAGATTGTGCCCGCCGGCATGCTGAGCCGACCACCGCCCTGCCAGGAGCCGCCATGACCGTCCGGATCGCCCAGGTCAGCGATGCCCATCTCTCGGCCGACAAGCCTTTCTTCGCGGGCAACTTCGAGCGCATCGCCGAGGACATCCGCGCCGGCGGCTTCGACTTCCTGCTGGCCACCGGCGACCTCAACCTGCTCGGCGAGAACGACGAAGCGGAGCTTGCCCATGGCGTCCGCGCGCACGCGGCGATCGGGCCCGAGCTGCTGTGCGTGCCGGGCAATCACGATGTCGGCAACGACACCGCCCGGCCCCAGAATGTGGCCACGCCCGAGCGGGTGGCCCGCTGGAACCGCCAGGCCGGCCCCTCGGCCTGGGTGCGTGATCTGCCGGGCTGGCGTCTGGTGGGCCTGGATTGCCAGAGCCTGGACTTCCACGAGGCACAGTGGGCGGTGCTGGCCGAGGCGCTCAGCAGTCTTGGCACCCGGCAGCTGGCGCTCATCCAGCACATGCCGCTCAGCGTCGGTGACCTGGCCGATCCGCGGCGGCTGTACTGGTCGATGACCCCGCCGATGCGCGCACGCCTCATGCAGGCGCTCGGTGAGCGCCGACCCGCGGTGGTGATCAGCGGCCATGTGCATCAGTGGCGTGACCGGGTGGCCGACGGCCTGCGGCAGGTCTGGGCGCCGTCCACGGCCTTCATCCTGGGAGACGCCTTTCAGCCCACCTATGGCAGCAAGCTGGTGGGCTGGGTCGAGCACGCCTTTCATCCCGACGGCCGATACGATGCGCGGCTGCGCACCGTGGACGGCCTGCGGCTGGACGACATCGGGCAGATGCCGCAGGTGTATCGCGCCATGCCCACGCTCGCCGAGCGGCCCGATCTCTGGGAGACACCGTAAGGCCATCGCGATGCGGCCGCCCGCTGAGGCGAGCCGCAAGGCTGACGCGCGGGGAGCGGTCTGACCGCGCCGGGCATCGACCCTACTGCTGCGGCTGAGCCAGTCCGAACTCGGCGACGATCTTGCGCTCCTCTTCGAAACGCTCCGCGCCATAGCGCCGGCAGGCTTCGGCATCCATGTAGATGACGGTCTGGTTGTCGGCGTCGAGCACCTTCTGGAAGGCCGGGTCGGCCATGGCCTTGCGAAAGCCGTCATGCAGACGCTTGACCACCGCGGGGTCCATGCCCTTCGGGCCGGCGATCATCAGCATCGGCAGCACCTCGATGTCATGGCCCAGCTCCTTGAGTGTGGGCACATCGGGCCAGGAGGGCAGGCGGTTCGGGGTCATCATGGCCAGCAGGCGCACCTTGCCGGCCCGGGCCATGGTGCCCCAGCCGCCATCGGGCACGACATCGATGTGGCCGCCCACCAGCGCAGCCATGAATTCGGCGGCACCCTTGAAGGGAACCAGCGTCATCTTCATGCCGGTACTGCGCGAAACCTTCTCCATGGCGACATGGCCGACATTGCCCCGGCCCGAGGTGCCCATGGTCAGCTTGCCGGGGTTGGCCTTCGCGTCGGCCACCAGGTCGGCGAAGGTCTTCCAGGGCGCCTCGGTGCGCACCGCCACGCCGAAGGAGTAGGCGGTGACGCCGAGGATCCAGGTGAAGTCGCGCAAGGGGTCCCAGGGCACTTTCGAGACATGCGGCATGCGGAACTGGCCGGAGGAGACCACCGAGAGGGTGTAGCCATCGGGGGCCGCCGTGCCGGCCATCTGGCCGGGGGCGAGGGTGCCGGTGGCACCCGGGCGATTGGAGATCACCACCGGCTGGCCGAACTCCTTTGCCGCGATCTGGGCGAGTGCGCGGAACTGCACATCGGTGACCCCACCGGCCGGGAAGGGCACGATCAGGGTGATCGGGCGGCTCGGAAAGGCCTGGGCGCGCGCGCTGCCGACAGGCAGCGCTGACAGCAGGCTGGCACTGGCCGCAGCACCGAGCAGACGGCGGCGGGCGAGTTGGGCATCATGGGTGCCGGAGGGCATGACGCGGGACGGCGAGGACCGGTTCGGGCGGGATGGGGGCATGGCGGCTTTCGAGGGCGTTGCAGGGCGCCGAGCCATCGAGGGGGCTCGACACCATGACGCTAGCGCAGCGCCGACGGGTCGGGTCCGACCCGAGCCGGGCATGACCGCAGCCAGCCCGCTTATCGGAATGCCGTGCCGTTCAGTCGGTGAGCGCAGTCGGCCCGGAGAGTGCCTCGATGCCGGCCAGCAGGGCGCGGCACTCAGATCTGGTCGATCGGGGTGGCGGTAAGCGCTGGCCTGTCGAGTGCGTCCTGGATCGCGAAACGGTCACGGGTCGTGGTGTAGAAACTGGCGCCGAAGCGACCCACCGGGTGATAGTCGCGCAGGTTCACGCGCCACGCCTGGGTGTCGATCAGACCTTCACGCGCCGCCAGCCAGCGCACGCGGCCGATGAACACGTAGCGCGACGGCGTCTCGAGGGTTTCGTGCAGCACGCACTCGAAGGCGACCGGCGCCTCGAGGATGCGCGGCGGGGCCACGCCATGGGATGGAACCGGCGTGAGGCCGACCTTGGCGAGTTCACTGACATCGGCGGGCAGCGACTCGCCGCAGGCATGCATGCGGGCAGCCATCGGCTCATCGGACATGTGGACCACGAACTCGCCGCTGGCCAGGATGTTGGCTGCGGTGTCCTTGAGTCGGCCATCGGTGAGCCGGTTGATGCTGATCATCACGATTGGCGGATCCTCGCCCATCATGTTGAACATCGAGAACGGGGCGGCATTGGCCACCCCGTTGGCCCCGAGCGTGGTGACCAGCGCAATCGGCCGCGGAACGATCAGGCTGGCCATCAGCTTGTAGCGCTGATAGCTGCTGATCTGCTCGAAGTCGATCTCGGTCATGGCACGGGGGTCGTTGAGAGTAGACACCCCGGGAGGCTACACCGACAGCGCAGCGTCAGTCGTCGAACCCGACAAACACCGCTGCCTCGTCCACCGACTTGCGCTCGGAGACCACCGCGTTCGCGGGGAAGCTGTCATCGGGCCAGCCCATGGCCACGCAGGTCTGGATCACCTGATCATCGGGGATGCCGGCCTGCTCGCGCACCACGGGCGACTGCATGATGCCCTGGCTGTTGATCACGCAGCCCAGGCCGCGCGACCAGGCCGCATTGACCAGACAGTTGACCACGCCGCCGCAGTCGAAGGGCGCGATGTCGCTGCCGTGGATGGATCGGTCGTAGGTGATCACGATGGATACCGGGGCGTCGAACTGCCGGAAGCCGCGCAGCACCCAGTCCTGGCGTTTCTCCTTGTTGTCGCGCTCGATGCCCATGGCCGCGAACAGCTGCTTGGCGATTCCGATCTGGCGCTCGCGGTGCACGCCCTGGTAGCCCGGGCCCATGCGGAACTCGCGCGAGTCGGGCACGCCGGCGAGGTTGCGCTCGACATTACCCTGGCGGATGCGGTCGAGCACGGCGCCCCCCACCACATAGAAGTTCCAGGGCTGGGTGTTGAGCGAGGTGGGCGCGCGCATGGCGAGCTCGAGGATCTCGCGGATCAGGGCCCTGGGCACGGGCTTCTTCAGATAGCCCCGGATGCTGCGGCGGTGGCGGATGACATCATCGAATTCCATGGTCCTCTCCTTATTCGGGACTGTGTCCGGCCTTGCGCATCATCTCGCCGAAGGACTGCACCAGGGCGCTCTGGCGGGCGGCGAACTCGGTCGGGCCGGCGGTGAGCACATCGAGGCCGGTGTTGTAGAGCTTTTGCTTGAGGTCGGCGGATTCGGTGCAGGCCTTGAGCTCCTGGCTCCAGGCCTCCACCAGACCGGGCGCCATGCCGGGCGGTCCGTAGAAGCCGTAGAAGCCCTCGTAGCCCAGTGATGGGTGGCCCAGCTCGCTCACCGTGGGCAGGTCAGGCGCGAAGGGCAGCCGGCGCGAAGCGCTCAGGGCGATGATCTTCACCTTGCCGCCCTGATGATGCGTGAGGAAGTCGGTGAGGCCGCCGCAGCCGGCGGTGATGTGCCCGGCCATGAGGTCGGAGAGCAGCGGCGCGGCGCCCTTGTAGCCCACGGCCTCCAGCGGCGTGCCGATCGCCTTGCCCAGGAGCACCGCGAAGAAGTGGGTGTTGCTGCCAAGCGCGGTGGTGCCGAAGTTGTGCTTGTCGGGATTGCGCCGCAGCCAGGCGATGTATTCCGCCAGCGTGCCGACGCCGATCTTCGGCGAGACCACGAACACGGTCGAGGTGAGCCCGGTGAGGCCGATGGGGACCATGTCCTTGTCGAGCGAGAACCCGGGCGCCTTGCGGGTGACGGTGAGTGCCACCGTGGTGGCGGCAGTGCCGTACATGATCACGCTGCCGTCGGTGGGGGCCTTCTTGAGCGCGTCGATCGCGATGACGCCGCTGGCGCCGGCCCGGTTCTCGACGATGACATTGGCGCCGGTGCGCTCGCGCAGCTTGTCGGCGATGTAGCGCGCCATGACATCGGTGCCGCCGCCGGCGGGAAAGCCCACCAGGATGCGGATGGTGCCGCCGGGAATCTTCTGGGCAGACGCGGGCCGGATGGCCAGACCCGCCAGCGCGGCGGCGCCGGCGGACTTGAGGAGGACGCGCCGATCGGGTCGGGCTGACATGCTGCACATCTCCAGGTAGGGGATCGGCACCCGCGCGGCGGGCGGCCCGCGGCCGATGCCGGGCGGACCGACCATAGGCGGGCGCGTCCGGGGGCGCAAGCCGCTGGCGGTTCGAAAGCCGCCCGGAGGTCCGCTTCCGGCTGTCTGCACCGGCAATCGAAGTGCGCGGGATGCGCTCGACACGGCTCGGGCGGTATGCGCCACGTATCATGCGCGCGACCCATCCCACTTCCCGGCCGGCCCGCACCGGCCCGATCGCACCATGAGGCACGATGTCTGGCGGCGTGAGCCTGATGCCTATCCGCTGCGTGGCGAAGTCCTGCCGCGCTACACCGATGTCGATGTCTGGCAGCACCTGAACAACGTCGCGCTGATCACCCTGCATGCCGAGGCGGTGCAGACTGCCCTGCGCAGCGTGCTCGGCGAGCAGGCCTGGCGCGAGCGCGCACCGGCGCTGGCCGTGAGTGCCGGCGCCACCGACTTCCTCGCCGAAGGGCAGTACCCCGGGCCGGTGCGCTGGGGGGCGCGGCTGCTGGCCGCCGATGCCGGCGGTCTGCGCGTGGCCACCGCGCTTTTCCAGAAGGACCAGTGCATCGGCCTGCATGAGTCGCGCCTCAGCGGCTGGTCCGAGGGGCGTGACATAGGCCTGCCCGCGACGGCCCTGGCGGCGCTGCGGGCGGCCGGCGTGCCGCAGGCGCCGGCGATGGCCAGCACCGCGTCAGCGCCGGTGTCGGCGCCCATGGCCGGTGCCGGCGCCTTCCCCTGGCAGACCACCTTCCCGCTGCGCTTTGCCGACAGCGACGCCCACCGGCTGGTGAGCGACACCTGTCTTGCCCGCGCCGCGGAACAGCTGCGCGTGGCGTTTCTCGACGAAGTCTTCGATGGGCGGCGCGAGATGCTGGGCGGCATGCTGGTCGCCCATGTCAGCGTGCAGTGGCTTCAGCGCACCGTGGCGCCTGGCCAGTGGCAGCTGGGCTGTGGCGTGGCCCGCGTGGGCGATCGGTCGCTCGCGGTGCGCGGCGCCATGTACGACGCCGATCGCTGCGTGGCCACCTGCGAGGCGGTGATGGTCGCGCTCAATCGGGGCGGGCCCGCCGGTGGTGCGCTGTCGGATGCGGCCCGGGCGCGCCTGGCTGGCTTCAGCCTGAGCGTCTAGCCGGGGCTTGCGGCCGTGGTCTGGCCGCCCTGGGCCGGGGCGGGCGGTGCCGCGCCATCGGCCCCGAGCAGGCGGATCCGCACCGGGCCCACGTCGACAATCTGGCCGGCGCGCAGCTTGCAGCCCCGCCGCAGTTCGATCGCACCATCCACGCGAACACCGCCGCCGGTGATCAGCACCTTGCCCTCGCCGCCGCTGCCGGTCAGGCCGGCGGCCTTGAGCAGTGCGTCCAGAGCGATGTGCTCGCCGCGGATCGCGAAGTCGACCGCCTGGATGGGGGAGGGGGAGGAAGAGCGCCTGCGCATGATGGGTTCCCTGGGATCGGTGCGGGGATAGAATCGTCGGCTGTCCCGAGTCCTGCCGGAGCCCGCCTTGGAAATCTTCGATTACGACAACATCCTGCTCCTGCCGCGCAAGTGCCGCGTGGAGAGCCGTTCGGAGTGTGACACCACGGTGGAGTTCGGGCCGCGCCGATTCAATCTGCCGGTGGTGCCAGCCAACATGAAGACCGTGGTCGATGAGCCGATCTGCGAGTGGCTGGCAGACCACGGCTACTTCTACGTGATGCACCGTTTCGACTTCGACAGCGTGGCCTTCGTGCAGCGCATGCAGGCCAGCGGCCGCTACGCATCGATTTCGCTGGGCGTGAAGCAGGCCGACCGGGATGCGGTGGAGCGGCTGGTGGCGCTGGGCCTCACCCCGGAGTACATCACCATCGACATCGCCCATGGCCACGCCGACAGCGTGCGCCTGATGATCGAGCTGCTCAAGCGCCGGCTGCCGGGCGCCTTCGTGATCGCCGGCAATGTGGCCACGCCCGAGGCCGTCATTGACCTCGAGAACTGGGGCGCCGACGCCACCAAGGTGGGCATCGGCCCGGGCAAGGTCTGCATCACCAAGCTCAAGACCGGCTTCGGCACGGGTGGCTGGCAGCTTTCGGCCCTGAAGTGGTGTGCCCGGGTGGCCACGCGGCCGATCATCGCCGATGGCGGCATCCGCGAGCATGGTGACATTGCCAAGAGCATCCGCTTCGGCGCCACCATGGTCATGATCGGCTCGCTGCTGGCCGGCCACGAGGAGTCGCCCGGCCAGACGGTCGAGGTGGATGGCCGTCGCTACAAGGAGTACTACGGCTCGGCCTCGGATTTCAACAAGGGCGAGTACAAGCATGTCGAGGGCAAGCGCATCCTGGAACCGATCAAGGGCCACCTGGCCGACACGCTCACCGAGATGCGTCAGGATCTGCAGAGTTCCATCAGCTATGCCGGCGGCACGCGTCTGATGGATGTGCGCCGCGTGAACTACGTGATTCTCGGCGGCGACAATGCCGGCGAGCATCTGCTGATGTGATCCGGACCCGCAACCGAGGAGATCGAACATGGGCAACATCGTCGTCACCGGCGGTTCTTCCGGGGTGGGAGCCGCGCTGGTCCAGCGTCTGGTGCATGCCGGCCATCAGGTGTTCAACCTCGATGTGACCGAACCGGCCGCACCGCTGGCCGCTCAGACCTTTCTGCGCTGCGATCTCGGTGATGCGCAGGCCATCGCCGCCGCCGCGGCAGCGCTGCCGACCCGCCTGCACGGGCTGGCCAATGTGGCCGGCATGGCCCGGGCGGCCGATCCGGTGCGGGTGGTGGCGGTGAACTTCCTGGGCCTGCGTGACATCACCCGGTCGCTCACCCCGCGGCTGGTCGAGGGCTGCGGCATCGTCAACGTGTCTTCGATCGCCGGCCGCGACTGGCGCGCCCGGCTCGATCGGATCACACCGCTGCTCGACACCGCCACCATGGCCGACGGACTGGCCTGGTGCCAGGTGCAGGCCGAGACCTTCGCGCGCGACCCGTACTCGTTCTCCAAGCGCTGCGTCACGGCGTTCTCGCTGCGCGAGGCCCGTGATCATGTGCATCGGGGCACGCGCATCCTGTGCGTGAGCCCGGGCGGCATCGACACACCGCTGTCACCGCAGTTCGAGGCGCTCATGGGCAGCGAGCAGACGGCATGGTCGCGCGGTCAGATCGGTCGGCCGGCCGTGCCCGACGAGATCGCCCAGGTCATCGAGATGCTGCTTTGCCAGCCCTGCGGCTGGCTCAATGGGGTGGACATCCCGGTCGACCGGGGCTATTGCGCCGGCCTCGAGTCCGGCTGGATCGATTTCGGCCAGTCACCGGTCATGCAGGCGATGCGCGCGCGCAAGCGTCCGGCCTGAAGGGCGCCGCGAGCTCAGCTGATGCGGGCGGGCCGGTTGACCAGCCACAGGCCCACCGCCACGCCGGCCAGCCCGATCAGCAGGGAGCCTGTGAGCTGCTCGTCGAGCAGCACCACGCCGGCGAGCAGACCCAGCACCGGCGTGAGGAAGGTGAAGGCCGAGACCCGCGCCGCCGGGTAGTGGCGCAGCAGCCAGAACCAGGCCAGGTAGCTGAAGAACGCGATCACCACCGACTGGTAGAAGAGCGAGCCGAGCGCCAGGGGCGAGGTCCATTGCGGTGCCGGCTCGCCCAGCAGCCAGGAGCCGATGGCCATCAGCGGTGCCGAGACCGCCAGCTGCTGGAACAGCGTGCGTTCAGGCGCGGCGCGGCCCACGGGCGTAGCCCGGATCCAGAGCGTGGTCAGGCCCCAGAGGGCCGCGGCGGCAAGCGCGAGCAGATCACCCAGCCAGACCGTGCGGGCATCACCGCCGCCAGTGGCCAGACCGCCCCGGAAGGTGAACACCAGCGCCAAGAAGGCCAGCACCAGGCCGGCGATCTGGCCAGGCCTCAGGCGTTCGCCTGGCGCGATCAGCGGCATGCCCGCGGCCACCAGGAACGGTGCGAGATACAGGAACACGATGACCCGCGAGGCGCTGGTGTACTGGACCGAGCCGTAGAGACAGCAGAACTCCAGCGCGAAGAGCACGCCGGCGATGATGCCCGATGCGTTGATGCCGTCGGCCGGCCACAGTGCGATGCCGCGATGCCGCGCCCACAGCCCGACCAGCACCGCGGCGATGGTCGAGCGCAGCGCGCCTTGCATGAGCGGCGGCACGACGCTCAGGGTGACCTTCATGACCACCTGGTTGGCGCCCCAGATGGCGCAGCAGGCCAGGATCAGCGTGATGGCCAGGCGGTCGAGGCTGGGGCGCCGGTCGTCGGCAGCGGGCGGTGCCGGTGGCGCGGCAACCGGGGAGGGCGAGGACGGCGTGGACGGCATGCCGCAAGGCTACCCCAGGGCGGCGCCCGGGCGCGGCGGTCAGGGTGGCGCCTGTGCCGGGAAGGGATGCGGTGGACGTGCTCGCCCGGGTTGCCGTGCCCGGCGCTCAGCGGGCGGGCGCGCCACCGATGGCTACGGAGCCTGCGGGAGGTGCCGAGGGCGGGTTCGTGCCAGGGGTGGGCGCGACGGCCGGCGAGGCGCTCGCCGCCGGCGTGCTCGCCTTGATGTCGGTGCTCGACCCCATGATCACGGTGATCAGACTGGGGTAGTCGTAAGCCGCGCCCGTAGACATGTCCACGCCCGCGCCGATGATGCCGCCGAACAGGATGTTGCCGAAGGCCATGGGCTTGGTGGACGACTGCACGCTGGCCAGCCCGGGCTCCAGGGACTCCTTCTCGCAACGCACGGCGAGGTTCTCGTAGCTGCGGTTGACGGTGGCGGACCCGGGCGAGGTCAGGAACCAGGTGCCCTTGTTGTTGCTCAGCTTGCATTGCGCGCCGCTCACCGGCCCAGCCGGCGTGCGTGTCTCGACCGACACGCTCTGGTTCTGGCCGTTGACGATGGACGCGCAGCCCGAGCCGAGCGAGAGCACGGCAGCGAGCAGGCATGAGGAGGGGATTCGCAGGAAGGCAGTCATGCGGGAACTCCGATGTTGAACCGGCGCAGAGTCTGATGACCCCGGGTATCAGGGCGTGCGACTGCCCGCTCCACCGACCGCGGTCCGCCTTCCGACTTCCGCGCGCCGCTGGCGCATGCGCCGGATTCGCCGCCTATGATGGTTGCCGCATCGATGCTGACCCGCCAGGCAACCTTTCCCACAGGAACCGCCGTGAGATTCGCCTTTTCCTCCGAGCAGGAGATGTTCCGCAGCGCGGTCCGTCGATTCCTGACTGACCGCTCCACCACCCGCGAGGTACGCCGCCTGATGCAGACCGAGGCAGGCTGGGAGCGCGAGGGCTGGCGGGCGCTCAACAGCGAACTGGGCCTGTGCGCGGTACGCATTCCGGAGGCCTATGGCGGGCAGGGCTTCGGCTTTGGCGAGCACTGCATCGTGCATGAGGAGATGGGCCGGGCGCTGCTGTGCGCGCCGTACTTCGCCACCACGGTGCTGGCGGCTGGCGCCATCCTGAACGGGGGCGCCGAAGGACAGCGGCAGGCCCTCCTGCCCGGCATCGCCGCGGGCGACACCGTGGCCACCCTGGCCAGCGTCGAGGACGATGGCCGCTGGGACGCTGCCGCCACCCGCCTGACGGCCACCCGCGTCGGCTCGGGCTGGCGCCTGGATGGCCACAAGAGTTTCGTGCTCGACGGCCACACCGCCGACCTGATCGTGGTGCTGGCCCGCGCACCCGGCTCGCAGGGCGATGACGGCCTGTCGCTCTTCACCGTGCGCAGCGATGCGCCGGGCCTGAGTCGTCGCGCGCTGACCACGCTCGACCCCACCCGAAAGCTCGCCCGGCTGCAGTTCGACGGCGTGAGCGCCAGCCTGCTCGGCGACGAGGGGGCGGGCGCAGCGGCCTTCGACCGCACCATGATCGAGGCCGCGGTGTGCCTGGCCAACGAGATGGTGGGCGGCGCCGCGCGCCTTCGCGAAGACGCGCTGGCCTACGCGATGCTGCGCGTGCAGTTCGGTCGGCCCATCGCGTCGTTCCAGTCGATGAAGCACAAGCAGGCCGACATGCTGCTCGAGGTTGAGCTCGCGAAGTCGGCGGCGTACCTCGCCGCCGCCGCGCTCGATGAGGGCGATGCCGACATCGCCGCCACCGCCTCGCTCGCCAAGGCCTGCGCCAGCGACACCTACCTGCAGACCGCGATCCACGCCATCCAGATCCATGGCGGCATCGGCTTCACCTGGGACAACGATACCCATCTCTGGTTCAAGCGCGCCAAGAGCGCCGAGATTCTCCTCGGGGATGCGCACCTGCACCGTGAACGCATGATGAACCACTGGGCCGCCTGAGGAGACCCGCATGACCGAACTGACCGAATCCTCGGTGCGCGCCGAAGTCCGCGCCTGGCTCGAGGCCCACTGGACCCCTGATCAATCGCTGATCGCCTGGCGCAACCAGCTGGTCGATTCCGGCTGGGGGGCGCCCCACTGGCCACGGCAGTGGCATGGCCGCGACCTGCCGGTCGGGCTGGTGCCGGTGGTGGAGGAGGAATTCAACCGCATCGGTGCGGTGAGCGTGGCCCGGGTGGGCATCCGTACCCTGGCTGCCGCCACCATCCTGGCCCACGGCAGCGACCTGCAGAAACAGCGCTTCCTGCGGCGCAGCCTCACCGGCGAGGATGCCTGGTGCCAGCTCTTCAGCGAGCCGGGCAGCGGGTCCGATGCCGCCGGTGCGGTCACCCGGGCCGACTTCAATGGCACCCACTGGGTGGTCAACGGTCAGAAGCTCTGGACCTCCGGCGCCCAGAAGGCCGATTGGGGTCTGCTGCTGGCCCGCACCAACTGGGACCGCACCAAGCACGCCGGCCTGTCCTACTTCATCCTCAACATGCGCCAGCCCGGCGTGGTGGTGCAGCCGCTGCAGCAGATGAATGGCCATGCCACCTTCAACCAGATCTTCATCACCGATGCGCTGATCGAGCCCGAGCTGCTGATGGGCACCGAAGGGGGCGGCTGGGCCGTCACCACCACCACGCTCATGCACGAGCGGCGCGGCGCCGATGCCCTGCGCAGCTGGGCCCAGGGCTCCGACCGGCCGGGCCAGGTCTACGAGGAGGAGCGCGCCGAGATCGCGGTGGCGCTGGCGCCCTACAAGTGGTACCCGAACCGGGCCGGGCGGGTCGATCTGGTCCTGAGCCGGGCGCGCGAGACCGGTCGTCTCGAAGACCCGGTGGTCCGCCAGGACATCGCGCGGCTGCTGATCCTGTCGCGGTCAGCGGAGTGGACCGCCCGCCGGGCCCGCAGCGCGCAGGCCCAGGGGCGGCCGCAGGGCCCCGAGGGGTCACTGGGCAAGCTCGCAGCCAGCCATGTGGCGCGCGCCGCCGCGAGGGTGCACACCCAGATCAGCGGCGCCGACGCGCTGCTCTCAGGGGCCGATGGCCCCTTGAATGGCACGATCGCGGAGATTCTCGTGTCGGTGCCGGCTACCTCGATTGCCGGGGGCACCGACGAGATCCAGCGCAACATCATCGCCGAGCGGGTGCTGGGCATGCCCAAGGAGCCCAGCGTGGACACCGACAAGCCCTACCGCGAGGTGCCTCGCAACGCGGTGCGCTGAACCGTCGCGGCCAAGGCCTGGCCCGCGAACCCGGGGTGGGTCCGGGGCCGGCGCCCCGGACGGTGGCCGGGCAGGCCGGCTCGCTCTCGCGGGCCCGCGAGCGCAGCTCCAGGCCCTGCAGGCTGCCTTCCTTGCGCCAGGCGTCGAGCATGCGGATGAACACCATCGGGCCTCGCCAGAACTGCGAGTTGCGGGCGGTGCGCTCGTTGGGCTGACCCTCGTTGTTGTAGTAGCCCGGGGTGCACTGGTTCAGGAAGGGCTGACGGGCCCGCGACAGGCTGACGATGGTGTCCACCCACGCCGTCTCGGCCTGCTCGCTCGCCTCGACCGTGTCGACGCCGCGCGCCTTGACCTCGCGCAGCAGGTACTCCAGGTGCCGCGACTGCTCGTCGAGCATGTGCTGGAAGTTGGCGCTCTGTCCGGACTGCTGCGTGGTCATCACGAACAGGTTGGGGAAGCCGCGGGTGAACAGGCCGTGGAAGGTCTGGGCGCCGTCCTTCCACTTGTCGGTGAGGGTGAGGCCGCCGCGGCCGCGAACCTCGAAGCCCAGTCGCCGGGTGAAATCGGTGCCGACTTCGAAGCCGGTGCCGAAGATCAGGCAGTCGAGTTCGTACTCGCGGCCGGCCACCACCACGCCACGCTCGGTGATGCGCTCGACGCCACGGCCCTCGGTGTCGATCAGGTGGACATTGGGACGGTTGAAGGTGTCGAGGTACTGGTCGTGGAAGCAGGGCCGCTTGCAGAACTGGTTGTACCAGGGCTTGAGGGCCTCGGCGGTGGTGTGATCCTTGACTACCTCATCGACCCGTGCCCGCACCCGCTCCATCTTGCGGTAGTCGGCGAGCTGGATGAGCTCCTCGACATTCTCGACGGTCTCGCCGGCGGCGGCCTGGCGGCGCGCCGCCAGCAGGATGTTGCCGATGAGGTCGGTCCAGCCGTCATTGACGAGGTCGACGTCGAAGCGGCTGCCGGAGATCACGGCGGTGAAGTTGTCCATGCGCTCGCGCTGCCAGCCCGGCTTGAGGCTGCGCACCCACTCCGGATCGGTGGGGCGGTCGTTGCGCACATCGACCGAGGACGGGGTGCGCTGGAACACGAAGAGCTCCTTGGCGCCGGCGCCGAGATGCGGCACGCACTGCACGGCGGTGGCGCCGGTGCCGATGATGCCCACCCGCTTGTCGGCCAGCCCGCTGAGACCGCCCTCGGGGCTGCCGCCGGTGTAGGCATAGTCCCAGCGGCTGGTGTGGAAGCAGTGCCCCTGGAAGCTGTCCACGCCCGGGATGCCGGGCAGCTTGGGCCGGTTCAGCGGCCCGCCGGCCAGCACCACGAAGCGCGCGCGCAGGGTGTCGTTGCGGTCGGTGGAGATGAGCCAGCGCGAGGCATCGTCGAGCCAGCGCATGTCGGTGATGGTGGTCTGGAAGATGGCCGAACGATAGAGGTCGAAGTGCCGGCCGATGCGCTGCGTGTGCTCGAGGATCTCGGGGCCGCGGGCGTACTTTGCCTTGGGCATGTAGCCGGTTTCCTCGAGCAGCGGCAGGTAGATGTAGCTCTCGGTGTCGCAGGCCGCGCCGGGATAGCGGTTCCAGTACCAGGTGCCGCCGAAGTCACCGGCCTTCTCGATGATGCAGATGTCCTCGTAGCCGGCCTTGCGCAGGCGCGCGGCGGCCAGCAGGGCACCGAAGCCGCCACCCACCACCAGCACATCCATGTCGCGCTCGATGGGCGCGCGGGTGTAGCCCGGGTCGACATGGGGATCGGCGAGAAAGTGAGCGAAGCGACCGGTGATCTCGACATACTGCTCATTGCCCTCGGGGCGGATGCGGCGGTCGCGCTCGAGGTCATAGCGTCGGCGCAGCGCGTCGGGGTCGAACTCGAGGTTGCTGAAGGCAGAGGGCGCGGCGGTGTCGGGCATGGCGGATTCCGGTGGGGCGCGGGGTGGGCCCGGGCGCGGCAGCGCGCGGGCGACGGGATTTCCCGAGTTTACGCGCCCCGGCGCGGTGCCGCGCCGGGTGAGCGCAGGGATTGCGGAACCCGGCCTGCGAGGTGGCTCAGCTGCTCGCGGAGAGGTCGATAGCGCCCTCCGCGCCCTGCTTGCGCAGCGCCGCGCGCTGCACCTTGCCGGTGGCGGTCTTGGGCAGCTGCGCAACCACTTTCACATAGCGCGGCCGGGCGAATCGGGGCAGGCGTACCGCGGCCTGATCGACGACCATGCGGGCATCGAGGGCGATGCCGTGGTGCGGCACCAGGGCGAGCATGAGCTCGTCCTCGCCGCCGGGAATGTCGGAGGGCACTGCATAGGCCGCCACCTCGGCCACCCCGGCGATCTCCTGGACCACCGATTCCACCTCGGTGGCCGAGATGTTCTCGCCGCGCCGGCGGATGCAGTCCTTGATGCGGTCGATGAAGGTGATCAGGCCATCGGCGTCCATCACGCCGGCATCGCCGGTGTGGAACCAGAGGTTGCGCCAGGCTTCGACGGTCTTCTGGGGTGCGTTGAAGTAGCCGCTCATGAAGCCGAAGGGCACCTTCGGGCGCACCAGGATCTCGCCCATGGTGCCGGCGGGCAGGGCGCGGTCGGTGTCGGGATCGGCGATGCAGACCTCGAAGAAGTCCTCCATGGTCCAGCCTGCCGCACCCGGTGCCGAGTGGCCGATGCGGCCCATGATGGGCATGTTCACCTCGGTCATGCCGAAGCCGGAAATGACATCGCGGATGCCGAAGCGCTGGCGGAACTGCTCCTCGTGCTGCGGCAGGTTGGGCGCATTCATGAGCGCGCGCAGCCGGTGGTCGGTGTCGTGGGGGCTCGGCGGCTGGGCGAGCAGGAAGGCGGCCGTGGCGCCCAGGAAATTGCTGACCGTGGCACCGTGTTCGCGGACATCGGCGAGCCAGGCGGTGGCGCTGAACCGGGTGCGGACATGGACCGGGATGCCGGCGAGCAGCGTGGCCGCGAGCTGGATCAGCAGGCCGTTGGCGTGGAACAGCGGCAGGCTGATGTAGTACTTGTCCTGCGGGCCGAGTTCGAGAGCGCGGATGTTGATGATGCCGTAGAGCGCGCAGTGCGCATGCGGCATGAGCACGCCCTTGGACGGACCCGAGGTGCCCGAGGTGTACATGATGCAGGCGGTGTCGGCGGCCGATGGTCCGGGCCCGGTCCAGGGCTCGGCCGCGCGGATGCCGGCCCAGTCATAGGCGCGCCAGGCGAGCGGCAGGCGCTCGTCGCTGCGGCCCACCACCACCAGCTGGCGCAGGTGGGCGAGCTCGCCGGCGATGGCCGTCAGCGCGGGTACCAGCTCGGCATCGACCACCACGCAGCCCACCTCGGCATCGTTGAGCTGGTGCCGCAGGAAGGCGCCGCGCAGCTCGGTGTTGAGCATGACCGCCACCGCGCCGAGCTTGCCCAGCCCGAGCCAGGCGCGGATCTGATTGCAGCTGTTGAGCATGAACACCGCCACGCGGTGGCCGCGCTCGATGCCGAGCTGGTTGAAGAAGCCGGCGGCCCGGCATGTGTCGGCGTCGGCCTGGCCGAAGCTCATGGCGTCGCCGCCGCTGTCGCTCATCCAGGGTGCGTCGGGCCGGGTGGCGGCCATCTCGGCCAGCACTTCCGGCAGGATCCAGCGGGCGGGATCGGCGATGGCGCTGTACATGGCAGGCTCGATGGATGGACTCAGACGGAACCGACCCGCTCGTAGAGCGTGACCACGCAGGCCCCGCCCAGGCCGAGGTTGTGCTGCAGGGCCAGCCGCGCGCCGGGCACCTGACGCGCGCCGGCGCTGCCGCGCAGCTGCTGGACCAGCTCGGTGCACTGCGCCAGCCCGGTGGCGCCCAGCGGATGACCCTTGCTGAGCAGGCCGCCCGAGGGGTTGGTGACGATGCGCCCGCCGTAGGTGTTGTCGCCGTCTTCGACGAAGCGCTGGGCGCCGCCCTCCGGACACAGGCCGAGCGCTTCGTAGGTGATGAGCTCGTTCTGCGCGAAGCAGTCGTGCAGCTCGACCACATCGAGGTCTTCGGGGCCGACCCCGGCGCTGCGATAGACCTGGTCGGCGGCGGCGCGCGCCATGCTGTAGCCCACCACCTCGCGCATGTCGCGCTGCTCGAAGGTGGCCGGGGAGTCGGTGGTCATGGCCTGGGCGCGAATGCGCACGCTTCGGTCCAGGCCGTGGCGCTCGGCGAAGGCCGGCGAGCAAAGAATGGCCGCGGCCGCGCCGCAGGTGGGCGGGCAGGCCATCAGCCGGGTCATGACACCGGGCCAGATCATGGGCGAGGCCATCACCTCCTCGGGGCTGACCACCTGGCGGAAGAGCGCCATGGGGTTGTTGGCGGCGTGCCGGCTGGCCTTGGCGCGGATGCGGGCGAAGGTCTCCAGCGAGGTGCCGTACTGCTGCATGTGGGCCAGTCCCGCCCCGCCGAAGTAGCGCAGCGCGAGGGGGATCTCGGCATGGCCGACGAGCTCGTCGGTGACCTCGTCGAAGTGCTCGAAGGGGCTGGGTCGATCCGGGAACTGGGTGCCGAGCGCGCCGGGCTTCATCTGCTCGAAGCCCAGTGCCAGCGCGCACTCGACCGCGCCGCTCTCGACCGCCTGGCGCGCGAGGAAGAGCGCGCTCGAGCCGGTGGAGCAGTTGTTGTTGACGTTGAGCACCGGGATGCCGGTCATGCCCACCTCGTACAGGGCGCGCTGGCCGCAGGTGGAGTCGCCATAGACATAGCCGACATAGGCCTGCTGGATCAGGGCGTAGTCGAGGCCGGCATCGGCCAGCGCGGCGCGCAGGGCCTGCGCGCCCATCTCGGGATAGGGCTGGTTGTTGCCCGGCTTGACGAACGGGATCATCCCGACGCCAGCGACATGCACGCTGCGGCTCATGGTGTGTCTCCTCTGGAGGGGTGCCTGTTCATGAGGCGAGGTCGAGTTCGCGGTAGCCGCCCGCGGCGACCGCGTCGGCCTTGGCGCGGAACTCGGGGCCGG
>CAIZPE010000256.1 GCA_903934795.1 uncultured bacterium | reverse complement strand
GATGTAGGGCTCCCAGCCGCCATCGAAGCTGACATTCAGAATCAGCCGGTCGGGCTCGGGGATGCCGTGCGGCGCCAGTCCCGCGGGCAGGATCGCGTAGCGGAAGAAATGGATGCCGCGCAGCCGCCCGACCGGGTCGGGGAAGGGGCTGGGTGTTAGCCGCGATTCGCGTGCCCGCTTGCGCACCGCGTCGAGCAGCGCGAGCGTTCTGCGCAGGCGCTCGGTGTAGCTCAGAGTCTCCAGGCTGCCCTTGACCAGACCCGGCTTGATCGGGGCGATCAGGGTCAGGTCGGTGATGCCCCCGAGCTGGGTGGTTCGGTAGTTCATGCCGTGTCTCCGTGGTGACCTGCCGGTGGGGGATCGGCCAGAGCGCGGACCGTCGTCGTCATGGCGGCGGACCCAGGCGAAGCCTTGGCGCACCCTCCGGCAGGTTGGCGCCGAGATCCGTGCTGCGTTCGACCGCTTGCCCGGCTGACTCCATTGCAGAGAGCAGCGACGCGGCCTGCTGGATTGCCCGTGGATCGAGAAAGGCCGGACCCGGTGGACACGGATGGGTCAACAGCTCGCGGTAGGCGAGCTCACCGTCCAGATGGGTGCCGGTTGGTGGCGACGCGCTTGCGCTGGCAGAGGCCGTGGCGATCGGGCGAAGCCAGTCCTGCATCGCGGCCAGCGTCGTCCTCAGCCGCAACCAGCGATGCTCCTCCCATCCTGAGGCCTTGCCGGGCTCTGCCGGCAGGCTGAAATCATTCGCCACGCGTTGTGCGGCGCGTGTTCCCAGGCTTACCAGGTCCTCCAGTTGCTGGGGAGACATGGCGAGGTTCAGAGACCCGTAGCCCGCCGGCAATCCGATGTGCAGCACGCGCTCGCGGATGCCTGGCAGCGTGCGCTGGGTGGTGTCGCGCCAGTTCTGCATCGTCGAGATCAGTTCCCAGACGAATGCGAGCAGACCCGGGCGTTCGTCGGCGCCCGGGGTCAGGGCCTCCGGGCGTGTCTCGGGCTCGTTACGGCGGGCGCCGAAGAAGACATCCTGACCATCCTCGGTACCCGAGCGGTCCGGGTCGAGCTCGAACA
Source organism: uncultured bacterium (assembly GCA_903934795.1). GTDB lineage: Bacteria > Pseudomonadota > Gammaproteobacteria > Burkholderiales > Burkholderiaceae_E > Quisquiliibacterium. The sequence continues at coordinate 1,070 of CAIZPE010000256.1, read as the reverse complement.
GATTGACGCCGAAGGTGGGCCGGGAGGGCAGAGCCGCATCGAACAGATCGACAGGAAGATTGCTGGTGAGTCCGCCGTCGGTGAAGTAGACCCGGACGGGCCTGAAGCTCGCCGGGTCTTGCGCCGTGTTCCTGACGAAGCCATGCCCCTGTGCGAGCGTGTAGAGCGGTGCCGCGGACAGAAGCCCCGGGAAGCTGACGCTCAGGCGGACCGCAACGATCACCGGCAGATCCCGGGGCTCGGGCAGCGCCAGCAGCGTGCGTGTCGAGGTGCGCCCAGCCTCCCTGCGCTCGACCTCCACCGGCACGGTCTGCCTCGCATGGCGCCTGAGCCAGTCCAGGACCGGTTCCGGGAACAGCAAGCGCCATTCCTCGGGGTCGTAGAAGTAATCGCGCAGGGGGTCTTCGCCGGGCTTGCCGGGCAGGTGCAGCGACCGGCGCTGCTGCAGCACCGTCGTGACCACCTGAAGATCGATCGACCGCTCGCCGTTCGGTTCCCGGCCCCGCTCTTGCCAGAGCATGCCGAAGGTCACGGGATCATCGTGTTCCCCGCGGCCGCGCAGCTTGTTGAACAGTTCGTGCAGCCTCGGCGTGAGCGCCTTGCTCGTGTGTCCGTATGCCGTGGGCATGCCGGAGCAGAATCCGAAGTGATTTGCGCGCAGGGCTCTCAACCAGCGCAGCGCGCACAGCAGCAGCATCAGGACGAGGGCGATCGCCAGTTTGCCCAGGGTGCTTGCCACCCCGAGGATGACGATGAGGTGCTGCCGTGCGCTCTGCTCGAAGCCGTCGAAGCACAGGCCGAGCAGCGTCAGCAGCAGGATGCCGAATGCGGCGATCGCCGTGAGGCAGGCCATGATGAACACCAGACCGGGCGCTCTTCCGGTTCCGCCAAACAGTCGAACCAGCAGGAGGAACGGCCAGCGCAGGGCCGGCGCGGGCTGGAACAGGCCCATCAGGCGGGTACGGCCGCCCTCCAGGTTGCCCAGATCGCGGGCGAAATCGAGAATCCCGGCGAAAGCCTCGTCCTTGCCGGAGTCGCGCCGGCTGGATTCGGCGAGGGCGGCCGTGGCT
>CAIZPE010000255.1 GCA_903934795.1 uncultured bacterium | reverse complement strand
TCCAGCGTGGGCAGCAGGTCACGAATGTTGCTGATCTTCTTGTCGTACAGCAGCACGAACGGGTTGTCGAGCAGGGCAGCCTGCTTTTCCGGGTTGTTGATGAAGTAGGGCGACAGGTAGCCGCGGTCGAACTGCATGCCTTCGACCACATCGAGTTCGTTGTTCAGCGACTTGCCGTCCTCGACGGTGATGACGCCTTCCTTGCCGACCTGCTCCATGGCCTTGGAGATGATCTCGCCGATCTCCACATCGGAGTTGGCCGAGATCGAGCCGACCTGGGCGATTTCCTTGGTGGTGGTGCAGGGCTTGGTGATGTTCTTCAGCTCGGCGGTCAGCGCGGTCACGGCCTTGTCGATGCCGCGCTTGAGGTCCATCGGGTTCATGCCGGCGGCCACGAACTTCATGCCTTCGCGCACGATCGCCTGGGCCAGCACGGTGGCGGTGGTGGTGCCGTCACCGGCGTTGTCGCTGGTCTTGGAAGCGACTTCCTTGACCATCTGCGCGCCCATGTTCTGGAACTTGTCCTTGAGCTCGATCTCCTTGGCCACCGAGACGCCGTCCTTGGTGACGGTGGGGGCACCGAAGCTGCGCTCGAGCACCACATTGCGGCCCTTGGGACCGAGGGTGACCTTGACCGCGTTGGCCAGGATGTTCACGCCTTCGACCATCTTGTGGCGGGCGTCGTCGTGGAAGAGGACCTGTTTGGCTGCCATGTTTCAGACTCCTTGGGATTCGGGAATGACTTGGGTGTGGCTGGATGGAGGGCGATGCCGCCGGGTCACTCGACCACGGCCATGATGTCTTCCTCGCGCATCACCAGCAGCTCGTCGCCGTCGACCTTGACGGTCTGGCCGCTGTACTTGCCGAAGAGGACCTTGTCGCCGACCTTCACGCCCAGCGGGCGCACCTTGCCGTCGTCACCGACCTTGCCGTTGCCCACGGCGAGGATCTCGCCCTGGTCGGGTTTCTCGGCCGCGTTTTCGGGGATCACGATGCCCGACGCGGTCTTCCGCTCGGTGTCGAGGCGCTTGATGATCACGCGGTCGTGGAGGGGACGCAGTTTCATGCCTGAGCTCCTGAAGCTTTGAAGTGGATACGGTGGATTGGCCCGCCGATGGCGTGGCCGGGCACAGGCGGCGACCCGCGGAGGGTCTGGGTGCTGAACGCCACCGACCGGCGGCGTGGCCATCGGTCGGTCGGGTTTGTTAGCACTCGCGCACTGTGAGTGCTGATGATAAGGCCTGGCGTCTCGGATTTCAAGTCGCCGGCAGGTAGCGCACCGAGAGCACGCCCTGGATTGCCGACAGCGAGGCGAGCACCGGCGCCTCGACGGCCGAGTCGACATCGACCAGGGTGTAGGCCATCTCGCCGCGCGACCGGTTGAGCATGTTGCGGATGTTCAGGTTCGCCTGCGCCATGGTGGTGGAGATCTGGCCGAGCATGTTCGGCACATTGGCGTTGGCGATCGCGATCCGCCAGGCGGATTCGCGGGTGGCCACGGCGTCAGGGAAGTTGACCGCGTTGCGCACGTTGCCGTGCTCGAGGTACTCGCGCAGCTGGTCGGCGACCATGAGCGCGCAGTTGTCCTCGGCCTCGCGGGTGCTGGCGCCCAGGTGGGGCAGGGCGATCGCGCGCGGATGCCGGTGGATGGCCGGGCCGGGGAAGTCGCAGACATAGCAGCGCAGCCGCTCGGCGGCCAGCGCCGCGAGCAGGGCGTTGTCGTCGACCACGCCCTCGCGCGAGAAGTTGAGCAGCACCGCGCCGTTGCGCATGGTCTCGAGCGCCTGAGCGCCGATCAGGTGCCGGGTGGCCGGCACCAGCGGCACATGCAGGGTCACGAAGTGCGAGGCCTTGAGCAGCTCGGCCACGCTGCCGGCCCGACGCACCTGCGAGGGCAGGCTCCAGGCGGCATCGACGGTGATCTCGGGGTCGTAGCCGATCACCTGCATGCCCAGCCGGATGGCGGCCTCGGCCACCAGGCAGCCGATCTTGCCCAGGCCGATCACGCCCAGGGTGTGGCCGGCGAGCTCGAAGCCGGCGAAGGCCTTCTTGCCGTCCTCGACCCGGCTGTCCATGTTGGGGTCGGTGGCATCGAGCCCGGCGACGAACTGCAGCGCGGCCGGCAGGTTGCGCGCGGCCATCAGCATGCCGGCGAGCACCAGTTCCTTCACGGCGTTGGCGTTGGCCCCCGGGGCGTTGAACACCGGCACGCCGCGCGCGCTCATGGCGTTCACCGGGATGTTGTTGGTGCCGGCGCCTGCCCGGCCGATGGCCCGTACCGAGGTCGGGATGGTCAGGGCGTGCATGTCGGCCGAGCGCACCAGGATGGCATCGGGCTCGGCGATGTCCTTGCCGACGTCATACAGGTCACCGGGCAGCCGCTTCAGGCCATGGGAGGAGATCTGGTTGAGGACCTGCACGCGAAAGGGTCTGGCCATGGCGGTTTCCGGGGGGGCTGGCCCGCTGCCGGGCGGACCGGCGGGCGGGCGGGGGGCTGGGCAAGGTGGCGGGCGCCGCGATTCTAGCCGCGCCGCCCGTGCCGCGCGCTGACTCAGCGGCGCATCGACTGCAGGAAGGCCTCGAGCGCCACGGTGTGCTCGCTGGTGTGATGGGCCATCGCCTGGAAGGCCGCCGACATCTCGAGCAGGGTGTCGAGACGGGTGTGCTGGCCTTCGCGCAGCAGCCGCTTGGCCATGCGCAGCGCCGGCCCGGGATTGGCCGCGATCCGCCCGGCGAGCTCCTGGGCGCTGGCCATGAGCTGGTCGTTGGGCACCACCCGCGAGACCAGGCCGCAGGCGAGCGCCTGGGCGGCGTCGATCATCTCGCCGGTGAAGGTCATCTCGGCCGCTCGCGACATGCCGACCACCCGGGGCAGCAGCCAGGCGCCGCCATCACCGGGGATGATCCCCAGCTTCACGAAGCTCTCGGCGAAGCGGGCGCTCTCGCCGGCGATGCGGATGTCGCACATGCAGGCAAGGTCGCAGCCGGCGCCCACCGCCGGGCCGTTCACCGCTGCGATGGTCGGCACATCGAGCCGGTGGAAGGCGAGCGGGATGCGCTGGATCCCGTTGCGGTAGCCCTCGCTGATGCGGTTGGGGTCGCCGGCGGCGATGCCGGTCTTGTTCTGCATGTCCTTCACATTGCCGCCGGCGCAGAAGGCGCTGCCCGCGCCGGTGAGGATCACGCAGCGCACGGAGAGGTCGGCCTGCACCCGCTCGGCGGCGTCGACCACCGCCGCCCACTGTTCCGGGGTGGACAGGGCATTGCGGGAGGCGGGATCGTTCAGCGTGAGCGTGACGACCCCGCCAGTCTGTTCATAGCGCAGGAAATCGGACATGGCGTGTCTCGGAGGGTTCGATGGGGCCGCAAGGATAGCCCGAGGCACCCGGGCTCGCGGCGGATAATCGCCCGGCAGCGGAACCCGCCGGCGGCCGCGATGACCGAGGCTTGCCCCCGTCACTGGCGAGCGCAGGCGTGATGGCCCAGGCTCACACTCGTCACTGGCGAGCGCAGGCGCGATGGCCCAGGCTCACACCCGTCACAGGCGACCGGAGGCGCGATGACCCAGGCTCACACCCATCACTGGCAGGCCCAGCAGCGGGTGCACCACGGCCAGCCGGCGGCGGCCACGGTGCTCGCCGAGGCCGACCTCGCCGGCGCGCAGCGGGTGGTGCTCACCACCACCCGGTCCCTGCGTGACGGCGAACTCGTCGCGGGCATCGCGGCGGCCCTCGGCCCGCGGCTTGCGGGCCGCTTCGATGCCATCCCGGCGCACAGCCCGCGCGAGGCGGTGATCGCCGGGGCGCGCTGCATCCGCGAGGCCCGCGCCGACCTGGTCGTGGCAGTGGGCGGCGGCTCGGTGATCGATGCCACCAAGGTGATGC
>CAIZPE010000254.1 GCA_903934795.1 uncultured bacterium | reverse complement strand
GGTGGCGAGCATGGGTGCCGAGCCGCACAGCAGGGCGGTGGCGAACAGGGTGGCGAAACGGGTACGGGCAAGGGTCATGACAATCTCCATCGGGGTTAAAGTAAGCACAGCTTAGATTGCTGCGCACCCGGTGTCAAGAAAAATCTGAGCATTGCTCAAATTTATTGTCAGATGCCCTGCCGTTCCTCTCGCGGGGTGGTGCCGAACACGAAGGCATCCATGGCCAGCATGCCGTGGTCGATATCGCCCTCCAGCACCTGCCAGCCTGTGCGCGAGCGCGCGGCGCCGGCGGCCACCAGCAGCGGCCAGAAGTGCTCGGTGGTGGGATGGGCGCGGGCCGCGTCGGGCGCGTCGAGCAAAGTGCGGCGCAGGCGCTCGCCATCGCCGGCCGCGACCGCGTCGCGCACCCAGCCGGCAAAGCGCGGCACATAGGGCAGCACGCTGCCGCCGGGGCCACGGAAGTCGGCGAGGTTGTGGGTGACGCTGCCCGAGCCCACGATCAGCACGCCATCGTCGGCCAGCGGCGCGAGCGCAGCCCCGAGCGCCCAGGCGCGATCGGCATCGAGCCCGCCAGGCAGCGAGACCTGGAAGACCGGCACGTCGGCCTGCGGATAGAGATGGCGCATCGGCACCCAGGCGCCGTGGTCGAGGCCCTGCTGCGCGTCGGGCTCGGCCGCCCAGCCGGCAGCGTGCAGCCGCAACAGCGCCTGCTGCGCGAGCGCGGGGTGGCCGGGGGCCGGGTACTGGATGCGGTAGAGCGCGGGATCGAAGCCGCCGAAGTCGTGGATGGTCTCGGGCCTCGGGCTCATGGCCACCCGCGGCTCGGCGCTCATCCAGTGCGGCGAGACGATCAGCACCGCGGCCGGTCGCGGCAGGCTGCGGCCGAGGGCCGCGAGGTGGGCGCCGGCACGGCCCGGCTCGAGCGCGAAGGTGGGCGCGCCGTGGGAGATGAACAGGCTGGGCAGGGGTGGCATGGGTCGGACGGGATGCAGGGGTTTCGCGACAAGGGAAGGGGTCTGCCCGGGGCGCTTCAGCGCGGCTGGAATCGCATCGGCATGCGCCGCGGACCCTGGAAGCCGAGCGGGAGGCTCCAGGTGGTCTCGCCGTCGAGCGCCAGGCCGGTCAGCCGGCGGCTGAGGCCGCCGAGCGCCTCCTGCAGCTCGGCGCGCGCGAGGTGCAGCCCCAGGCAGGTGTGGCGGCCGCCGCCGAAGGTCATGTGCAGGCGTTGCGGGCGGCGGGTGATGTCGAAGCGGTGCGGATCGGGAAAGAGCGCCGGGTCGCGGTTGACGGCGGCCAGCGCCACCACCACCTGCGTGTCGCGCGGCACGGCGAGCCCGTTCACCTCCACATCGTCATTCGCGATGCGCTCGAGGGTGGGCCCCACCGGCGCGAAGCGCAGGATCTCCTCGACCGCGCCGGGCAGCAGCGCCGGATCGGCGGCCAGACGCTCCCACTGATCAGGGTGCTGCGCGAACAGGTACAGGCCCGAGCCAAGCGACGAGAAGGTGGTCTCCAGACCGGGCACGATCAGCGAGGCCGCGGTGTGGATCACCTCCTCGCGGCTGAGCCGATCGCCCTCGGACTCGGCGCGCAGCAGCCCGCTGATGACATCGTCGCCGTCGATCTGCGTGCGGCCGGCCACCAGCCGGCTCATGTAGTCGTCCATCGCTTCATGGGCGGCGAGCGCGGCCGGCACGGCGGCCGGGCC
>CAIZPE010000253.1 GCA_903934795.1 uncultured bacterium | reverse complement strand
CGCAGGTCTTCATTGAGCATCTGCGGGAACTGGCGGCTGTTCGCGTACCAGCGCGAGGACCAGTTGCGGGTGACCGAGAGGCGGAACCCGGTCGGATGGATCTTCTGTCCCATGGTGTCCTTCCGGGGGGGCTTAGTTGCCCACCTTCACGAAGATGTGGCAGGTCTGCTTCTCGATCTTGCAGCCGCGGCCCTTGGCGCGGGCCTGGAAGCGCTTGAGCGAGGTGCCCTTCTCGACGTGGATGGTGGTGACCTTGAGCTCGTCGATGTCGGCGCCGTCATTGTGCTCGGCGTTGGCGATCGCCGACTCGAGCACCTTCTTGACGATGCGGGCGGCTTTCTTGGGGGAGAAGGCGAGGATGTTCAGCGCCTGTTCCACCGGCTTGCCGCGGACCAGGTCGGCGACCAGCCGGCCTTTCTGGGCCGAGAGGTGAACACCGCGCAGGATAGCTTGGGTTTCCATGCGTGGCTCCTTAGCGCTTGACCGAGGACTTCTTGTCCGCGGCGTGGCCCTTGAAGGTGCGGGTCAGCGCAAACTCGCCGAGCTTGTGCCCGACCATGTTCTCGTTGACGTACACCGGCACATGCTGCTTGCCGTTGTGCACCGCGATGGTCAGGCCGATGAACTCGGGCACCACCGTGGACCGGCGCGACCAGGTCTTGATCGGTCGCTTGTCCTTGTTGGTGAGCGCGGTATCGACCTTCTTCATCAGATGGGCGTCGACGAAGGGGCCCTTCTTGACTGAACGTGCCATGGCTGTCTGGTCCTTGCCCGTTACTTGCGACCGCGGCGCTGCACGATCATGGTGTCGGTGCGCTTGTTGCGGCGGGTCTTGTAGCCCTTGGTGGGGGTGCCCCAGGGCGACACCGGATGGCCGCCGCCGTTGGAGCGGCCGCCGTGCGGGTGATCAACCGGGTTCATGCAGATGCCGCGCACGGTGGGGCGGATACCGCGCCAGCGATTGGCGCCGGCCTTCCCGATGGTGCGCAGGCTGTGCTCCTCGTTGCCGACCTCACCGATGGTGGCGCGGCACTCGATGTGCACCTTGCGGATCTCACCGGAGCGCAGGCGGACCTGCGCGTAGGTGCCTTCACGGGCCAGCAGGCGGGCGGAGGTGCCGGCCGAGCGGGCGATCTGCGCGCCCTTGCCAGGCAGCATCTCGATGGCGTGGATGGTCGACCCCACCGGGATGTTGCGGATGGGCAGCGCATTGCCAGCGCGGATGGGCGCCTCGGCACCCGACTGCAGCGTGGTGCCCACAGGCACATCACGCGGCGCCAGAATGTAACGGCGCTCGCCGTCGGCATAGCAGAGCAGGGCCAGATTCGCGCTGCGGTTGGGGTCGTACTCGATGCGCTCGACCTTCGCGGGGATGCCGTCCTTGTTGCGACGGAAATCCACCAGACGGTAGTGCTGCTTGTGGCCGCCACCCTTGTGACGGGTGGTGATGTGCCCGAGGTTGTTGCGACCGTTGCCGCGGATCTTGGGCTCGATCAGCGAGGGCACCGGACCGCCCTTGTGCAGGTCCTTGTTGACGACCTTCACCATCGAGCGGCGCCCGGCGGAGGTCGGCTTGGTCTTCATGAGCGGCATTTACACGGCCTCCGCGAAATTGATCTCCTGGCCCGGAGCCAGGCAGACATACGCCTTGCGCACATTGCTGCGCCGGCCCTGGAAACGGCCGAAGCGCTTGGCCTTGCCGGCCTGGTTGAGCACCTGCACCGACTCGACCTGCACCTTGAAGAGCAGCTCGACAGCCGCCTTGACCTCGGCCTTGGTGGCGTCCTGCACCACGCGAAAGGCCACCTGCTGGTGCTTGTCGGCCATCATGGTCGCCTTCTCGGAGACGATCGGGGCCATCAGCACCTTCATCAGACGTTCCTGGTTCATGCCAGCATCTCCTCGACTTTGGCGAGTGCCGGCCGGGTGATCAGCACCCGGTCGAAATGCACCAGCGATACCGGATCGGCCTGCTGGGGCTCGACCACCAGCACATCGGGCAGATTGCGCGAAGCCAGCAGCAGGTTCTCATCGAGGTTGTCGGTGATCACCAGCACCGAGCCGGCACCCATGGCGCGGACCTTGGTGGCGAGCAGCTTGGTCTTGGGAGCCTCGAGCGTGAGACCCTCGATGACCGCGATCCGGCCGTCGCGAGCAAGCTGCGACAGAATGGAGCGCATGCCCGCGCGGTACATCTTCTTGTTCACCTTCTGGGTGAAGTTCTCGTCGGGGCTGTTCGGGAAGATCTTGCCGCCACCGCGCCACAGGGGGCTGGAGCTCATGCCGGCGCGAGCGCGACCGGTACCCTTCTGACGCCACGGCTTCTTGGTGGTGTGCCGGACCTCGCTGCGGTCCTTCTGGGCACGGTTGCCGCTGCGGGCGTTGGCCTGGAAGGCCACGACCACCTGGTGCACCAGCGGCTCGTTGAATTCGCGGCCGAACACGGTGTCGGCGGCGCTGACCGTGGCCGAGGGCTGGCCCTGGTCGTTGAGCAGATTCAGTTCCATCGTCGCTCCCCTCAGGCTTTCACCGGCACGCGGATCGCCGGCGTGACGACGACACTGCCGTTCTTGGCACCCGGGACCGCACCGCGCACCAGCAGCAGCTGGCGTTCGGCATCGACGCGGGCAACGACGAGGTTCTGCACCGTGCGCGCAGCCGCGCCGAGGTGACCTGACATGCGCTTGCCCGGAAACACGCGGCCCGGATCCTGCGCCATGCCGATCGAGCCCGGCACATTGTGCGAACGCGAGTTGCCGTGCGAGGCCCGGTTGGAGGCGAAGTGATGTCGCTTGATCGTGCCGGCGAAGCCCTTGCCGTGGGTGGTGCCGGAGACATCGACCTTCTGGCCGGCCTCGAAGATCTCGGCCTTGACGACCGCGCCGGGCGCGAGCTCACCGGCCTTCTCGGGGCTGACATGGAATTCGCGGGTGACCGTGCCGGCCTCGACGCCGGCCTTCGCGAAGTGACCCGCCTGCGGCTTGGTGACCCGGCTGGCGCGACGCTTGCCGAAGGTGACCTGGACGGCGGTGTAACCGTCGTTCTCGACGGTCTTGATCTGGGTGACGCGGTTGTTCGACACATCGAGCACGGTCACGGGGATGGAGTCACCATCGTCCGAGAAGATGCGCATCATGCCGACCTTGCGTCCCACGAGGCCAAGGCTCATTCTGCTCTCCAGTCCCGGCTGCGATTGGCCGGGTGTGTGTGGTCCTGCCCAGGTGCTGCGCGCGGTGCGCGCGGCCCAGAAGAGCAGCCCCGTTCGGGCGGCTCAACGCAGGAAAGCTTTCGATTCTATCCCGAAGGCACCAGCGCTGGCAAGCACTGGTGCAGCGAGCGGCTTACTGCAGCTTGATCTCGACGTCGACACCGGCCGGCAGATCGAGCTTCATGAGCGCGTCGACGGTCTTGTCGGTGGGCTCGACGATGTCCATGAGACGCAGATGGGTGCGGATCTCGAACTGGTCGCGCGAGGTCTTGTTCACGTGCGGCGAACGCAGGACATCGAAGCGCTCGATACGGGTGGGCAGGGGCACCGGGCCACGCACCACCGCGCCGGTGCGCTTGGCGGTCTCGACGATCTCCGCCGCAGACTGGTCGATCAGCTTGTAATCGAAGGCCTTCAGGCGGATACGGATCTTCTGGTTGTTCATGTCGGTTCCAAAGAGCGAGGGGCGGCGCGCACGCCGCCCGGATTGGATACCCCGGCGGGACGCCGGGGCGGATGCGTCAGACCAGGATCTTGGCGACGACGCCGGCGCCGACGGTGCGGCCGCCCTCGCGGATCGCAAAGCGCAGACCCTGCTCCATCGCGATCGGCGCAATCAGCTGCACCGTCATCTGCACGTTGTCCCCGGGCATCACCATCTCCGTGCCCTCGGGCAGCGTCACCGCACCGGTCACGTCGGTGGTCCGGAAGTAGAACTGCGGCCGGTAGTTGTTGAAGAACGGCGTGTGACGGCCACCCTCCTCCTTGCTCAGCACATACACCTCGCACTCGAACTTCGTGTGCGGCGTGATCGAGCCCGGCTTGGCCAGAACCTGACCACGCTCCACATCCTCACGCTTGGTGCCGCGCAGCAGCACACCCACGTTGTCGCCCGCCTGACCCTGGTCGAGCAGCTTGCGGAACATCTCCACGCCCGTGCAGATCGTCTTGGCCGTGTCCTTGATCCCCACGATCTCGAGCTCGTCGCCCACACGCACGATCCCGCGCTCCACCCGACCGGTCACCACCGTGCCGCGACCCGAAATCGAGAACACGTCCTCGATCGGCAGCAGAAACGCTCCGTCGATCGCCCGCTTGGGCTCCGGAATGTAGCTGTCCAGCGCATCAGCCAGCTGCATGATCGCCTGCTCGCCCAGCTCGCCCTTGTCGCCTTCCAGCGCCAGCTTGGCCGAACCCTTCACGATCGGCGTGTCGTCGCCTGGAAACTCGTACTTGCTCAGCAGCTCGCGAACCTCCATCTCCACCAGCTCGAGCAGCTCCGCATCATCAACCATGTCGCACTTGTTCATGAACACGATGATGTACGGCACACCCACCTGCCGCGCCAGCAGAATGTGCTCGCGCGTCTGCGGCATCGGGCCATCGGCCGCCGACACCACCAGAATGGCTCCGTCCATCTGCGCCGCACCCGTGATCATGTTCTTCACGTAGTCCGCGTGACCAGGACAGTCAACGTGCGCGTAGTGACGGTTCTTCGTCTCGTACTCCACGTGCGCCGTGTTGATCGTGATGCCCCGCGCCTTCTCTTCCGGCGCCGCATCAATGTCGTCGTACTTCTTCGCCTCGCCACCGAACTTCGTCGACAGCACCGTCGTGATCGCCGCCGTCAGCGTCGTCTTGCCGTGGTCCACATGCCCAATCGTCCCCACGTTCACGTGCGGCTTGGTGCGCTCGAATTTGCCTTTGGCCATTGCTCTTTCTCCGATTTCAAAGAACGTTGCTGTCTGTCAGCGTCACTTGGTACGCGCCGAGATAATGGCCTCGGCCACATTCTTGGGCGCTTCTGCGTACTGCTTGAATTCCATGGTGTAGGTGGCGCGGCCCTGGGTGAGCGAGCGCAGCGTGGTGGAGTAGCCGAACATCTCGGCCAGCGGCACCTCGGCGCGGATGGCCTTGCCACCGCCCGCCATGTCTTCCATGCCCTGGACCATGCCACGGCGGGAGGAGAGGTCGCCCATCACCGTGCCCGCGTAGTCTTCGGGGGTCTCGACCTCGACCGACATCATCGGCTCGAGCAGGGCGGGGCTGGCCCGACGCATGCCTTCCTTGAAGGCGATCGACGCAGCCTGCTTGAACGCGTTCTCGTTGGAGTCGACGTCGTGGTAGGAGCCGAAGAACAGGGTGGCTTTCACGTCGACCACCGGGTAGCCGGCGAGCACGCCCGCGGGCAGGGTCTCGCGGATGCCCTTCTCGACCGCCGGGATGAACTCGCGCGGCACCACGCCGCCCTTGATGGCATCGACGAACTCGAAGCCCGGGCCGCCCGGCTCGAGGGGCTCGAGCTTGATGACCACGTGGCCGTACTGACCGCGACCACCCGACTGCTTGATGAACTTGCCCTCGACCTCGTCGACCGGCTTGCGGATGGTCTCGCGGTAGGCCACCTGCGGCTTGCCCACCGAGGCCTCGACGCTGAACTCGCGCTTCATGCGGTCGACGATGATCTCGAGGTGGAGCTCGCCCATGCCCGAGATGATGGTCTGGCCGGATTCCTCGTCGGTGCGCACGCGGAAGGAGGGATCCTCCTGGGCAAGACGGCCCAGGGCAATGCCCATCTTTTCCTGGTCGGCCTTGGTCTTGGGCTCGACGGCCTGCGAGATCACCGGCTCGGGGAAGACCATGCGTTCGAGAATGATGACGTTCTCGGGGTCGCAGAGGGTTTCGCCCGTGGTGACATCCTTCAGGCCGACGCAGGCGGCGATGTCGCCGGCGCGCACTTCCTTGATCTCGTCACGCTGGTTGGCGTGCATCTGCAGCAGACGGCCGATGCGTTCCTTCTTGCCCTTGATCGGGTTGTAGATGGTGTCGCCCGAGTTCAGCACGCCGGAGTACACGCGAATGAAGGTGAGCTGGCCCACGAACGGATCGGTCATCAGCTTGAAGGCCAGCGCCGAGAACTTCTCGCCGTCATCGGCCTTGCGATAGACCTCTTTCTCGCTGTCGTCAGCACCCTTCACCGGGGGGATGTCCACCGGCGAGGGGAGATAGTCGATGACCGCGTCGAGCATGGCCTGCACGCCCTTGTTCTTGAACGCGGTGCCACAGAGCATGGGCACGATCTCGCCGGCGATGGTGCGCTGGCGGATGGCGAGCTTCAGATCCTCGACCGAGAGGTCACCCTCCTCGAGGTACTTGTTCATCAGTTCCTCGTTGGCCTCGGCGGCGGCCTCGAGCATCTTCTCGCGCCACTCGGAGCAGGTGTCGGCGAGGTCGTCCGGGATGTCCTTCATCTCGAACTTCATGCCCTGCGAGGCGTCATCCCAGTAGATGGCCTTCATGCGGACCAGATCGACCACGCCCTTGAAGTTTTCCTCGGCACCGATCGGCACCTGGATGGGAATGGGATTGGCGCGCAGACGGGCGCGCATCTGGTCATGCACCTTGAAGAAGTTGGCGCCGATGCGGTCCATCTTGTTGACGAAGGCCAGACGCGGCACGCCGTACTTGTTGGCCTGGCGCCAGACGGTCTCGGACTGGGGCTGAACACCGCCCACCGCGCAGTAGACCATGCACGCGCCGTCGAGCACCCGCATGGAACGCTCGACCTCGATGGTGAAGTCGACGTGCCCCGGGGTGTCGATGATGTTGATCCGGTGCTCCGGATAGGACATGTCCATGCCCTTCCAGAAGCAGGTGGTGGCGGCCGAGGTGATGGTGATGCCGCGCTCCTGCTCCTGCTCCATCCAGTCCATCGTGGCGGCGCCATCGTGCACCTCGCCAATCTTGTGATTGACGCCGGTGTAATAAAGGATGCGCTCGGTGGTGGTGGTCTTGCCGGCGTCGATGTGCGCCGAGATGCCGATGTTCCGGTATCGCTCGATGGGGGTCTTGCGGGCCATGGTCAGGTGCTCCAGACGTGCAGGGCGGGGCCTCGTGGGCCCTTGGGTTTCGGGCGGAAAGCCCGGGTCAGAACCGGAAGTGGGCGAAAGCCTTGTTGGCCTCGGCCATCCGGTGGACTTCGTCGCGCTTCTTGACGGCGCCGCCGCGGTTCTCGGAGGCTTCCATCATCTCGTTGGCCAGGCGCTGGCCCATGGATTTCTCGCCGCGCTTCTTGGCCGCCTCACGCAGCCAGCGCATGGCGAGCGCCATCCGGCGAACCGGGCGGATCTCGACCGGCACCTGGTAGTTGGCGCCACCCACCCGGCGGCTCTTGACCTCGACCATCGGGCGGCAGTTCTGCAGCGCCTGCGCGAAGACCTCGATGGGGTCCTTGCCGGAGCGCGACTTGATCTGGCCGAAGGCGCCGTAGAGCATGCGCTCGGCCACGGCCTTCTTGCCGTCGAGCATCAGCACATTGATGAACTTGGAAACCTCGACGCTGCCGTAGAGCGGGTCGGGGAGGATTTCACGCTTGGGTACTTCGCGACGACGGGGCATGGCAACTTTCTCCTGGCTTCAGCGGTTTCGCCGGGCGATGCGCCCGGCGCAACGGGCCATCCGACAGACCGCGCCCCGGAGGGACGCGACGGGATGACCGCTTACTCGGCGGCACCAAGGCGCCGCCAGAACAAAGGGCGCGGGCACCCGGAACGACCCGGATGGCCCCGCGCCCGACAAAACAGATCCGGCCGGATCAGGCCTTCTTGGGCCGCTTGGCGCCGTACTTCGAGCGCGCCTGCTTGCGGTCCTTGACGCCCTGAAGGTCGAGCGAGCCGCGCACGATGTGGTAGCGCACGCCGGGCAGATCCTTGACGCGACCACCGCGGATGAGCACCACCGAGTGCTCCTGAAGGTTGTGG
>CAIZPE010000252.1 GCA_903934795.1 uncultured bacterium | reverse complement strand
GCATGGGCATGGGCATCCCCGTTCTGCACGGCGTGGCAGGCGAGTCAGCCGATATCGTTAAGCGCGAGGGCTGTGGCATTGTCTTCGAACCAGAGAACACGGCTGAACTTGCTGCGCACTTGCTTGAGCTGCAATCCAATTCAGGGTTGCGCACACAACTGCGAGAAGCAGGTTTGAGGGCTGCAGGCAGGTATGACAGAAAGAACCTCGCGCTGGCGATGCTGGGGGTGTTGCAGGCCATTCGGGCAGGCGACAGGCATTGAAGAGAAGTGGCTCCGTTTGTCTGAACAGCTTTCCCCGATTCATAAGTGGACTGCGGGCGGGTTGCAGACGGGCTCCATGTCGTTTCGTGTGGAACGCGACAGGTTCATTTCGTGGCCGCCGGCACGAACGGGCTGACCGGCAGGTGTTTTAGCTTGGACATACGCAAGTAGGCGATGGCGATGAAGTTGCGGCTCGTCCTGAACCCCCGTGCGGCGCGCTTGGCTTGCTGCAGCAGCCCGTTCATCGCCTCCACGAAGGCGTTGCTGCGGTGATCCACCATCCCTCGTACTACCGCCTCGAAGCGCTCCTTGAGCGTGGTGGCAAGCTTCTTGAACGGCTCCAGGCGGCAGCGCCGCGCCCAACTCAGCCACGCCCGCAGGTCCGCCGCCGCTTGACCCACGCTGTTGTGCGCGCGCGCCGCGGCGTACACCTCGCGCAGGGCCATCTTCAGCCGCCACGCCCGTGCGCTCTTGAGCGCCGAGCGCTGCAGCCAGTGCATGGCATCGAGCTGGCGCCGGCTCCAGCCCTGCGGGTTGCGCCGCATGCCCCACAGCAGTTGCTTGAGCGGCCTGCGGTCATCCGCCCCCAGCGCCGAGCGCACGGCATGCGCCTCCTGGGCCATCTCCTGTCGGCGCACCTGGTCCATCGCCTCGATGGCCATCGAGACGACGTGGAAGCGGTCGTAGCTGATCTGCGCCTGGGGCAGCGCCAGCCCGACGCCCTTGGCGTAGGCCGCGCTCATGTCCATGCACACGTGGCGTACCTCGGCGGGGTCGCCCCCGTGGGCCCGGAGGTCCTGGGCGAACTCCACCACCGTCTGGTGATCGCGCCCCTCGTTGGCAAACAGCAGCCGCTTGGCATCCAGGTCGTGCACGACCGTGATGTAGTGCTGGCCACGGCGCAGGCTGGTCTCGTCTATGCCAACGATCTGAACTCCTGCCAGCGTCTCGAGCGCGCGGGCCTGCTGCACGTAGAACTCGATGCGCCTCCACAGCTGCTTGTCCGCGCAGCGCAGCAACTCAGCGGCTTGGCGCACCGGAAGGTCTCGGCACAGCGCCAGGGCCAGCGCCTCGAAGGCGGCCGTGAAGCCCGAGCCCGGGCGCGCCCACGGTACCGCAACCTGCGTGGTCTTGCCGCAGCCCGAGCAGGCCACGCGCGGCACCTCGCAGTGCAGCCATGCCTCGAACTGGAAGAAGTCCAGATGCCGCCACGATCGGCGCAGCCTGTCATGAATGGGTTGCTCCACCGTGCCGCAGGCCGGGCAGCTCAGCCGAGCCTCACCGCAGCCGATCTCGAAGTCGATGCGGCGCTTGCCGGTGTCGAGCTTGACGTCCTGCACCAGCCAGGGCGGCCGAAGACCCAGGGCGCTCGTGAACAGTGCTTCGATGCCTGCGCTCATCCCATCACTCCTGTAGAACGATGCGCCCCGTGGACATGTGGACAGGCCGGCAAGCGACCTGCCCACATGCCCACCGGGCTCGACCAACAGGCTTCATTGTGAATGTTGGATTCCACACGAAACGACGAGGGGCCCCAAGGTTGCCGTACTCGGGTACGACGTAGTGGTCACCAGGGTTCACTCTGACCTCGTAGATGAGCACGCGCTTTCCACTGACAAGAAGCAACATGATGACGAGTAGCGCGGTCGCTGCTGCCGTGTACGCTGCGTGCTTCACCTTCATTAGCGGCCTAACGTGAAGCTAACCGGCGTGCGGCAGCGGGCGGCG
>CAIZPE010000251.1 GCA_903934795.1 uncultured bacterium | reverse complement strand
TGAGCGGCGTGCGGATGTCATGCGAGATGCCGGCCAGCGCGACGGCCCGATCCGATTCAAGCTGGGCGAGCTCGGCCGCCATCCGGTTGAAACGACGGTTGAGGGCGGCGATCTCGGGCGTGCCCGACTCGACCAGGGGTGCGGGCGCGCGGCCCCGACTGACCTGATCGAGCGCCCGCGCAAGATTGGCCAGCGGTTTGCTCAGTGGCGAGGCCAGCATCAGGGCGCCAACCAGCGCGAGCCCGGCCGCGACCACCAGCATGGTGACCCACGGCGGACCGAGGTGACGATCGAAGCGGCTGCCCTCCAGGCCCAGCCAGTACGGGTCGCCGTCGATGTCGAAACTCACCCAGAGGCCCGGGTCGCCATTGACGCCCGCAGCCAGCCGCGTGGCCGGTCCGAGCAGCTGATGCAGTCGGGCGAGCAGGCTCTCGCTGCGGCGCCCGGCCATCGCGTCGACCCGGTCGGAGACCTCGAGCGGCAGCACGCGCACGCCTTCCTCCCGGGCGAGGGTCGTGAGCAGCTGACGCCGACGCTCCGGCTGGGCGCTCACCAATCCGGAGCGGGTCAGGTTGACCACCGAGGCGATCTCCCAGGCCAGGGTCTGCTCCGCGGGCGCCGGATCGAAGGCCCGCACCAGCTCGAGCATGATCAGCAGGCAGGCCACCACCAGTCCGGCGATGAGCAGGAAGGTTCGCCAGAAAAGGGTGGTGCGCATGCGGGTGGGCGCTCGGGCGCGGTTGGCGCGTCCGGACGCTCAGGGCTGGTCGGGAACGAAAGCGTAACCGACACCCCAGACGGTCTGGATGTAGCGGGGGTTCTGCGGATCGTCCTCGATCAGCTTGCGCAGCCGCGAGATCTGGACATCGAGGCTGCGATCGAACGCGCCGTATTCGCGGCCCCTGGCGAGCATCATGAGCTTGTCGCGCGAGAGGGCCTGTCGGGGGTGGCGGGCGAAGACCTTCAGCACCGCGAACTCGCCACTGGTGAGGGGGATGGGCCGACCGGCCCGGGTAAGCTTGCGCAGGGCCAGGTCGAGATGGAATTCCCCGAACTGGATGCTGGCTGGCTCGGCGCTCGGCGCCCCGGGAACCTCGGGCGGCGGCTGCCGGCGCAGGACCGCATGAGCCCGGGCCAGCAGTTCGCGTGGATTGAAGGGCTTGGGCAGGTAGTCGTCAGCGCCCATTTCCAGCCCGAGGATGCGATCGACATCATCGCCCTTGGCGGTGAGCATGATGATCGGGGTGCGTTCGCCGCCGCCGCGCAGCCTGCGGACGATTGACAGGCCATCCTCACCGGGCAGCATGAGATCGAGGATGATCAGGTCGAAGGTCTGGCGTTGCATCAGCCGGTTCATCGACGGGGCATCCTGGGCCAGGCTCACCTGGAAGTCGTTCTCGGTGAGGTATCGACGCAGCAGTTCCCGCAGCCGGGGGTCGTCATCGACGACCAGCAGGTGCTTGGCGGTCACGGTCATGATGCGGGGATCATAACCAGCGCCGGTGTGCGCCGGGGGGCGCCCGCGAACTCCTTACCCGCTGTTACATCGGAGCCCCGAAGGCAGCGGGTGACTGGGCGGGGATTGCCTACAATCGGGGGATGCGCGAGTGGCGATCGTCTGGTGGCGTCCGTTTTCGGCAGCGCCAACTTTGCGGGCTTCTGCTGGCCGGTCTGCTTCTGGCTGCGGCGGGCCCGGCGCGCGCGCATGCGCCCGGAGAGCGTCTCGATCCCGAGGAGCGCAAGCGGCTGCGGCATGAATTGCGCCGCCATGCGCAGTCCTCGCGCCTGCTCGCGGAAGGTGAAGGCAGCCTGTCGCGTCAGGTTGGCGATAGCGCGCCTGGCCGGCCGGCGGAAGCTCGCCCGGGAGCCGAAGGCCGCCCCGGGGCAGAGGCCCGGCCCGGGGCAGAGGCGCGGCCTGGGGCAGAGGCGCGGCCTGGCGCAGAGGCGCGGCCTGGGGCAGACGGCCGGCCCGGCGCAGAGGCGCGGCCCGGGGTGGA
>CAIZPE010000250.1 GCA_903934795.1 uncultured bacterium | reverse complement strand
TCGCGGCCGAGAATCTCGCGCTGCACGGGCTTGCGACGCGCATCGAACTGCATCAGGGCGACCTGTACGCCGGTCTGCCAGGCCGCCGCTATCGCCTCATCCTGAGCAATCCGCCCTATGTCAACGCGGCCTCCATGGCCGTGCTGCCACCGGAGTTCCGCCATGAACCAATGGGCGCGCTGGCCGGTGGCCCGGACGGCATGAGCCTGGTCGCGCGCATCCTGAAGGACGCGCCGGCGAGGCTCGCGCCCGATGGCCTGCTGGTGGTGGAGATCGGTCACGAGGCCGAGCACTTCGAGGCCGCCTTTCCCGGGATGGAGTTCGGGTATGTGCCGGTGAGCGCCGGGGAGCAACTCATCGTGGCCGTCACCCGACAGGCCCTGGTCGACTGGGCGGGCCGAGCGTGACGGCGCGACCGCATCGGCGAGCGCTCCGATGATCCGCCTGCGTCGCATCACCCTCTCGCGCGGCGGCCGACCGCTGATCGAGAACGCCGATGCCGTCATCGCGCCCGGCGAGCGCATCGCCCTGATCGGACCCAACGGCTGCGGCAAGTCCACCCTGCTGGCCGCGCTGGCGGGCGAGGTGCACACCGACGCCGGCGACATCGAACAGCCCCCCATGCGGGTGGTGCGCCTGGAGCAGCATGTGCCCGGCGGCGAGCTGCCCGCCTGGCGATTCGTGGAGCAGGCCGACACCGCGCTGCTGGCGGCCCGCGTGGCGCTGGCCGCAGCCGAGGCGGCCGATGACGGCATGGCCTTGGCCGCCGCGCACGAGGCGCTCGCCGAGCGCGGCGATGCCTCGGCCCATGCCCGCGTGAAGGAGCTGCTCGCCGGCCTGGGCTTCTCGGAGCAGGCCGCCGAACAGCCGGTGGGCGCGCTCTCGGGCGGCTGGCGCATGCGCCTGAACCTGGCGCGCGCGCTCTTTCTGCCCAGCGACCTGCTGATGCTCGACGAGCCCACCAATCACCTCGACCTCGACGCGATCGTCTGGTTCGAGCGCTGGCTCACCCGCTATCCCGGCACCGCGATCGTGGTCTCGCATGACCGCGACTTCCTCGACCGGGTGGCCCAGGCCTCGCTGTCATTCGAGAACCAGACCCTGGTGCGCTATGCCGGCGGGTACTCGGCCACCGAACTCCAGCGCGCCCAGCGGCAGGCCCAGCAGCAGCGCCAGCAGGCCGAGCAGCAGGCGCGGGTGGCCCACCTCACTGCCTTCATCGACCGCTTCCGCGCCCAGGCCACCAAGGCGCGTCAGGTGCAGAGCCGCATCAAGGCGCTCGAGCGGCTGGCCGAGATCGCGCCGCTGCGCATGGCCCGCGCCGCCAGCTTCACCCTGCCCGACCCGGGCGACTCGCCCGATCCGCTGATCCTGGCCCGCGATCTGGATGCCGGCTACGGCGAGACGGCGGTGCTGCGCGGCGTCTCGCTCACCATCGAGCGCGGTGCGCGCATCGGTCTGCTCGGCCGCAACGGCGCCGGCAAGAGCACGCTGGTGCGCACCCTGGTGGGCGAGTTGCCCGCTCTGGCCGGCGAGTGCCGACCGGCCCGCTCGCTGCGCATCGGCTACTTCGCGCAGCACGGCGTGGAGAGCCTGCGCGATGACGACAGCCCGCTGTCGTTCTTCCAGCGCGCCAGCCCGCAGGCCAAGGAGTCGGCGCTGCGCGACGAGCTTGGCCGCTTCGGCTTTGCGGGCGAAGACGCCTTGCGCCCGATCGGGCCGATGTCCGGCGGCGAGAAGGCGAGGCTGGTGCTGGCTTCCATCGTGCGCACCCGCCCTCACCTGCTGGTGCTGGATGAACCCACCAATCACCTCGATGGCGCCACCCGCGACGCGCTCACCGACGCGCTGGCCGACTTCGACGGCGCGTTGCTGCTGGTCTCGCATGACCGCTACCTGCTGCGGGCCAGTGTCGACCGGTTCGTGCTGGTGCACGACGGTCTGGCCGAGCCTTTCGAGGGCGACCTGGATGACTACCTGACCTGGCTGCAGCGCGGGCCGGGACAAACCGCCGCCCGCGGGGGCACTGCCGCAGACGGTAACGGCGCCGGCAGTGGTGGCGCAGCCGCGCTCAACGGACAGTCCATCGCCGAGGCCGGCAGCGTCGCCCGCACCGATCGCCGCGAGGAACGCCGCCTGGCTGCGGCCCGCCGATCGGCGCTCGCCGAGCGACTGCGCCCGCTGGAACGCGAGCTGCAGCAGAGCGAGAACCGACTGCAGGCCATCGATGCGCGGCTGACGGAGATCGAGTCAGCCCTCTCGGATGCGGCGGTCTATCGCGACCCCGCCCGCGCTGCAGACCTTGGCCGGGAGCGCACCCGGCTGGGGCAGGAGAAGGAATCGCTGGAGATGCGCTGGCTCGACCTTGCCGACCAGCGCGAGCAACTCCAGCGCGAGGCCGCGACGGCCTGATCGCAGGGTTCGCCGGGCCCCGCCCTCAGCGACGGGCCGCGGCCAGCGCCTGGTTGGCCTTGCGGTCGGCTGCCACCCGCTTCATGGACTCGCGCTCGCCCATCGCCTTGAGGTAGTCGCGCACCGGCAGACCGGCGAGCATGTCCTCGCCGTAGATCGCCTTGGTGGCCATCGACACCGTGGGCAGACACACCAGCGCCGAGCAGTCGGCGATGCTGAAGCTGGCGCCGCCCACGAAGGGCGCGAACTTCGCCAGCCGGGCGAAGGCCGGGATGTTCTTCTCGAGCTCGGCGCGGACCTCGTCCTTGGTCTCCTGGGCCACCTTGCCGCCGAAGAAGGCCTCCTTGTAGAGGCGGCGCGCCACCAGTTCGAGGTAGAGCTCGATGTAGGTGACCAGCTCGCGCAGCCTGGCAGCCTGATAGGCGTCGGCCGGCACCAGCGGGTGCTCGGGGTAGGCCTGCTCGAGATAGTCGACGATCACCTGCGACTCGCTCAGCGGCCCGTGCTCGGTGACGATGAAGGGCACCTTGCCGAGCGGGCTGCGCGCGAGCGTGGCCTCGTCCTTGGTTGCCCAGTTCAGTTCCTCGGTGAAGGGCACGCCCTTCTCGAGCAAGGCGAGCTTGACCTTGTTGTAGTAGTTGCTGACGGCAAAACCAACCAGCGTGATCATCGA
Organism: uncultured bacterium; assembly: GCA_903934795.1. Classification (GTDB taxonomy): domain Bacteria; phylum Pseudomonadota; class Gammaproteobacteria; order Burkholderiales; family Burkholderiaceae_E; genus Quisquiliibacterium. The sequence continues at coordinate 1,906 of CAIZPE010000250.1, read as the reverse complement.
AGTCTCCTTGTGGGTTGGGGCGGGCCTGATCCGGATTCACGGCTTGCGGCGCCCACTCTACGCCAGACAGTTCCCGGCAAAGGGCCGCCCCGTACCGGTCCTTTACAATCCCTTCACCAGCAACAGCGGATCGGAGACACCCAATTGAGTTCGGTTTTCCAGCGGATCGGCGTGGTCGGCGCCGGCGCCATGGGGCGCGGCATCGTGCAGCTCTTCGCCCAGGCCGGCACGCCGGTGGTGGTGTTCGACACCCAGCCCGCGGCGGTTCAGGCCGCGCTCTCGCAGCTCGCCGACACGCTCGGCAAGCTGGTCGACAAGGGCAAGCTCGCGGCCGACGCCGCGGCCGCCACGCAAGCCCGGATTTCAGCGGCAGAAACCCTCGAGGGCCTTGCCGGCTGCGACCTGGTCATCGAGGCGGTGATCGAGCGGCTCGACATCAAGCAGGCGCTGTTCAAGTCCCTCGAGGCCCTGCTCGCGCCCGACGCGGTGATCGTCACCAACACCTCCTCGCTCTCGGTCACCGCCATCGCCGCGGCCTGCCAGCGCCCGGAGCGCATCGGCGGCTACCACTTCTTCAACCCGGTGCCGCTGATGCGCATCGTCGAGGTGATCGGCGGGCCCCGCACCGAGCCCTCGGTGCTCGATCGGCTCTCGGCCCTGGCCCGCGCGGCCGGTCATCTGCCGGTGGTCTGCCAGGACACGCCCGGCTTCATCGTCAACCATGCCGGCCGCGCCTTCGGGCCGGAGTCGCTCAAGGCGCTCGGCGAGGGCGTCACCAGCCACGCCGACATCGACCGCATCCTGCGCGAGCAGGTGCAGGTCGACGGCCAGGGCTTCAAGCTCGGCCCCTTCGAACTGCTCGACCTCACCGGCCTCGATGTCTCCCATCCGGTGATGGAGTCCATCTACCACCAGTACTACGAAGAGCCGCGCTACAAGCCCTCGGTGATCGGCGCGCAGCGCGTGGCCGCGGGCATGCTCGGGCGCAAGACCGGCCAGGGCTTCTACCGCTATGACAAGGGTGCGGTGGTGGCCGATCCGGCCCTGGCCGAGCCCGCCCCGCCGCCGGTGCCCAGCGGGCTGCGCGCCTGGGTGGCACCGGGTCCGTCACAGGCCGCGGTGCGTGCCCTGCTGGAAGGCCTGGGCGCCAGCCTCGACACCGGCGCTCAGCCCGCGCCCGGCTCGCTGATCGTGCTCACGCCGCTGGGCATCGACGCCACCGAAGCGGTGCGCGGCCTCGATGCCCGGCGCGCCGTCGCACTCGACACTCTCATGCCCTTCGGTCTGCGCGCCTGCAAGCGCCGCGTGATGATGACCACCCCCGCCACCGAGCCAGGTTGGCGCGACCAGGCTCACGGTCTGCTCGCCGCCGACGGCGCGCGGGTGAGCGTGCTGCGCGATAGCCCGGGCTTCATCGCCCAGCGGGTGGTGGCCATGATCGTCTCGGTGGGCTGCGAAATCGCCCAGCAAAGGGTGGCCTCGCCCGCCGACATCGACGCCGCGGTGCGCATCGGCCTGGGCTACCCCGCCGGCCCACTCACCCTGGGCGACCGGCTCGGCCCGGCGCGCATCCTCGAGATCCTCGAGGGCATGCACCGGGTCACCGCAGAGCCGCGCTACCGGCCCAGCGCCTGGCTGCGCCGGCGCGCCCACCTGGGCCTCTCGCTGCTCACCGACGACTGAACCCACGCGCAGGAGCCATCGTGTCCGCCACCCCGCCCCCTGGCACCGTCCAGGTCCCCGATCGCCACCAGTTCGATGTCGCCGCCCTCGAGGCCTGGCTGGTCGCGAACCTGCCCGGTTTCGCCGGCCCGCTCAGCGCCCGCTCCTTCCAGGGCGGGCAGTCCAATCCCACCTACCGGCTCGACACCCCCGGGCGCAGCTACGTCATGCGCGCCAAGCCCGG
>CAIZPE010000249.1 GCA_903934795.1 uncultured bacterium | reverse complement strand
TGTCGATCACGGTGGTGTTGCCGTCACGGCGCAGGCTGAGCAGGGTGCTCAGGTCGCTTGCCTCGTCGGGCAGGATGCCGCGCAGGTCGATCACATCATGGTCGGCGTCGAAGCCGCGGATGAGCACCTTGCCTTCGCCGGCCTCGGGCGCCCAGATCCGCGCGCTGGCGTCGGCCAGGCTGCCTCCGACCGAACCTGCCCTGCCGACAGGGACCAGTTCGGTAGCCGCGCCCTCGTCGGCGATGCCCCAGAAGACATCGGTCATCTCCCGGTGCGCGCCTGTGGCATCGGTGTACTGGCCCTGCAGCAGCATCTGGTTGCCGTTCTGGACCGCGTCCGAGGTGTTGTGCTGCAGGGACAGCGATCTGACGCCCAGCGCCGCCAGCGAGATCAGTTCTCCCTGATCGGTCATGCCGTCGCTGTCAGCATCCTTCCAGACCTGCAGGTCCTTCCAGGCGGCATCGCGGTTGTCGACCACGCCGTCGTGGTTGTCATCGAGCTGGGCAAGTGCGGCAAAGCCGTGCTCGGCCTTGCCGCCACGACCGTCGGCGGTGCCGGTGCCGAAGAGCTCGGCTCCGTCGTTGATCCGACCGTCCTGGTTGATGTCGCGCACCAGCAGGCCGTCATCGGCACCCGCCCAGCCAACCTTGCGGGCGACGCCGGTGGCGTCGTTGTCGAACCAGACGCCCTGCGAGGCTGAGATCGTCTCGACACCATCACCGTCAAGGTCGAGGACCAGCGGGCTGGCGTTGGCCAGAATGGTGCAAACGCCGGTGCTGTCGGTGATGCGGGCGTTGGTTGCGCTGGTGAGCACCACCGAGAACTGCTCCGCCTGCTCGCTGCGGTTGTCCGGGGTGATCAGGATGCTGATCGTGGCGCTGGTGTGCCCTGCGCGGATGGTCACCGTGCCGGCATCGCTGATGAAGTCGCGCCCACCGTTGCCATGCCAGTTGTTTCCGGTGGTGATGTCGGTGGCCGAGCCCTCCCGGGTCTCCCACGCCACGACCACATCGCGATCGGTGGCCTGTGACAGGCGCACCGTGAAAGTGGCCGTGCTGCAATCGTCCTCGTCCGGGTCCTGCGTGCCCTGTCCGCCCGGCTCCCTGACGCTGATGTTGTTGATGCTGACACTGATCGCATCGTCGTTCAGGATGATGGCTGCGCCGCTGGCCGAGGAGGAACTCCGGCCGCTTGCCGAGAGGGTGGCTTCCAGCACGACGGTTTCGTCGTTCTCGATGGTGCAGTCGTCGTTGGTGGGTGTCCGGACGAGCAGGCTGCGGGTACCAGCCGGGATGGCAATGCTCGTGCCGTTGTAGTACCAGTTCCAGGAGCGGCCGCCGTCGGTCGACACCTCCTGCCACTGCGGATAGCGCAGGTCTGCGGCATTGGCGGTGCCGGTGCCCAGGCCCAGCGTCACATACCCCGCAACCGGCATGGCGTCACCAAGGGAAACCGTCCACTGTGCGCAGCCGCCCTCGAGAACGCTGTTGCCGGTGACGCACAGGCCCGGCAGATCATCGTCCAGGATGGTGGCGGTGCCGGTGCCGGTGCTCGAGGTGCGTCCGGTGGCCGAGAGGGTGGCGTTGAGGACGATGCTCTCGTTGCCCTCGAATCGGGTGTTCTCGATGGTGGCCGCGCGCACCAGAACGCTGGTGGTGTTGGCGGGGATGGACAGGGCCGAGCTGTAGGTCGACCAGGTGGTGCCGCCGTTGGTGGAAACCTGCAGGGCGTTGGTGAAGTCCGAGCCTGCGGTGGCCGTGCCTGACCCGAAGCCCAGGGCCAGGCTGCCGGCCACCGGCATGGCGGCTCCGAGGGCCACGGTCCATTGGGCATAGCCGCCCTCGGCGACGCTGTTGCCGCTGATGCTCAGACCCGGCAGATCGGTCTCGGTGATGGTCATCGACCCTGTGCCGGTGCTGGAGGTGCGCCCGGTGGCCGAGAGGGTGGCGTTGAGCACGACGGTCTCGCTGGCCTCATAGGCCGCGTCGTCAAGGATCGCGGCGCGCACCAGAACGCTGGTGGTGTTGGCGGGGATAGGCAGCGCCGAGCTGTAGTTCGACCAGGTGGTTCCGCCGTTGGTGGAAACCTGCAAGGCGTTGGTGAAGTCCGAGCCTGCAGTGGCGGTGCCCGAGCCGAAG
>CAIZPE010000248.1 GCA_903934795.1 uncultured bacterium | reverse complement strand
TGGGCTCGGCGGTCGCGTAGCCGAACTCGAAGGCGAGCACCGCCTCCTCGGACAGCACCGAATCGATGACGGTGAAGCGGCCCTGGTTGTCGCCGACATGCTCGAGCGGGATGAAGTAGCCCGAATCCCAGCGCTCGCGGTTCTGGTCGTGCAGCACCGAATGCCGGTGGGTGAAGGTGCCGCGGCCCGCATCCTGGCCGGACAGGCGCACCGCGTAGCCCGAGGCGAGCAGCGTGGCGTAGGCCATGTGCTCACCCATGCCCCAGTCGAGCGCCAGGTCGCCGTGGCCCATCGCCCGGCGGTCCGCCACGACCTTCTCGACCAGCGGGTGCAGCTTCAGCGTGTCGGGCGTGGTGGTGATCTTCTCGGCGAGGCGGCGCAGTTCGGCCATCGGCACCGCGGTGTCCGCGCTGTCGGTCCACTTGCGGTTCAGGAACGGCATCCAGTCGACCGCGAACTTGCTCTTGAAGTTCGAGATCACCGGATCGGCCGTGTGGCGCCCCGCGTCCATCGCGGCGCGGAACCCCTTGACCATCGCGTCGCCGTCACCGGCCTTGAGCACGCCCTGCGCCTCGAGGCGGTCCGCATACAGCTTGCGGGTGCCCGGGTGCTGGCCGATCTTCTTGTACATCAGCGGCTGGGTCAGGCTGGGGGTGTCTTGCTCGTTGTGGCCGAGCTTGCGAAAGCAGGTGATGTCGACCACCACGTCTTGGCCGAAACTCATGCGGTACTCCAGCGCCAGTTGGCTGGCCAGCACCACCGCCTCGGGGTCGTCGCCGTTGACGTGCAGCACCGGGGCCTCGACCATCTTGAAGATGTCGGTACAAAACGCGGTCGAGCGCAGATCGCGCGGATCGGAGGTGGTAAAGCCGATCTGGTTGTTGATGATGATGTGCACCGTCCCGCCGGTGGAATAGCCCCGGGTTTGCGCCAGACACAGGGTTTCCTGGTTGACGCCCTGGCCGCCCACCGCCGCATCGCCGTGCACCAGCACCGGCAGCACCTGCGCGCCTTTGGGGTCACCGCGCCGGTCCATGCGCGCCCGCACCGAGCCCTCGACCACTGGGTTGACGATCTCCAGATGCGAAGGGTTAAACGCCAGACTCAGGTGGACCGGGCCGCCAGGGGTGGTCACGTCCGAGGAAAAGCCTTGGTGGTATTTCACGTCGCCCGCCGGCAGTTCTTCAGGAGCGGTGTGGTCGAACTCGGCAAACAGGTCGCCGGGCATCTTGCCCAGGGTGTTGACCAGCACATTGAGGCGGCCGCGGTGGGCCATGCCGATGACGATTTCCTGCACGCCCTGCGCGCCGGCTTGCTGAATCAGCTCGTCCATGGCGGCAATGAAGCTCTCACCACCTTCGAGCGAAAAACGCTTCTGACCCACGTACTTGGTGTGCAGGTAGCGCTCCAGGCCTTCGGCCGCCGTCAGGCGATCGAGGATGTGTTTTTTCTTCTCGACATCAAAAACTGGCTTGCTGCGGATGGCTTCTAGCTTTTGCTGCCACCAGCGTTTTTGCCCCATGTCGGTGGTG
>CAIZPE010000247.1 GCA_903934795.1 uncultured bacterium | reverse complement strand
TCGACTCCATGCGCGATCAGCGCGCGACCGGTGCCAGTGCCGCGACTAGACATTGAAACGCGTGCCGCCGAATTGCCCATCTGTCGACAACCACATCCGAAAGGTCTTCGAAGGGTCGTTTCTCCCCGCTGGGTTCGGGCCAACAAGCGGACGTTGGCATCTGGTTCCGGGAAGAAGACCATCGGAACGGGCGAGATGAGTCAGAAGCGGCGGTTTGCGCCGGAGGCGCATTGCCGGAAATTTTCCGAGCAGATTTGGACCGGGAGTGGCCTCACCGGCACAACGATCTAGGGTGCCGAGATCTCGAACCAGAGGTCGAAGCGGTCCAGGAGCGCCAGTAGGCTGACCAAGGCGCCTGCGCCTGGACCCTCCAGCGCAACTTCCTCGGGCGCCTTAGCGCCGTGCACCAGATCGACCAGCAGGTCTCGGGTCAGCTCGACCTGCGGGCCGCCCGCGCCAGGCCTATGGTGAAGCACAGCGTTCTCGACGCTGACCGCGAAGCGCTCGCCGGTGTCGGTGAAGACCGCCGTGAACGCGATCTCCGTCGCCCCGGCCTTCTCGCCGTTCAGCCGCACCGAAAGGGAATCCAGCACATTATCGGTGGGCATAGTCCGAAGCTGGCCGGACGAGGCCTGGCGGGGCGTGGCGCTAGGCGGCCTAGGATATCGCAGTTCCTGGGCGCCGGTCAGGTAGAAGTCGCGCCAGGGCCCGGACTCCGCCTGAAAGCCCATCTGCTCGAAGGCGTCGGCCTGCAGTGCCCGGGCTTCCAGGTTGGCCGGATCGGCGAACACAAGATGGCCGACCAGTTCAGCGACCCAGCGGTAGTCGCCCGCCGCGAACGCCTCGCGCGCCTGCCCCAGCAGCCGCTCGGCCCCGCCCATCGCCGCGACATAGCGCCGACCCGCAGCCTCGGGCGGATGCTTGTGCAGGTTGGCCGGGTTGCCGTCGAACCAGCCGAGGTAGCGCTGGTAGACCGCCTTGGCGTTGTGGCTGAGCGTTCCATAGTAACTGCGCGTGTACCACTCGGCTTCCAGGGTCGGCGGCAGCCGCAGAACCTCGGCGATCTCGGTGGCGTTGAGCCCGTGGTTGGCCATCCGCAGAGTCTGGTCGTGGATGTACTTGTAGAGGTCGCGCTGCTGGGTCAGGAAACGGCGGACCGGACCGGCGTCCCACCGCGGCCAGTGGTGGCTCGCGAACATCACCCTGGTATCCGCGCCGAACAGCGCCAACGCCTCGTCGATGTAGAAACTCCAGGCCTTTGCGTCCCGCACCTGGGCCCCGCGCGGCGTGTACAGATTGTGCAGGTGGCAGGTACAGTTCTCCGCCATGCACAGCGCGCCGAACTTCGGGAAGAAGAAGTTCATCTCGGCCGGCGCCTCGGTGTCTGGGGTCACCTGAAAGAGGATCTCGACCCCGTCGACTGTCAGGGTCTGGCCGGTGTGGGTGATGGACTCGGTGGGTGCCACCAGGGCGACACGGCCAGTGGACGTACCCTTGCCGAGCCCGGAGTCCACGTGGCCCTGCGGATCCTTGGGCAGCAGGCCGCCGTACATGTGCGTCGCCCGGCGGCTCATCACATTGCCGGCCAGGACGTTCTCGGCGACGGCCGCCTGCAGAAAGCCCTCGGGGGCGATGATCCGCAGGCCCGCGGCGATCTCCTCCGGCGAGGCGACACCCAGGATGCCGCCGTAGTGGTCCACATGGCTGTGGGTGTAGATCACCGCGCTAACCGGCCTGTCGCCCTTCTCGTCACGCAGCAGCTTCAGCGCCGCTGCCGCCGGCTGGGCAGAGGTCAGCGGATCGATGACAATCCAGCCGGTCTTGCCTTCGATGAAGGTGATGTTGGAGATGTCGAAGCCGCGCACCTGGTAGACGCCGGGCGTCACCTCGAACAGGCCGTGATGGGCGTTGAGCCGCGCCTGCCGCCAGAGGCTGGGGTTCACTGTGTCGGGCCGCTCGCCCTCCAGAAAGGCGAAGGGACGTTGGCTCCAGGCGCCGGGCACGTCAGCGTCGGGGATCGAGCCGACGAAGCCGCGCTTTGCCAGCACGAAGTCGCTGCCGTCATCGGCGGGCAGAGCCGCTTCCATGGCCGAATGCGCTGCCCGCGTCGCCTCGGTGGCGGTCTTCCGTGTCAGGTCCATGTCGCTGTCTCCCCCGGGATCGTCTTCCAGCGCCTATTCCGGACTGCCACCATACAAAAATGACTTCGGATCGACAGGCAGGCCCTTCAAATAGCGCTCCACCAGGCCCTTGGGAACTTACAGGTTAACTTCGCCGAATCAAAGAGGCCCTCAACGAGGAAGGCCAAGGCCGTAATTAATGCCACTTATTAAAACCCGCCCACAGCTATTCGGCGAAGTTACACGAGCTAACGCTCGAGCGTCAGCTCTTGCTGGAAGCCGTTGTTCAGCGGCCCTGCCAGAAATGGCAGCAATGTCCCAGGCCGAGTCATTCTGACAAACCGGGCACTGGCCCTAGTAAATGGCGGCTTCTGGGATTCGTGCCGGAGTGCCGGAACGGCCGGGATAGGGGCGCAAAGTCGCCGATCAGGTGTGTCCCTCGTCGGATACTGTCATTAGACCAATGCGGCCACCCTGCTAGCAGATCAGCCCGCCGCTATGCCGAACGCCACAGTGTCAGCCAGCGCATCGGCGATCGAAACTGCTGCCGCCGTGTCACCCATCTGTCGCCATTTCGGCAGCCAGAAGAATGCACCGGCTGCGATTTCAGCCGTCGCC
>CAIZPE010000246.1 GCA_903934795.1 uncultured bacterium | reverse complement strand
TTCAGCTGTACCGGCTTTGCAGGGCTGCGCCGGCACCCATGCCGACGACAGCTTCATTGCCACCTTCGACCGCGCCGCTACCGCGGCACTGGAGCCCGGCGTATCCGACGCCATGCGCGAGCACCGCGCACTCGAAGTCCTGTTGCTGCTGGCCGAACGCGGGATTGTGTTGTCACCCTTGCGCGAGCTGGATTGGGCTGATCGGGTTCATCGTCTGGTGAGCCAGCGGCCTCACGCTGCATGGACTGTGGATGAACTGGCGCGCGCTTTCCATCTCAGCCCGAGCACCCTGCAACGTCGGCTGGGCGCAGAAGGAACCTCGGCTAGCCGATGCATCCGTGAAGTTCGGCTGGAAACCGCCATGGCGCTGTTGCAGGGCACGGACTTGCAGGTCTCGGAAATCGCAGGTCGTTGCGGCTACGACTCTCACACAGCCGGTTCTCGGCTACATTCCGCGAGCGCTTTGGCTACGCGCCTTCACACCTTCGTCCCTGATGCCATCGTCGCAGGCGCCATCGTCGCTGGTGCCTGCGCATCAACGCTGCAGGTCTGCTGCGCGGCTCGGCACAGTGATTGATGCGTGTGGGCTAACGAGGCTGGGCCGGTCGCCACATCATGCGGGTTCCGTAACTTTGACAGGAACCTCTCGTGAAACGCTCTCTCTTCGCCGCTGCGCTGATCAGCCTCTCGACGCTCACAAACGCCGCGGGCTTCCAACTCAGCAGTCCCGACATCAAGGCTGGCACCTTGATCGACAAGAAGTTCGAGTTCAATGGTTTCGGCTGCTCAGGTGAAAACAAGTCACCCGCGCTGCAGTGGAGCGGTGCGCCAGCCGGTACCAAGAGCTTTGCGGTGACGGTGTATGACCCCGACGCACCCACAGGATCGGGCTGGTGGCACTGGTCGGTGATCAACCTGCCGGCCGATGTCTCCTCACTCGAATCGGACGCCGGCGCCGCTGGAGGGGCCAACCTGCCCAAGGGCGCGAGCCACATTCGCATCGACTACGGCGTAGCCGCCTGGGGCGGGATGTGCCCGCCACCCGGTGACAAGCCGCATCGCTACGTCTTCACCGTGCATGCCCTGAAGACCGACAAGCTCGAAATTCCCGCCGACGCCACCGCGGCGCTGACGGGGTACATGATCAACGCCAACGCATTGGGCAAGGCCAGCTTCACGGCCACCTACGGGCGGGCGAAGTCGAAGTAAGCGCTGGTCGGTTGGCGCGAAGGTGTCGGGTTCAGGAGGTCGGCTCGGCACGCGCGCGCCGCTTGGCCATTTCGACGAAGGCCCGTGCCGGGCCCGACAACTGCGCGCGATCGCGCATGGCCAGGCGCAGCCGGCGCTGCACCCAGGCGCCTTCGAACGGCACCCGCCCCAGGTTCAGGGATGCCGCGTGCGGGGCCGCACCTTTGACCTGCCCCCGCAAACTTGCGCCATCAATGATCAACAGGCTTGACTACCGCACTTCGAAGATCGTGCATGTGGTCGTCGCGTGGGCATACAGTTTTCCCTCCACATCGACGATCCGGGCCTCCGAGGTGCCGACCTGGCGGCCGACGTGCAGGGCGGTCCCCACGCAGCGCAGCGGGCCCGTCTTCGTGTGGGCGGCCCGGACGATGTTCAGATTGATCTGGCTGGTCGTGTACCCCACCCCGACGGGCAATCGGGTCTGCACGGCGCAGCCGAGCGCGAAGTCCAGCAGGGTCGCATACCAGCCCCCATGTACGGAACCGAGGGGGTTGTAGTGCTTGAGCTGCGGCGTCGCCTGAAAGATGGCCATACCCTCACCCACTTCGATCAACTCGCAGTCGAATGTGTCGGCCATGTAGGGATGGGGCAATTCGCCCTCCAGCAAGGCCGTCATCACTTGCAGCCCCGTTTTACCAAGCACTTGTTGCGGTTTGGCCAGTCCGGCTTTCCCACCCCCGCGTTCGACTCGGCGACGCCGAACATCTTCCAATTGTGCTTCGTTAAATTGATCTAGTTTTAATTTATAACCAAATGTTTTAGCTAAACTTTCATTTAATTTTTTGCTAGTTACTGGTTGTGATAATTC
>CAIZPE010000245.1 GCA_903934795.1 uncultured bacterium | reverse complement strand
GTCGGTGGCGCGGGTGCCCGTGACCCTTCGGCGGTGGCGCTGCTCGATGAGGTCGGCCTGCGGCTGCAATCGCTGGTCGACTCGGTGCCGGCCATGCAGCGGCAGCGCGAGGAGGTGCGGGCAGCCATTCGCGAATACCGCGGCAGGGTGGTGGCGCTCGATGGCGCGCTGGGGCGCTTCGACGAACTGCAGTCGGGCAGCCAGGCCATGCGCGATGGCCTGCTGCGCGAGATCGGCGCGCTCGACGATTCGGCCACGCAGCGCGCCGACGCGCTGGCCGGCGAGCTGCGCGGCCTCATCCAGGAGGCGCGCGAGCAGATGCTGGTGGCGATCCTGGTGGTGGCCGTGCTCGCCCTGGGGCTTGCGGGCTGGCTGATCCGCAGCAACATCCGCCGGCCGCTCGACCAGGTCCTGGCCCAGGTCTCGGCAATCCGCAGTGGCGACCGCAGCGCGCCGGCGCTGCCGCCGCGCGCCGATGAGTGGGGCGCGATCCAGTCCGCGCTGAGCGCGCTCTCGGACGAGCTCGATGCCTCGGTATCGCTGCTGCAGCGGATCATCGACACCGCGCCGATCCGGGTTTTCTGGAAGGGCGCTGATCTTCGCTACCTGGGCTGCAACCCGGCCTTCGCGCATGACCTGGGCCTGTCCAGCCCCGCCGAGGTGGTCGGCCTCGACGACGACACCCTGAAGGCATCCGGTTGCCCCGTTCCCGAACCGGGCACCGACCGCGAGGTCTTCGACTCGGGCATCGCGCGCCTGGGCTACGAGTCGCGGCGTACCGGTGCCGACGGGCGCGTCGCCTGGGAACGGCACTCCCGGGTGGCGCTGCGCAATGCGCAGGGCGAGATCGTCGGCGTCCTTGGCATCTACGACGACATCACCGAGGGCAAGCGCATCGAGGCCGACCTTGCCCATGCCCTGGCCGCCGCCCGCAGCGCCGCCAGCGCCAAGAGCCGCTTCTTTGCCAGTGTCAGCCACGAGATCCGCACCCCGCTCAACGCCGTGCTGGGCATGCTCAAGCTGCTGCAGGCCACGCCACTCACCCGACGCCAGTCCGACTATGTCGCGAAGTCCAAGGGGGCTGCCCGCTCGCTGCTGCTGCTCATCAACGACATCCTCGATTTTTCCAAGATCGAGGCCGACCGGCTGGAGCTCGACATCGGGCCGCTCGATCTGGACCAGCTGCTGCGCAATCTGTCGGTCATCCTGGCAAGCACTCAGGATGGCGATCCGCTCGAGCTGATCTTCGACATCGATCCCGCGGTGCCGCCGCATCTGCGCGGTGACACGCTGCGCCTGCAACAGGTGCTGCTCAACCTGGTCGGCAACGCCCTCAAGTTCACGCCCGCCGGGGAGGTCGTGCTGTCGGTTCGTCTTCTCGAGCAGACTGCCACCGATGCCCGGCTTGCCTTCGATGTGCGCGACACCGGGATCGGCATCGCCCCTGAACGCCAGGCCAGCCTCTTCGAGGGCTTCGCCCAGGCCGATGCCAGCATCGCGCGCCGGTTCGGCGGCACCGGTCTGGGGCTGGAGATCAGCCAGCGTCTGGTCGGCTTGATGGGGGGCGCCATCGGGCTCAGCAGTGCGCCGGGCAAGGGCAGCCGCTTCGACTTCGCGATCCGCCTGCCTCT
>CAIZPE010000244.1 GCA_903934795.1 uncultured bacterium | reverse complement strand
CGGGGCAGCCTCGCCGACGCGGTGGCCACGCTGGGCAAGACGGTGGGCGACATCGAGCATGCGCTGCGGCTGCACCGATCCGCGCCCGCCGCACGCGACAGCCGCACCGCGGGGCCGGCCGCGCCCCGCCGCGCGCGCGCCTGAGCCCGCCGGCATGCCCCGCAAGCCGCCGCGCCGCACCCGCGAGAACATCCTCGCCGCGGCCCTGCGGCTGTTCAACCACCTGGGCGAGCCGCATGCCAGCACCCAGGCGATCGCCGACGAGGCCGGCATCAGCCCTGGCAACCTGCATTACCACTTCCGCCATCGCGACGCGATCGTCGAGGCGCTGTTCGAAGCGTTCGAGCAGGAGATCGTGCCGCTGCTCGAGGCGGTGCCGGGCCGCGACGCGCACTTCGAGGATGCCTGGCTGTTCCTGCACCTGCTCTTCGAGACGCTCTGGCGGCATCGCTTCCTCTACCGCGACCTGGCCGATCTGCTGTCACGCCACCGGCTGATCGCGCGGCGCATGCCGATCATCATTGCCGCCAAGACGCAGGCGGCGGCCCGGCTGTGCCGGGCGCTGGCCGCCGCCAAGCGGCTGCGCGCCGATGAGGCGCAGATCGCGCTGCTGGCGGCGAACATGGCCATGGTGACCACCTGGTGGCTGGCCCATGAGCAGGTCACGCAGGGGCCGCGACCCGCCGGCGCGCGCCTGCCAGGGGCAGACAGGCCCGAGACCGCCCCCTCGCAGGCCGCGCTGGCCCGCGGCGCCAGCCAGGTGCTGGTCATGCTCGCGCCCTGGCTGGATGATGAGGGTCGTGCGCTCTCGCAGCGCCTGGCCCGTGAATACCTCGCAACCCGACCCTGAAAGGAACCCGGCATGGCCCGATGGACCGCTTTCCCGCATCCCGACAAGGCCTATGTCCGCGATGACGCGGCGCTCAAGAAGCACTGGGCCCGTCTGCACCGCGGCGACGCCGAGCCCCAGCCCAAGGACAAGGCGGTGCTGGAGGCCTGGCGCGCCTATCACGCCGGTGATTTCGGCAAGGCGGTGGAGGCTGGCCTGGCCGCGGGCCTGGCCGGCTACAACGCAGCCAACAAGGCGGCCTGCATCTATGCCAACTACCTCGAGAAGTCCGACAAGCGAAAGCTCGAGATCTACCAGGAGGTGGCGGCGCGCTGCGAGGAACTTCAGGCTGCCGAGCCGAAGAACGCCAATGCCTTCTACCTGCACGCCTATGCCCTGGGCCGCTATGGCCAGGGCATCTCGGTGACCAAGGCGCTGGCCCAGGGCCTGGGCGGCAAGGTGCGCGACAGCCTCGAGACCACCCTGAAACTGCAGGCCAGGCACGCCGACGCGCACATCGCGCTGGGCGCCTTCCACGCCGAGGTGATCGACAAGGTGGGCGCGATGATCGGCGGCATGACCTACGGCGTGAAGCGCGAGTCCTCGCTGACCCACTTCCGCAAGGCGCTCGAGCTCAACCCCGACTCGGCGATCGCCCGCATCGAATACGCCAACGCGCTGGTCATGCTCGAGGGCAAGAAGGCGATGAAGCAGGCCGAGCAGCTGTATGCCGAGGCCGCGGCCTGCGAGCCGCAGGACGCGATGGAACGGCTCGATGTGGAGCTGGCGCGCGAGGAGATCGGCTAGCCGCGCCAGACGCTCACGATGATCGAGACGCCGCCGAGCAGGATCAGCGCTTCCATGAGGAAGTGGTGCAGCCGCGCCTGCATGCGTCGCACCAGCCAGGCGGCCAGCGCGCTGCCGGGCAGCGTGGCCAGCCCGATCGCCAGGCCCAGGGGCAGGACCGCCGGCTCGATCAGCGCGAAGCGCCCGAAGAGCGCCGCGCGGGTCAGGTCGATGAGGATGGACACGAAAGCATCGGTGGCCAGCACCGCGGTGCCCGACAGGCCGCTGCCCAGCAACAGCGAGACCAGGATGACCCCCATGCCCGAGGCCAGGCCGTTGGCCAGACCGAAGACCGCACCACCGGCCACCTGACCGCGCACCCCGATCTGCCACTGGCGGCTGCGCAGCCAGCGGCGCGCCGGCACGCTGAGCACCACCAGCGCGCCCATGGCCAGGCCGAGCGGCCGCGGATCGAGACGGGCGTAGAGCCAGGTGCCCAGCCACAGCAGCGGGGCTGCGCCAGCCAGCACCCGCAGCGCGGCGGGCCAGTCGATGTCGGCACGGTAGAACCAGAACCGGCCGGCGTTGATGATCACGCCGGCCAGTGCCAGCACCGGCACGGTGGCCTTCACGCCAAGCAGCGGCACCAGGACCGCCGTGAGGATCACGCCGGTGCCGAAGCCGCCGATGCCACCCACCAGCGAGCCGGCGAACGCGGCGCCCAGGACCCAGACCCAGTGCAGGGGGTCGGTGATCACGCGGCGGGCATACCCAGCAGCCGTTGCTCGATCTGCGCCGGCGCATCGTCATCGCGCAGCACATCCGGCGGAACCAGCGCCAGCGTGAGCAGCAGCCGCTCGAACTCGGGCGCGAAGCCGTCGATGATGCGCTGCGGGTCGGGGCACAGGCCGGCATCGGTCATCACCCCGAACTGCACTCCGCCGCGGTACGACAGGATGGACACCCCCAGGCCGATGTCGCCGGACTGCGGCACCCAGAACATCACCCGCCGCACGGTGTTGCCGACGATGCGGATCGGCTCGGCCGGACCAGGCACATTGGTCATGACCGCGCTGGACTTGTGCGAGAGGTAGTCGAGCACACCGCTCTGCAGGGCACGCGGCGCCTGGCCGATGGCCGAGAGCAGCGCATAGGCCAGCGGCGCCTGGAAGCCGCCCTTGAGCTCGTCCATGCGCCGGCGCACCTCGCGCAGGCGCGCCAGCGGGTTGGCGATGCCCACCGGCAGCACCAGGGGCACCAGCCCGAAGCGGTTGCCCAGGCGCGCCTCCTGCTGTGGCGGACGCAGGTTGACCGGCACCATGGCGCGCAGTTCGACCCCTTCGGTAGCATCGCCGCGCTCGGCCAGATAGCGGCGCAGCGCACCGGCCACGCAGGAGAGCAGCACATCGTTGACCGAGACGCCGAGCGCACGGCACACCGCCTTGACCTCGTCGATGGGCAAGGGCTCGTTCCACGCCACGGCCTTGCGCCGGCCCGGCTTGCCCTTGAAGCGGGTGCGCGAATCTTCGGTCATGAGCGCGATCGACATCGCATCCTGGGCCAGACGCAGGCCCGCGGCAGCCCACTGCGCGAACTGCCCGGCATCGCCCTCGCCGGCCGCGCGCGCCACGCTGCCGCCGGCCTGACCGAGCACCCGCACCGCGGTGCGGCCGACTGGCTCGATCGCCGCCATCAGGCTGCGGGCAAGGTCCTCGTGGCCTTCACCGCCCGCGGGCATGGCGCGCGCACGGCGGCGCGGCGAGGCCGCAGCGCCGTCATCGCTCATCGAGAGCATGACCTTCACCAGCGCGATGCCATCAGCGATGCAATGGTGGATGCGGGTGACGAGCGCACTGGCGCCGTCGTACTGCTCGACGAGGTGGAACTGCCAAAGCGGCCGGCCGGGGGGCAGCGGCTGCGCGGCCAGGCGTGCCGCGAGCCGCTGCAGCCCGCGCGCACCACCGGGGCGTGGCAGGCGCGCGTTGACCACATGATGGTCGAGATCAAAGGCG
>CAIZPE010000243.1 GCA_903934795.1 uncultured bacterium | reverse complement strand
CTGAGGTTGTCGTTAGATAGAACGACTCCACCATGAGCATCACGCCCTCAGCGTCCCGAGTGCTCATACCCTCGTCGAAGGCGTCGGCACCGAAGCGTTCGTCACAGTACCGATAAAAGCTGTCCAGATGCTGGAGGTACAGCTTTCGCGTGCTGGTCGCCTGAGAACTACTCGTGAGGCCTAGGGACCACGCCGTGGACCATAGTCTTGGCATGTGTCTCACGGGGTCAACGATGACATGTTCAGGAACTGCTTGAGTACGGACGAGCACTGGAGATAACGGTTGGGGATACCTCTACGTACAGAGCTTTCCCTCTAATTGAAATGCAACACTGGCCATGGTACCTCTTAATCGATGAGTCATTCCTGCGCATTGAGTCCGTCGCACACCTCTATGGGGGTGCCATCCCAATGGGGCATCAAATGCGCAACCGCATCAAGCAATGGACTGGACTGCCTGTGTGTGTCGGGTGTCCGCGCCGAACGAACTTTGACCCACCCTGCCGATTGAACTTTGACCCAGGGCTGGTGGCCGGCATCGCGTGATCCCGGCTGTGGACAACTGTAGCTGCTTACTCCTCTTTCTTCGTTTCGTGGGTAGTGTTCGCGCGGCGAGAAGACGCGGAGGGCGTAGCCCGTAGAGGCTTCCCGCCGCGCGGCGCGCGCCGTCAGCCCGCCTCTGCAGGCCGTGCCCTGCGTTCCTGCTCCCGGGCCTTGATGCGCCGCTTCGTACTGGCCGTGGCCTGCGTTACTCGGTAGCTCTCGTTGCCGGTCTCCACGATGTGGCAGTGGTGCGTGAGCCGGTCCAGCAGCGCCGTGGTCATCTTCGCGTCGCCGAAGACTGTGGACCATTCGGCGAAGTCCAGGTTGGTCGTGATCACGACGCTGGTGTGCTCGTAGAGCTTGGACAACAAGTGGAACAGCAAGGCGCCGCCGGCCTGGCTGAACGGCAGGTAGCCCAGCTCGTCGAGGATGACCAGGTCCATGCGCAGCAAGCTACCGGCAATTCGACCCGCCTTGCCTTCGACCTTCTCGCGCTCCAGCGCATTGACCAGGTCCACCGTCGAGTAGAACCGCACCCGCTTGCCATAGTCGGTGATGCCAGCCACGCCGATGGCCGTGGCCAGATGACTCTTGCCCGTGCCGGGCCCACCCACCAGCACCGCGTTGTGCGCGGCCACCGTGAACTCGCAGCTGGCCAACTGCGTGACGAGCTTGCGATCCACCGGCGAGACATCGAAGTCGAAGCCCGCCAGGTCGCGGTGCACAGGGAACTTGGCCGTGCTCATCTGGTGGCTGACCGATCGCGTGGTCCGGTCACTGGCCTCGGCCTTGAGCATGTGTTCGATGAGCCAGCGCGAGCGCCCCAGCTCGTCGCTGTTCTGCTCGCCCAGCTCGGCCCAGGTCGCAGCCATGCCGTGCAGCCGCAACGCCTTCAGTTCGGTGATGACGTCACGCATCTTCGGCTCCCTGCTCGGTGGCTTGTTCAGCCTGGATGCGACGCAGCCGGTCGTAGCGCGCCGTGTCGGCCACGGGCTTGGTCAGCGCACCCAGCTCGGTGGCCACGTTCTCTGGCCGCGGTGGCGCAGTCAGCCGGGCCAGCACGTTGCCGACGTGTTCGGGGCTGACCCGGCCGCTGGGCCCGGCCCGCTCCAGCGCCAACTCGGCTGCGACCAGTACGGCATCCAACCCAGCCACCTTGACCAGATCCAGCACCTGAGCCATGAGCCGGTCACCGCCCGCGTTCTTGAGCAGGGCCAGGCGTAGCCTGGCCAGCGGCTCGGGCAGGTCCTTGAAGGGTGCACCGTTGCGCAGGGCGCCGGGCTTGCGCTGCACCAGCGGCACGTAGTGCTGCCAGTCGTAGATCGTCTTGCCCTTGCCGCTTTGCCGCGGGTGCTCGGCGACAACCAGTTCTTCGTTCACGATCACCACCCGGCTCGGGTACAGCCGCGTGCTCACCGTGTGCCGGGCCAGTTCACACGGCACCGAGTAGCGGTTGCGCGCCACCGTCACCAAGCAGGTGCTGCTGACGCGGCTGAACTCCTGCACGTAGCCGTCGAAGGGTGCCGGCATCGGCATCAGGTGCTGCCGCTCCAGCTCCAGCATCTCCGCCACGCTGAAGGCCTTGTGCTCGGGGTGGCGCAACTCGGCCCACAACGCCTTGCAGCGCTCGGCCAGCCAAGCGTTGAGTTCGTCCAGGCTGCTGAAGCGCTGCTCGCGGGCGTCCAGCCAGATGCGCCGCCGGCTGTCCTGCACGTTCTTCTCGACGACACCCTTCTCCCAGCCCGAGGCCACGTTGCAGAAGTCGGCATCGAACAGGTAGTGCGCGCACATGGTCGTGAAGCGCAGGTTGACTTCCCGCGTCTTGCCCTTGCCGACACGGTCTACCGCCGTCTTCATGTTGTCGTAGATGCCTCGCCGGGCCACGCCGCCCAGCGCCGCGAACGAGCGGGTGTGGGCATCGAACAGCATCTCGTGACCTTGGCCCGGGTAGGCCACCAGCCAGAACGCCCTGGAGGCGCACAGCTTCATGTGCGCCACCTGCAGCCGCTGGTACTGCCCGCCGATGACCAGCGGCTCTTCGCTCCAGTCGAACTGGAAGGCCTCGCCGAGTTCGAAGCTCAGCGGCACGTAGGCGTCCCCCACCTGCACGCCGCCGCGTGCAGCCCGCCAATGCCGGATGTAGTCGGTCAGCCGGCTGTAGCCGCCTTGGTAGCCCGCGGCCGCAATCTGCGCGTGCAGGGCTTTGGCGGTGCGACGCTCCTTCTTCGACCGCCGGGCATCGGCCAGCAGTGCCTGCTGCACCGCCTCGACGAACGGGGCCAGCTTCGTGGGTACCTCAGGCCGTCTGTACTTCGGCGCCTCTGCCTTGTCGATGCGCAGGTACTTGCGCACCGTGTTCCTCGCCAGGCTCGTGGCCTTGGCGATCTCCCGCACCGACTTCTTCTCGCGGTGGTGCATCCGCAGGACCTTGCCAATCATGGCCATGGTGATCACTCCTCACACCCCGCTCCGCTGTGGATAAGTCGGGCAGGGTAGGTTGAACACCTGGGTCAGATTTCGGTCGGCACGATCCTCGTAAGTGGGTCAAATTTCAGTCGGCGCCAACACTCAAGTGCAACTACTCCTGCCAATACTGCTCGCAGGCCCATCAGCCACATGACCTCGATGGCCATCCGAATGACGTCGAACCCTTCATGGCGCAGCTGGCCGGATGGTTTGCAGGTGGGGACGACGGGCGTGGGGAAGGCGTCAAGATCGAGTTCTGGGGTGGCGAGCCCTTCGTGTACTGGAAGCTGCTCAAGACGCTAGGTGAGGCGGTCAAGGCTAGGTATCCGAACGCGCAGCTATCTATCGTGACCAACGGCTCCCTGTTCGACGATGAAAAGCTCGCGTGGGTGGAGGCACTGGACATCGGCATTG
>CAIZPE010000242.1 GCA_903934795.1 uncultured bacterium | reverse complement strand
GTGCAGGCGCGGCCGCCGGCGCAGGGGTCGCCGCCGGCGAAGCCGCCGCACCGGCCACGCCGACATTCACCTGCACCGCGCCGCCTTCGACCGTCTGGCGGTTGGCGCGCAGCTCGGGCGGGTCGAGCAGGAAGGTGTACTCGCGGACGAAGCGGCCCGACGCCCAGGTGAGCTCGACAAGCATGTCGATGAAGGGCTCGTTGACCGGCTGCGTGGAACTCACCCGGATCACCGCGCGCCCATCGGGGCGCCGATCGATGGCGAACCGGAGGTTGGCCAGGGCGGGGTTGTACTCGAGACCGGCCAGCTTGAAGGCCTCGGGCGAGGCAAGCCGGGCGTTGAGGGTGGCGGACTCTTCCCGGCTCAGGGCCGTGATCTCGACCTCGGCCGCGAGCGGTTGGCCGAGGGCCGACTGGATGGTAAGACGGCCAAGCCCGGCCGACCAGGCCGCGCCAGCCAGCGACAACAGCGACGCGGCGATGGCCACGGACAGAGGCCGTCGGGCAAGATGAAACCGCCCGCGGCGGCCTGGATGAAGGTCGGCAGCCACTGCACTCCCCGGGGCACTTTTCAAGATTTCGAGACTAGCATCAGACACTTATGCCAGCAAGTTAACTCACTGCAGAAGGTTTACCCCGAGGCCATCGCCATCGCCAGCCCGAGGAGGACGGGTGGCAGCACCCGACCGCCGGGAGGACTCTCCGGCGCCCGGCGCCACGGCCGTGCTCGCGCGAGGCGTTGGCGCGACACGGCCGGGCGGCGAGCCCGCCTGGCGTCAGTCCAGGAGGATGCGCAGCATCCGGCGCAGCGGCTCGGCCGCCCCCCAGAGCAGCTGATCGCCCACCGTGAAGGCGCTGTAGAAGCCCTCTCCGATGGTGAGTCGGCGCACCCGACCGACCGCGATCTCGAGCTTGCCGTTGACGGCTGCGGGGCTGAGGGCGCGCATGCTGTCCTCGCGGTTGTTGGGCACGAAACGCACCCAGGGATTACCCCCGGCGATCAGCGATTCGACCTCGGCCAGGGGCAGATCCTTGCGCAGCTTGATGGTGAGCGCCTGACTGTGGCAGCGCATGGCGCCAATGCGCACACACAGGCTCTCGACCGGGATGCGCCCGGGGTCGGCGGCGCCCAGCCCGAGAATCTTGTTGCACTCGGCATCGCCCTTCCACTCCTCGCGGGACATGCCGTTGCCGAGATCCTTGTCGATCCAGGGAATGAGGCTGCCCGCCAGCGGCGCGCCAAAGTGGGTGGTGGGGAACGCCGGCGAGCGCAGGCGCGCCGACACCAGGCGGTCGATATCGAGGATGGCCGAACCTTCGTCGGCGAGCAGGTCGGCAGCCGCGGCGTGGGCCGAGCCCATCTGCGTGAGCAGCTCCCGCATGTTCTGCGCCCCGGCGCCCGAGGCCGCCTGGTAGGTCATGGCGGTGATCCACTCGATGGCGCCCGCCCGGATGAGGCCATTGAGGGCCATCATCATCAGACTGACCGTGCAGTTGCCGCCGATGTGGTTGCGGATGCCTCGGCGCAGGCCGTCACGAATCACCTGCTCGTTCAGCGGATCGAGGATGATCAGGGCGTCGTCCTTCATGCGCAGGGTGGAGGCAGCGTCGATCCAGTGGCCCTTCCAGCCCGCCGCACGCAGCGGCGCGAACACCTCGGTGGTGTAGTCACCGCCCTGGCAGGTGATGATGGTGTCCATGGTGGCCAGCGCCGGGATCGATCGCGCATCCTGCAAGGGCGCACCGCCCAGGGGCGCGGGGCCGCCGACATTGGAGGTGCTGAAGAACACCGGATCGATCAGGGCGAAATCGCCCTCCTCGCGCATGCGCTGCATGAGCACCGAGCCGACCATGCCACGCCAGCCGACCAGACCAACCTTCATTGCCATGATGAGTTCTCCTGAAAGCGTGCCGTGTCAGACCATCGCGGCGAGCACCGCGTCACCCATGGCACGGGTGCCGATGGTCGGCGCACCCGCGTCGGCGATGTCGGCGGTGCGCAGTCCCTGCGCGAGCACGCGACGCACCGCCGCCTCGACCCGGTCGGCGGCGGCCGGCTGGTCGAGCGAGTAGCGCAGCAGCATGGCGGCCGACAGGATGGTGGCCAGGGGATTGGCCACATCGCGGCCGGCGATGTCCGGCGCCGATCCATGGATGGGCTCATACATGCCGAAGCCCTTCGCGTTGAGCGACGCCGAGGGCAGCATGCCGATCGAGCCGGTGAGCATCGAGGCTTCGTCGGACAGGATGTCGCCGAACATGTTGCCGGTGACGATCACATCGAACTGCTTGGGGTTGCGGATGAGTTGCATCGCCGCGTTGTCGACATACATGTGCGACAGCGCCACATCGGGGTACTCGCGGTGCACCTCGGTGACCACATCACGCCAGAACTGGGTGGTTTCCAGCACATTGGCCTTGTCCACCGAGCAGACCCGGCCGGCGCGCTTGCGCGCTGCCTGGAAGGCGGCGTGCGCGATGCGGCGGATCTCGCTCTCGGTGTAGCGCATGGTGTCGAAGCCTTCCCGCTCGCCGCTCTCGGTAGTGCGGATGCCGCGGGGCTGGCCGAAGTAGATGTCGCCGGTGAGCTCGCGCAGGATGAGCAGATCGAGGCCGGCCACCACGTCGGGCTTGAGGGTGGAGGCATGGGCCAGCTCGGGATAGACCACGGCCGGACGAAGATTGGCGAAGAGATCGAAGTGCTTGCGCAGGCGCAGCAGCCCCTGCTCGGGGCGTTGCGCCCTGGGCAGGGTGTCGTAGCGCGGCCCACCCACCGCGCCGAACAGGATCGCGTCGGCGGATTCACACACCCGCAGGGTCTCGGCCGGAAGCGGATCACCGCAGGCATCGACCGCCGCGCCGCCGACCAGCGCGCTTTCCAGGGTGATGTCGAGCCCGCCGGCGGCAAGCGCCTGCAGGACGCGAACCGCCTGCGCGGTGATCTCGGGGCCGATGCCGTCGCCGGCCAGAACAGCAATCTTCATGGGGACTCTCTCCATCGGAGACCGGCCTCGCCAGGGCGATGCCGGGTTGCGTCGGGGCGCGTGGATGGGCCGGATTCAACCGGCCAGGGTACGGCTCAGCCAGGGCTGCTCGCCCAGGCGCCGGGCCTCGAACTCGCGGATCCGGTCGGCGTGCCGCAGGGTGAGGCCGATCTCGTCGAACCCGTTGACCAGGCAGTACTTGCGGAACGGATCGATCTCGAAGGCAAAGCGCCGCGAGCCATCGGCCGTGGACACCGTCTGGGCGGGCAGATCGATCACCAGTTCGAAGCCCGGGAAGGCCGCCACCTCGTGGAAGAGCCAGTCGATTTCAGTCTCGGTGAGACGAATGGGCAGCAGCCCGTTCTTGAAGCAGTTGTTGAAGAAGATGTCGGCGAACGACGGCGCCAGGATCACGCGAAAGCCGTAGTCCTCGAGGGCCCAGGGGGCGTGCTCGCGCGAGGAGCCGCAGCCGAAATTCTTGCGCGCCAGCAGGACCGAGGCGTTGCGAAAGCGCGGCTGATTCAGGGTGAAATCGGGGTTCAAGGGGCGGCGGCTGTTGTCCATGCCCGGCTCGCCCCGGTCAAGGTAGCGCCACTCGTCGAACAGGTTGGGACCGAAGCCGGTGCGCTTGATCGACTTCAGGAACTGCTTGGGAATGATGGCGTCGGTGTCGACATTGGCACGATCGAGGAAGGCGACCAGGCCGCGGTGCACGGTGAGGGCTTGCATGGGACGATCTCCGGACTCAGGCCCGACGGATGTCGACGAAATGCCCGGCCAGCGCCGCCGCAGCAGCCATGGCCGGACTGACCAGGTGGGTGCGGCCGCCATTGCCCTGCCGCCCCTCGAAGTTGCGGTTGGAGGTGGAGGCACAGCGCTCGCCCGGCTCGAGCCGATCGGCGTTCATGGCCAGGCACATGGAGCAGCCCGGCTCGCGCCACTCGAAGCCGGCGTCCCGGAAGACCCGGTCGAGCCCTTCGGCTTCGGCCTGGCGCTTGACCAGCCCCGAGCCCGGCACCACCAGTGCGAGCCTTACAGTGTCGGCCTTGCGGCGACCGCGCACCACCGACGCTGCAGCCCGCAGGTCTTCGATGCGCGAGTTGGTGCAGGAGCCGATGAAGACCTTGTCGATGCGGATGGACTCCACCGGCGTGTTCGGGGTGAGCCCCATGTATTGCAGCGCACGCTCCATGCCCTCGCGGCGGACCGGATCCTTTTCCTTGTCGGGATCGGGAACCCGCGCATCGACCGCGACCACCATCTCGGGCGAAGTGCCCCAGGTGACCTGCGGGGCGATCTCGGCGGCGTTCATGCGCACCACCAGGTCGAAGCGCGCGCCGGGATCGGAGCGCAGGGTGCGCCAGTGGGCTTCGGCCTTGACCCAGTCATCGCCGGTGGGCGCCAGCGGGCGGCCCTTCAGATAGGCGATGGTGGTGTCGTCGACGGCCACCATGCCCGAACGCGCGCCCGCCTCGATGGCCATGTTGCACACCGTCATGCGGCCTTCGATCGACAGGGACCTCATGGCGCTGCCGCCGAACTCGATGGCATAGCCGGTGCCGCCCGCAGTGCCGATCCGCCCGATCACGGCGAGCACCAGATCCTTCGCGGTGACGCCCCGCGGCAGCGGCCCGTCGATCTCGACCAGCATGTTCTTCATCTTGCGGGCCATGAGGCACTGCGTGGCCAGCACATGCTCGACCTCGGAGGTGCCGATGCCGAAGGCGAGACAGGCCAGCGCGCCATGGGTGCTGGTGTGCGAATCGCCGCAGACCACGGTCATGCCGGGCAGCGTGGCACCCTGCTCCGGCCCGATCACATGGACGATGCCCTGGCGCTGATCGAGGAAGGGGAAGTAGGTGGGGATGGCGAATTCGCGGATGTTGCGATCGAGCGTGACCACCTGTTCGCGCGAGGTGAGGTCCTCGATGCCGTCGATGCCCCGCTCCCAGCCGGTGGTGGGCGTGTTGTGATCGGCGGTGGCCACCACCGAGGCGGTGCGCCAGGGCGCACGACCCGCCACCCGCAGCCCCTCGAAGGCCTGCGGGCTGGTCACCTCGTGCACGAGGTGCCGGTCGATGTAGAGCAGGCATGTGCCATCGTCTTCACGATGGACCACATGGTCATCCCAGAGCTTGTCGTACAGCGTGCGGGCAACGAGCGACATCGGCAGGCCGGCCGCGAGGGCCGTTTCAGGGTTGTGCGGAACCCGAGATTATGCCATGCGACCTGCTTCGCGCCGCCGTGTCAGGGCAGCAGCGGCAGCACCCGCCGGGCATGGCGCAGCAGGACATCCGGCCACTGGGCCTCGAGCGGATGACGCCGGGCATAGCCCACCGAGCCGCCTGCACCAGACACCGGCGCGAGCGCGGCGAAAAAGCCCACGCTGGCGCGCGGATCGTAGCCGGCGCGGGCCATCAGTTCGGCGGCGAGACCGAGCACTTCGTGTTCGTGAACCCGGTGATGCGGGGCCTCGAGCAGCAGGCCGGCGCCCACGGCCGGCACGGGTGCGCCGGCCTGCGCCAGACGCTCGCGGGCATGGTCGAGCATCAGATGGGCCATTTCGTGGGCGAGCGCCGCCGCAAGCAGCGCATCGTCCCGCGCCAGCAACTGGGCCATGCTCAGGGTGAGCGCACATCGCGCCGGAGCCAGACACCAGGCATCGGGCTCATCGCCGGGCACGATCAGGACCTGCGGCTCGGCCTGCGCCCAGGCAGGATCGGCCGCCGGCGCAGCGCGGGCGAGACGCCCTGCGGTCCGGGCGATCCGAGCCAGGGCGGGTTCGTCCGCGGGCAATGCCCAGGCCCGCAGACGCTCCCAGGCCAGGTCGAGCGAAGCCCCGACCTGACCGGGCGCAGGCGCCCGTGCCGTGGTCGGCAGCACGGTGCGCGGGTCGAGCGGCGAAGGTCCGGGCGAGAGCCCGGGCGGGGCAACGCAGGCCGTCAAGCCGCAGAAAGCCGCGGGCAGCAAGGCTCGACACACACCCGGAAGCCCGTGCGTGCCGATGCGCCCGTGCGTGCCGATGCGTCCGAGGGCGCGGAGGATTCGGCCAGCGAGGCTCACGCGCCCGCTCCCTGCACCGGCCAGGTTGTGCGCCGATCGAGTCGCTGACAGGCCAGCACCGCGAAGCCGCCGAGCGCAGCAGCAAGGCCGGCCACCGCGAAGGTCCAGCCCGGTCCGGCCGCAGTCCAGATCGCCCCGGCCGCGACCGACCCTGCCGCCCCGCCCAGGCCATAGCCGAGCGTGGCATAGAGCGCCTGCGCCCTGCCCTGGGCCGCCGGCTCGAACCAGCGATGCAGCAGTGCCATCGACGCACTGTGGTGGACCCCGAAGGTGATGGCGTGCATCAACTGCACCAGCACCACGAGCAACCAGTGTCCATCACCCAGTCCGATCAGCGCGAAGCGCGCCGCAGCCACCGCCATGCTGAAAGCCAGCAGGGGCAGCGCGCCGTAACGGCCGAAGAGCCGGTGCTGCAATCGGAAGAGCACGATCTCGGCCAGCACGCCGAGGGTCCAGACGAGGCCGATGCCCGCCTTGCTGTAGCCCTGCCGGTCGAGGAGCAGCGAATAGAAGCCGTAGAGCGCGGCATGGGCGAACATCATCAGGGCGCACGACGCGAAGAAGAGCGCCAGCCGCGGCTCGCGCAGCCGGGCCAGCACCCCGGGCATCGGCAGCACCGATGCGCCCGAGTCGGCGCGCCGTCCGGCCTGCGCGGTCACGCCGGCGATCCTCCATGCGGTCGCCAGCAGCAGCAACGAGAGCAGCGCCATGGGCAGGGTGAGCCAGCGCACGCCACTGGCATCGAGCATGGGCCCCACCCCGGCCACGGCCAGAATGAAGCCGATCGAACCCCATTGCCGTACCCGGCCGTAGGCGCCGGCCTCGCCCGCGGTGACGCGCAGGGCCATGGCCTCGCCGATCGGGGAATGCGCCGCGGTGCAGAAGTGGAAGATCGCCAGCCAGAGCATCAGCCAGCCGGCGCTGCCCTGCGCGAGGGCGACCAGCAGGCTTGCGCCCAGCGTGCCCGCCGACGCGAGAACCAGCAGGCGTCCGCGATCAGGCGCGCGGTCTGCACACCACCCCCAGAAGGACGGCGCCACCAGCCGCACGAGCTGGGGCACCGCCAGCAGCAGGCTGATCTGCGCGATGCTCAGGCCCCAGGCTTCGAGGTAGAGCGGCATGTAGGGGGACATCGACCCCACCAGCGCAAAGACCGAGAAGAACAGGGCCGCCACCTGCCTGGCGCTGGGCGTGCCCGAGGCAGCCTCGACGGTCATCGGGCGGGATGGTCGGTGCGCAAGGGCGCGCGGATCAGGCGATCTGCCCGGGGATGGCCGGCGTGGCCGACCGCACATCGGCGTTCTGCGCCCGATGACGCAGGGCATGGTCGATCAGCACCAGCGCGAGCATCGCCTCGGCGATCGGCGTGGCGCGGATGCCCACGCAGGGATCGTGACGGCCGAGGGTCTGAACCTCGAGCGGATTCCCCTGGCGGTCGATGGAGCGACGCGGCGTGCGGATGCTGGAGGTGGGCTTGATGGCGATCGACACCCGCAGCGGCTGCCCGGTGGAGATGCCGCCGAGCACGCCGCCCGCCTGATTGGCCGCGAAGCCCGTCGGGGTGAGTTCATCGCCATGCTCGGAGCCGCGCTGGGCCACGCTGGCGAAGCCCGCGCCGATCTCCACGCCCTTGACGGCATTGATGCCCATCATCGCGTGCGCGATATCGGCGTCGAGGCGGTCGAAGAGCGGCTCGCCCCAGCCGGCCGGCAGGCCCTCGGCAATGACATCGATGCGCGCGCCGCAGGAATCGCCCGCCCGGCGCAGCTCGTCCATGTAGGCCTCGAGGGCCGGAACCACACTGGCGCTGGGCGCGAAGAAGGGATTGGCACCGACCTCGTCCCAGCTCTCGAAGGGCACCGGGATCGGACCGAGTTGCGACATGCAGCCACGCACCGTGACACCGTGTCGCTGCGAGAGCCACTTGCGGGCGACCGCGCCGGCAGCCACCACCGGCGCAGTCAGGCGCGCCGAGGAACGGCCGCCGCCACGATGGTCGCGCAGACCGTACTTCTGCGTGTAGGTGTAGTCGGCGTGTCCGGGCCGGAAGGTATCAGCGATGTTGCCGTAGTCCTTGCTGCGGGCATCTTCATTGCGGATCAGCAGCGCGATCGGGGTTCCGGTGGTCAGTCCCTCGAACACGCCCGACAGGATCTCGACGCGATCGGCCTCCTGGCGCTGCGTCACATGGCGCGACGTGCCCGGACGGCGGCGATCGAGGTCGGGCTGGATATCGGCCTCGGACAGGGCCAGCCCCGGGGGGCAGCCATCGATCACGCAGCCGATGGCCGGGCCGTGCGATTCCCCGAAGGTGGTCACGGTGAAGAGCAATCCGAAGGTATTTCCCGACATGTCAGTAAAATGAAAGGCTTTGCGGGCGGTCCGCCATTCTATGCTGCGCGACCTGCCGGCCCCGCCGGATCAGCACCGGACGCGGGCCAACCCTGCCTGCCATCATCCTTGAAAGGACTCCATGAACGCCACGCGCCCCCTTCGCCGCCGACTCGTCGCATCCCTGGCGGCCGGATCGGCTGCCGCGATGCTGCCCGTCGCCCGCGCCCAGCAGGCCTATCCCACGCGACCGGTGAAGCTGATCGTGCCCTTCGCACCCGGTGGCACCACCGACATCGTCGCCCGGGTGGTGGCCGACAAGCTGCGCGAGAACCTCGGCCAGGCGGTCGTGGTCGAGAACAAGGCCGGCGGCGGCGGTGTGGTGGGTGCGGTGGAGCTGATCCGCTCGGCGCCCGACGGCTACACGCTGGGCATGGCCACGGTATCGACCACCGCAGCCAACCCGGCGATCAACCCGAAGATCCCGTACAACCCGCTCAGCGATTTCACGCCGATCACCAATCTCGCGGCCACCCCCAATGTGATCGCGGTGCACCCGTCGTTTCCGGCCCGTGACTTCAAGGGATTCCTGGAGACCGTGCGCCGCAATCCGGGGCGTTACTCCTACGCCAGCTCGGGCACCGGCGGCATCGGCCACCTGCAGACCGAGCTCTTCAAGTCGCTGGCCAAGGTGTTCATGACCCACATCCCCTACCGGGGCGCGGGCCCGGCGCTTGCCGATACCGTCGCCGGCCAGGTGCCGATCATCTTCGACAACCTGCCCTCGGCCCTGCCGTTCATCCGCGACGGCAAGCTGATCGCGATCGTGGTCGCAGCGCCGGAGCGCCTGACGGTGCTGCCCGGCGTGCCCACCTTCAAGGAGGTCGGGCTCGAACCGGTGAATCGCATGGCCTACTACGGCATCGTCGGCCCCAAGGGCCTGCCGCGGCCGATCGTCGATCGCGTGAACGATGCCGCCCGGAAGTCGCTCGCAGACGCGGGCGTGAGCAAGCGGATTGCCGACACCGGTTCGCTGGTGATCGGCAATTCGCCCGAGGACTTCGCCCGTCAGATCGCGGCCGAGTTCGAGGTCTACCGCAAGGTGGTGGCCCAGCAGAAGCTCACGATGGACTGAGCAGGCGCCGCGCGCCGGCCTCAGGCCGGCGCGAGCCCGGCATGCAGGCGACGCAGCGCCTGCGCGCGGGGCAGCAGGGCCAGCACGGCCTCCAGTGCCGGCGTCTGCGGGCGACCGAAGAGCATGAGTCGCGCCGGCAGCCCGAACTGCGGCATCTTCAGGCCATGCGCCGACACGCTCTGGCGGATGAGCGCGGCCAGCGCATCGCGCGTCCAGGGCACGGTCTCGGCGGCAACGGCGAACTCGCGCAGCGCAGCCGCTGCCGGAGCGGACAGCGCCGCCTGCAGTGCCTCGGAAACGCCGTGGGGCGCAAGGTAGAACATCATCGCGCTCTCGGCGAGTTCCTCGAGCGTGCCGCAGCGCTCCTTGAGCAGCCCGCAGACCGCGGCAAGATCCACCCCGCTGGCATCCGGATCGGCCACCCCGTGATCGTGCAGGCGCGGTGCCACCTCGGCGGCCAGCGCGGCATCATCGGTGGCCTTGATGTGGTGGTTGTTCAACCAGCGCAGCTTGTCGAAGTCGAAGCGCGCGGGCGAGCGGCTGATGTGGGCGCCATCGAACCAGGCCACGAACTGCTCGCGCGAGAACACCTCGGCATCGCCGTGGCTCCAGCCCAGGCGGGCAAGGTAGTTGATCACCGCCTCGGGCAGGTAGCCGTCGGCCTGGTACTGCATCACCGAGACCGCACCATGCCGCTTGGAGAGCTTCTGGCCATCGGGGCCGTGGATCATGGGCACATGGCCATACCGCGGCAGCATGGCGCCCAGCGCCGCAAGAATGTTGATCTGGCGCGGCGTGTTGTTGACATGGTCGTCGCCCCGGATGACATGGGTGATGCGCATGTCCCAGTCATCGACCACCACGCAGAAGTTGTAGGTGGGCGTGCCGTCGGAGCGGGCGATGATCAGGTCGTCGAGCTCGGCATTGGCGATCTCGATCGGTCCCTTGACCAGATCATCCCAGGCGACCACGCCGTCGCGCGCGTTGCGAAACCGGATCACCGGCGGCACGCCTGGCGGCGGCTCGGGCAGTACGCGGCCGGGCTCGGGCCGCCAGCGGCCGTCATAGCGTGGCTTTTCGCCTCGCGCCTCCTGGCCGGCGCGCATGGCGTCGAGCTCCTCCCGGCTGCACCAGCACCGGTACGCGGTGCCGGCCTGCAGCATCTGCGCAATGACCTCGCGATAGCGATCCATGCGGCGCATCTGGTAGAACGGACCTTCATCGGGCATGAGCCCCAGCCACTGCATGCCGTCGAGAATGGCCTGCACCGCCTCGGGGGTGGAGCGCTCCACATCGGTGTCCTCGATGCGCAGGATGAAGGTGCCGCCGTGGTGCCGGGCGAAGGCCCAGGCATAGAGCGCGGTGCGCGCCCCGCCGATGTGCAGAAAGCCGGTGGGGCTGGGCGCAAAGCGCGTGCGAACCTGGGTGTGGGATCCGGTCATGGGGCGCGATTCTATCGAATGCCGGTCAGGAATCGCGGCCGCCCCGCTCTGTCGCCGGCGTGGGCGAACCGTCTGCCCGGCGCACGCCCGACGCGGCGCGCAGGAATAGGGTAAAAGCATCCCTCGTCACCGGGGAACCCACTTGAATCGACTGCATACGCTGCTGAAAGCCCTCGACCGCACGCTGCTCACCAGCATGCTGCGTGGCATCGAGAAGGAAGGGCTGCGGGTTGGCGCCGATGCGGTGCTCGCGCAGACCCCGCATCCCGCCGGCCTGGGCAGCGCCCTCACCCATCCGCACATCACCACCGACTTCAGCGAATCGCAGCTGGAGCTGATCACCGGGGTCCACACCACCGCCGAAGCCTGCGAGGCCGAGCTGGTGGAGATCCATCAGGCCGTCTGCAAGGAGCTGGGCGATGAGCTGATGTGGGGCGCGAGCATGCCCTGCCGGCTTCCGGCTCGGGACCGCGACATCCCGCTCGGGCGCTATGGCAGCTCCAATGTCGGCCGCTCCAAGACGGTCTACCGCAATGGCCTCGCGCACCGCTACGGACGGCGGATGCAGACCATCTCGGGCATCCACTACAACTTCTCGCTGCCGGCGGGCGCCTGGCCGGCCCTGCAGGCGGCCGAGGCCCGCGGCGGCAGCCTCGAGGCCTACCGCAACGCAGGCTACTTCTCGCTGATCCGCAACTTCCGCCGCCATTCCTGGCTGCTGCTGGTGCTGTTCGGCGCATCGCCGGCGGTCTCGCGCTGCTTCGTGGCCGGGCGCAGCCATGCGCTGGCACCACTGTCAGACGACAGCCTCTACCTGCCGCATGCCACCTCGCTGCGCATGGGGCCGCTGGGCTACCAGAGCGATGCGCAGTCGGCGCTGGCGGTGAGCTACAACAGCCTCGCCGGCTATGCCGCCTCGCTCAACCGCGCGCTCACCGAGCCTTATCCGCCCTATGAGGCGATCGGGGTGCGCGAGGGCGACGACTACCGACAACTCTCCACCACCCTGCTGCAGATCGAGAACGAGTTCTACGGCAGCATCCGGCCCAAGCGGCGCATCCGTTCGGGCGAGCGCCCGCTCCACGCGCTGGGCGAGCGCGGGGTGGAGTATGTCGAGGTGCGCTGCATGGACATCGACCCCTTCCAGCCGGTGGGGATCGGCGCGGCCACCATGAAGTTCCTCGATGTCTTTCTGCTGCACTGCCTGCTGCAGGAGAGCCCGCCCGATTCGCCCGCCGAGATCGCCGCGCTGCTGGCCAACCAGCATCGCATCGCCGATCGCGGACGCGAGCCGGGCCTGAACCTGCGCCGTGGGGATGCCGAGATCGCGCTGAGCGACTGGGCCGCACAACTGCTGGCGGAATGCGCACCGATCGCGCAGGCGCTGGACGACGCCCATGGCGGCGCGGCCCATCGTGATGCGCTGGACGCCGCAGCCCGCGCCCTGCGAGCCCCCGACACCCTGCCCTCGGCGCGGGTGCTCGCGGGCATCGCGGCGCGGCCCGATCACTCCTTCATCGGTTTCGGACTGGCGCAGACCCTCGCCCACCGTGACGTGCTGGCCCGGCACCCGCAGGACCCGAACTGGTCGGCCCGCTGGCAGGCGATGGCGCAGGACTCGCTGAAGGAGCAGCGCCGCATCGAGGCCGCCGACACCCTGCCCTTCGAGACCTACCGGGCGCGCTACATCGAACAGCCACTGATGAGCGGCGAGCAGTTCCGGCTGCCGGCCTGAACCGCTCGAGCGCGGGCCTGGCGCCGCCGCCGTTCAGCCGTGCCGTTCAGCCACGCCGGTCCGCCCGCGCCGGTCCGCCCGCGCCGGCCCGCCCGAGCGCGGCAGCGCCCGTTCAGCCGCACTCCCCCTGGTGCCCGCAGGCGGTGCAGAACAGGCAGCCGTCCTTGCGGATGTAGGCGCGGGTGCCACAGGCCGGGCAGGCAAAGCCGGGGATGACCGGCGAAGCGCTTGGCGCCTCGCCCTGACCGCTGCTCGATTGCGGCCGGGCCAGCGCCGCCACCCCGCCGATCGCGCAGCCCTCCGCGTCGAGCAGGCCGAGCACCCGATAGCGATGCAGGATGAGCGCGGCCAGGTAGGCCACCGTGCTCGGCCAAACCTGCTGGCGGCCTTCGCCGGGTACCGGCGCCCAGAACGAGCCATTGAGTTCGCCGAACGAGAGCAGCTTGCGCAGCTTCAGCCCCACCCAGCTGACATCGATCACCCGCATGTCGAGCGAGAGCAGCTTGCACAGGCCGTCGAGCACCCGCGGATAGTCGCCGGCCAGCCAGATCGAGTACGGCCGCCGAGAACCATCGGGCAGCTGCAGCTCCTTCACGCCGAGCACGAAGTCATCGCGGGTGGCCGGGTTGACGATGTCGGCGGTCCAGGAGAGCGTGCCCAGCGGGCCCGACTTGGGCTCGGCCCGGAACAGCATCGCGTCGATCATCGGGGTGGCCGCATCGGGCGTGTCCTGGAAGACGCCCAGCTGCTCGCAGCGGTAGCGCACGATCTCGGCAAAGGCGGCGACCACGCCGGCTCGGGTCTGCAGCGCGCCATCGGGCGGAAACGGCAGCACCAGCGGCATGTCGTCCCGGGTGGCGGCGAGCGCATCGAGCTTCAGGCGCAGCCAGGCCCGGTCGTTGGAGCGCATGTCCATCGACAGGGTCTTGGCGATGGCGCCCAGCCCGCGAGGCTGCTCGTTGCCATTCACCCAGGTCTCGAAGGGAACCGGGCGCGCGGCCTGCCCACCGGGTGGCGTCTCGTCGGTCTGGCCGATGAAGATCGCGAACGAGGCGCGCTGATCGACCGGCTCGACCAGGTAGGACCAGGCGAGGTTGCCCGCCGGCAGCGCGGGCCTGCCCGGCCAGCGCAGCGAGGCCAGGGCCGGCTGCGGCACCGACTCCAGGCGCAGGCGCCGATCGGCATCGTGCTGCAGATCCTGCGGCATGACCGGGCTGGGCGCGGGCGCGGCAGGCTGGCTCACGCTCAGCACCGAACCGAGCACGGCATTGGGACGATAGGTGGTGATGCCCTTGAGTCCGGCGCGCCAGGCCTCGAGGTAGAGCTCGCGAAAGTCCTCGTAGGGATAGTCCTCGGCGACATTGACCGTCTTGCTGATCGCCGAATCGACGAAGGGCTGGACCGCCGCGCTCATGCGCATGTGATCGAGCGCCGGGATCTCCATCGCCGACACGAAGTACGCCGGCAGCGCATCGGTGTTGCCGCCGAGGTGCCGGTACAGGCGCCAGGCATGGTCTTCGACCGCGTACTCGCGCCGCGAGCCGTCGGGCATGCGCTTGCGACGGGTGTAGGTGTAGGAGAAGGCCGGCTCGATGCCGCCGGAGGCGTTGCCGGCAAAGGCGATCGAGATGGTGCCGGTGGGCGCCACCGACATCAGGTGCGAGTTGCGGATGCCATGCGCGCGGATCGCCTCCTGGATGGGCTGCGGCAGGCGAGAGGCGGCATGCGGCTCGGCCAGATAGGCATCGGCCTGGAAGAGCGGGAAGGCGCCTCGCTCTCGGGCCAGTTCAACCGAGGCCGCGTAGGCGGTGTCACGCATCTCGCGGGCGAAGCGGGCCGCCATCTCGCGCCCGACATCGCTGTCGTAGCGCAGCCGCAGCATGGTCAGCGCATTGCCCAGGCCGGTGAAGCCCAGGCCGATGCGCCGCTTGGCCTGGGCCTCGCGCGCCTGCGCCGGCAGCGGCCACAGGGTGAGGTCGAGCACATTGTCGAGCGCGCGCACCGCCAGCCGCACCACGCCGCGATAGCGGTCCCAGTCGACCGCCGCGGTCTCGGTGAAGGGCTCGCTCACGAACCGGGTGAGGTTCAGCGATCCGAGATCGCAGCAGCCATAGGGCGGCAGCGCCTGCTCGCCGCAGGGATTGGTGGCGGCGATGGTCTCGCAGTAGGCAAGATTGTTGTCGCGATTGACCCGGTCGATGAAGATCACACCCGGCTCGGCGTGGTCATAGGTGGACCGCATGATCTGGTCCCACAGCGCGCGCGCCGGCACCTCGCGGTAGACCCACAGACCGTCGGCGCGCTGCCGGGCCTGGTCGCGCTCGAAGGGCGCGGCGCGATGCACCAGCGCGAAGGATGCGTCGGCCTGCACCGCCTGCATGAAGTCGTCGGTCACCGCCACCGAGGTGTTGAAGTTGGTGAGGGAGCCGTCACGCTTGGCGTGGATGAAGCCTTCGATGTCGGGATGGTCAATGCGCAGGACCGCCATCTGCGCGCCGCGACGCGCTCCGGCCGACTCGAGCGTCTCGCAGCTCTTGTCGAAGACCCTCATGTACGAGACCGGCCCCGAGGCCCGCGAGCGGGTGCCGGCCACCCAGGCGCCCACCGGGCGGATGGCCGAGAAGTCGTAGCCCACGCCGCCGCCGCGGCGCATGGTCTCGGCGGCCTCCTGCAGGGCCGCGTAGATGCCGGGCGTGCCGTCTTCGGCGTAGCCCCAGACCGCATCGCCGATCGGCTGCACGAAGCAGTTGATCAGCGTGGCGGCAATGCCGGTGCCGGCAGCCGAGTTGATCCGCCCCGCCGGGATGAAGCCGTTCTCCATGGCCCAGAGAAAGTCCGCCTGCCAGCGCTCGCGCTCGGCCACCGGCTCGAGCGAGGCCAGGGCCGCCGCCACGCGCCGGCGGATGTCCTGCGGGGTGCGCTCGTCGCCCTTGGCGTACTTCTCGAGGAGAACATCGAGGGAGACCTCCTGCTCGGGCAGGGCGGTGGCGACATCGTCGTGCTTCATGGGGGTTCCTGCAGACAAGGCGAAGACCGCGCGAGCGCGATCCGGGGCAGGGATTATCCCCCCTCGACTTGGCTTGGCCAAACAATCGGCTATACTGCGGCCCTTCGTTCGGGCGGCTAGCTCAGCGGTAGAGCACTGCCTTCACACGGCAGGGGTCACAGGTTCGAACCCTGTGCCGCCCACCAGACAGCCCAGAAAAAACGGCGCCTCGCGGCGCCGTTTTTCTTTTCCGGCGCGGATCGCCATTTATCGGGAATCTTCATCCGGTACCCGAGGCGGACCCGATCCCGACCACCGGCGCCGCATCACAGATCAACGGCCAACCCGGAACGATGAACGGCAGCGTCCCTGACTCAAGCCCCGGCACCTGCTGCCGATACCTCGGGAAGGCGTGATGCGGCAATAGCGCGGGGTTCCAGACGGTCGTCGCACGCAACGACCGTCAGGCCATCGCACCCGCAACGCGGAATCACGCCGTTCAGGCGCCCTGGGGCGCATTCTCGCGGCAACCTGCCCGGAGGCAACATGCCCATCGATCTCAACCCGCTGAACGCCAGCCTGCTGGCTCAGTTGCCGGTGCCAACCGGCACCACGCCGGCATCCAGCACCAACCCGAACCCGATCACCGCGGCGCAAACCGTCAGCGGTCAGGCCACCCCCGCCGATCCGCTGCAGTCGGCGATCGTCACCCTCGGCGCCGGCAATGCGTCCGGGGCGGGGCTCTACAACGCCCAGGGCCTGGTCATCACCCCGGAGGAAGCGCAACTCAGCGCCAATCAAGACCCGGTGTCCTACTGGACCAATGCGCTCCCCACCAACCCGGCGATGCTGCCCACGCTCCTGCAGGAGCAGTCCAACCAGACCCTGATCAGCCTGATCGCGTAGCACCGGGCCCGGACCTCGCTGGGCCGCGACATCAGCCCCGGTGCCCGCCAACGAGGCGCACGCGCTCAACTAAGGGCGCGCTGCGGCCGCGCGCTGGCTCTGCGCCCTCCGGATGATGCCGTTGTAGGCCTTGCCGGGATACGGCGGCATCTCGGCGAGCTTGTCGAAGCCCGGGATGGTCTCCATGTGCCGAACCATCCGCGCCCGCATCTCGCGATCGGGCAGCGGGCCGCGCAGCGCACCGATGTTCTCGGACTGATGCTCGGGATTGCTGGTGGCCGGGATCGCGCAGGTGATCGCCGGATGCGAGATCACCCACTTCAGGAAGAACTGCGCCCAGTTGCTCACGCCGATCTCCCGGGCGAAGTCGGGCAGCGGACGGCCTTCGACGATCTTGAACAGGCGCGCCTTCTCGAAGGGCATGTTCACCTGCACCGCGATGCCCTTGTCGAGCGCCGCCGGCAGGATGCGCTCCTCGGCCAGCCGGGTGTGGATGGAGTAATGCACCTGTACGAAGTCGACCTCGCCCCGCTCCACATACGGCGTGAGCGCGTTGAAGTAGGGCAGTTCGTGGTGAGTGACCCCGAAGTAGCGGATGCGCCCTTCCCGCTTCCAGTTGCGCAGCACCGGCAGGATCTGGTCGACATTGACCAGGCTGTGCACCTGCATGACATCGATGGTCTCGCGCCAGAGCCGCTGCATCGATTGCTCGAGGCTTCTGCGGGCATGGCTGTCATCGGCCAGGAACTCGCCGGTGGACCAGATCTTGTTGGTGATGAACATCTTGCGGGTGATGCCCATCGCGGCGGCGAAATCGCCCACGCTGATCTCGCCGGTGCCGTAGAGGGGCGAGGTGTCGATCACCTGCCCGCCGCCCTCCCAGAACCGGCGCATGATCTCGCCGATGTGCTCGCGCGCCTGCCCGGGCAGCAGGTCGAAGGTGAGATAGGTGCCCAGCCCGATCGCCGGAATGGTCTCACCGGTGCGCGGGATCTTGCGCAGGATCAGGTCACGCGGCTGGGCTGCGGTGCTGCCCGGCATCAGCAGCGAGAGCGGGCCGCCCAGCGCCATGGTGCCGGCACCGGCGCCAAGCGCCTGCAGCCATCCGCGACGGGGTGATGAAAGGGAAGGATCAGGCTGCGGCATGGTGGTCTCCGGGCGTGTGGTGGGAAGCAACCCGCATTCTCGGGCCACCCACCCTTTGCCTCAAGCCTGCATTCACAGGGTGACCGGATCCTCGGGGCCCTGAAGCCTGCGGGCTCCAAACAGCAGTCCGTCGTCATGGGCCAGCACGACCATGCCCATCGGCTGATCGAGATCCGCCGGTCCGATCTCGCCCAACAACCGACACATCAGCCGAACCCCGTCGTCGAGGTCGATCAGCCCGATGGCATAAGGCACTTCGGCCCGGAAGGCTTCCGGCGCCACATGGACACGCGTAAAGCTGTAGAGGCGGCCTCGCGGGCGAAGCGGCACCCAGTCGAGCTCGCGCCCCCAGCAGCCGCGGCACAGATTGCGTGGCGGGAAACCCAGCGCGCCGCAGGCGCGGCAACGAGTGGTGAGCAACTCGCCGCGGGCCAGACCCGACCAGAACGGGCGGTTGAACGCTGACACCCGGGGCGGAAAGGGCCGCGGCCCCGGAAGGCGGATCTGGGGCATCGGGCTCATGCCGAGCGCTCCAGCACATGCACCAGCGAGGCGTTGTACTTGCCGAGCTCGCAGACCGTCATTGCGAAGCGTGCATCGGGGACCTGACGCGGACCGGCCGTGCCGAGCAGCTGGGTGGCGGCCTCGGCCACATCATAGAGCGGGGTCACCTCGGGCGGATGCCCGCGAGACAAGGCGCCGCCACAGGTGTTCACCGGCTGGCGGCTGCCCAGCGCGGTGAACCCGTCGGCGGCGGCCTGCGCGCCGCGGCCCGGCGAAAACAGGCCGAGCGCCTCGCTGGCCAGCACCTCGACGATGGTGCATGGCGCGTAGAGCTGAAAGAGCGCCATGTCGGCGAGCGAGAGGCCGGCCTGCGCCAGCGCTCGGCGCGAGGCGCCGCGCAGCGTGGCGTAGTCGAGCGCGTCGGCCGGACGATCGGAGAGCTGGTGCAGGCCTTCATGTTCGAAGCCTCGTCCACGCACCAGCACATGAGGCCGGCCGCTTGCCCTGGCGATGTCCTCGGAGACGATGACCAGCGCGGCTGCGCCGTCGGCCCGCCCGGGCACCTCGAGCAGCCCCAGCGGCTCGACGATTGGCCGCGCTGCAAGCACCTCCTCGAGCGTGATGGGGGTGCGGTACTGGGCGAGCGGATTGAGCATGGCGTGGGCGCGGTTCTTGACCGCGACACTCGCCAGCGTCGCGCGGGGCACGCGGTGCTCGTGCAGGTAGCGCTGTGCGTCCATGGCGTACCAGGCGATCGGCACCGCGCCGAACACTGACTGATAGTCGACATCACCGGTGAGCCGGATGCTGTAGTCGAGATGGCGTGCGGTGGGCACGCCGGTCTCGAAGTGCACCCCCACCGACAGCACGCAGTCGCTGCGCCCCGAGGTGACCTGATGCACCGCGGTGTCGAAGGCATGCCCGCCGGTCATGCCGTTGCCCAGCACCTGGATCACCGTGCCGGTGGCCCGGATGCCGAGATGCGCAGTGAGGAAGGTATGGAAGTAGCCCTGTCGGGTGTGATCCCCGGGATGGGCCACCACCACGCCGTCGAGGTGCTCGCGGCTCAGGCCGGCCATGGCCATGGCATCGAGCACCACGCCGGTGGCGAGTTCATGCTCCAGCGGCGGGTCGCCCTGCGTGACGCGCTGGTGCTGACCGATGGGCACCGCGGCGTGGCCGAGAATGGCCGCGCGCCGGGCGCTCACCGGCAGCTCCGACAGGCACGGCCTGTGTCGGCGGCGCGCATCAGGCGCGCGCCGGACGATACCGCGCCAGCTCCATGCGGCCGATCTGGTTGCGGTGCACTTCGTCGGGCCCGTCGGCCAGGCGCAGCAGGCGCGCGGTGGCATAGGCCGAGGCGATGCCGTGGTCGTTGTTGGTGCCGCCACCGCCGAAGGCCTGGATGGTCCAGTCGATCACCTGACAGGCCATCTTGGGCGCGGCCACCTTGATCATGGCGATCTCGGCCTTGGCCGCCTTGTTGCCGACCTTGTCCATGCGCCAGGCCGCATTCAGCGTGAGCAGACGGGCCTGCTCGATCAGGATGCGGGCTTCGGCGATGCGCTCGACCGTCACGCCCTGCTCGGCCACCGGCTTGCCGAAAGCCACGCGGCTCAGGCTGCGGCGGCACATGAGCTCGAGCATGCGCTCGGCCAGACCGACCAGCCGCATGCAATGGTGGATGCGACCCGGACCGAGCCGGCCCTGCGCGATCTCGAAGCCCCGGCCCTCGCCGAGCAGCATGTTCGAGGCCGGCACCCGCACATTCTCGAACACCACCTCGGAGGCGCGATCGGGCACGCCGTAGAAGCCGAACACCGCGATCGGTCGCACCACCCGCACGCCGGGCGTGTCCATGGGCACGAGGATCATCGACTGCTGCAGGTGCCGGTTCGGGTTGTCCGGGTCGGTCTTGCCCATGAAGATGCAGATCCGGCAGCGCGGATCGGTGGCGTTGGTGGTGTACCACTTGCGACCGTTGATGATGTAGTCATCACCATCGCGCACGATGCGCGACTCGATGTTGGTGGCATCGCTCGAGGCCACGGCCGGTTCGGTCATGGCAAAGCAGGAGCGGATCTCACCCGCCAGCAGCGGGGCCAGCCAGCGCTCCTGGTGCTCGGGCGAGCCATAGCGGGCCAGCACCTCCATGTTGCCGGTGTCGGGCGCCGAGCAGTTGAAGACCTCGGGCGCCAGATGCGAGCGACCCATGATCTCGCAGAGCGGCGCGTACTCGAAGTTGCTCAGCCCCGCGCCATGGCCGGACTCGGGCAGAAAGAGGTTCCACAGGCCTTCGCGGCGGGCGATCGGCTTGAGCTCCTCGACCACCGGCAGCACCTTCCAGGGACCGAGTTCCTCGGCCTCGCGATAGAAGCGGGCTTCATTGGGATAGATGTGGGTCTCCATGAACACGCGGATGCGTTGCTGGAGTTCCTGCACGCGAGCGGAAGATTCGAACATCGGGGCTCCGAAGACGGTGGGCGGCACAGATGGGCAGCACGGCGGCCCCGATCAGAACGGGCGCCGGCGCATGCGTGGCGGGCATGCCGAGGGCATCGGCCGGGAAGGCGTGCGGTACCGACCACGCGCTTCCGTTATCCGATGCTCGGGATCATTGTCCGCGATCGCATTGATTATTGTCAGGCCCGTCCTTTCAGAGCGAGGCCGCCGATGCACGACCGGAACACCGGAATCCATCCATTGGAAACGGGCCTCGATGAAGCCACCGTGGCGCGCTGGAAGGCCGGGGTGCAGGCCGAACGCGAGCGCGATCGACCGCCCGCGGGCTTCCCCGCACTGCCACCCATCCCGGGCGGGCGCTACCGTGATCCGGCTTTCTTCGACCTGGAAAGGCAGGCGCTTTGGCGCGAAGGCTGGATCCACGCCGCGCACACCGACCAGTTGCCGGCCGCGGGCAGCTGGCTGGTCACCCGTCGGACCGGCTCGCCGGTGCTGCTCATCCGCGGCGCCGACGACCGGATCCGGGCCTTCTACAACACCTGCCGGCATCGTGGCGCGCCGGTGGCCCGCACCGACAGCGGCAGCGGCGCGCAGTCATTCACCTGCGGCTACCACGGCTGGACCTACCGGCTGGACGGGAGTCTGGCGTCGGTGACCGATCCGCGCGACTTCAAGGACCTCGACCCCTCCTGCCTGGGACTGGTGCCGGTGCGCTGCGAGCGCCTGGGCAGCCTGATCTTCATCTGCGAAAGTCCGCTCGCCCCGCCACTCGATGAGTTCCTCGCCCCGGCGGCGCGCTTTCTTCGGCATCTGCCGCTCGATCACCTGCGGCTGGTGCACTCCCGCAGCATCGAGGTTGGCGGTAACCACAAGGTGGTGCTCGAGAACTTTCTCGAGGCCTACCATTTCCGCCTGCTGCACCTGAAGACCACGCACCGGATCTTCGACCATCTGGGCACCAGTGTGCACCTCTGGCAACAGGGTCACTCGATGATGCTCTCGCCGCACCGGCGTGACGACTGGGTTGATCCCGGCACCATCGGCATGCCCGAGATGGCTGGTGTCACCGAGATCGACCGCCGTTTCAATGCCAGCTACAACCTGTTTCCCAACCTGATCCTGCCCATCTCGGCCACCGGCGCGCCTTGCGTGGTGATCACGCCGCTGTCCATCGACCGATCCCGGCTCGAGGTGCTCTGGTACGCTCCGCTTCCCGACGACGGGTCGCGCCATCCGCTCTGGGAGGCGCGTATCGCCAATTTCGATCGCATCGTCGACGAGGATGTCTCGTTCGTGGCGCCCATCCAGGCCAGCCTGGACACGGCGGGCTTCCGGGGCGTGCCGCTCAACTACCAGGAACGCCGCATCTACCACTGGCACGAGGCGCTCGACAGGCGGATCGGCGCTCACCGCCTGCCACCTGCCCTTCAGGTGCAGCCCATGCTCGGCGACTGGGTGACACCATGAGTGCCGGCCGTGTTCACGCGACGGTCGACGCCGCCCCGCCCGAAGCCATCGCGCGGGCTGGCAGCCTGACCGTGGGCGAGCTGCTCGCCGAGCAGGCCCTGCGTACACCCGGAAGCCGGGCCGTCGATGACGGGCATCGCTCGCTGAACTACCGGGAGCTCGATCAGCGCGTGAATCGCCTGGCCAATGCACTCGCCGCGCTCGGCGTACGCCACGGCGATCGCGTGGGCATCCTCGCGGAAAACCGGATCGAGTACCTGGAGGCAACCTTCGCTGCGGCGCGGCTGGGCGCCATCCTGTGCGCGCTGAACTGGCGTCTCGCCCGCGAGGAACTCGCGCACTGCGTGGGGCTGGTCTCGCCGCTGGTGGTGCTGGTGTCACCCCGGTTCGAGTCCACGCTGGCGGCAATCGGCCCGATCGCCGCGCGGGTGGTGAGCCTGGGCGAAAATTACGAGTCGCGCCTCGCCGCGGCCACCGCCGACGAACCGCCGCCGGTGGCGCAACCCGAGGATGGCCTGCTCATCCTGTACACCAGTGGCACCACCGGGTTGCCCAAGGGCGCGCTGATCAGTCACCGGGCCGAGCTCGCGCGCATGGCGCTGAGCCGGATCGAGGGCGGCCTGCAGCCCGGCGACGGATTCGTGGCCTGGGCGCCGATGTTCCACATGGTGTCGCTCGAGCATGCGATCCATGTGCTTGGCTGCGGCGGGACGGTGTTCGTGGTCGACGGTGCCGACATACCCCGACTGGTCGCGCTGATTGCCACCGAGCCGCAATGGTGGCTGGTGCTCATCCCGGGCATGATCGAGCCGCTGGTCGCCGCCCTGGAGGCCGGGGCGGTGACGCCACGGGGCATTCGCGTGGTGGGCGCGCTCGCCGATCTGGTGCCCGGCGAGCTGCTCGCGCGCACCTCGGCCCTGCTGCGCGCGCCGTGGTGGAACACCTTCGGCTCGACCGAAACCGGCATGCTGCCGGCCGCCGGCACGCGCTTTGCCCCGGGCGAGCTGCCGCCCGACCTTGGCAAGGCACCCAGCGCACTGTGCCGCTGGCAACTGGTCGATGAGCAGGATCGTCCCGTGCCGCCCGGCGTACCCGGCGAGATGGTGGTGCGTGGCCCCACCGTGTTCAGCGGCTACTGGCAGGCCTCCGAGGTGAACGCCCGCGAGTTCCGCGGTGGCTGGTTCCACATGGGCGACCTGTTCGTGGCCGGACCCGACGGCCGGGTGAACTTCGTGGATCGTTCCCGCTACATGATCAAGTCCGGTGGCGAGAACATCTACCCGATGGAGATCGAGCGCGTGCTGATGACCGATCCGCGCGTGCTGGAGGCGGTGGTGGTCCGCTGCCGCGACAAGCGCTGGGGCGAGGTACCGGTCGCCTTCGTGGCATGCCGGCTGGGCGATGTCAGCGCCGAGTCGCTGCTGCAACACTGCCGCGCGGGGCTGTCCTCCTACAAGCTGCCGCGTGAGATCCGCTTCGTGGCCTCGGCCGAGGACTTTCCGCG
Source organism: uncultured bacterium (assembly GCA_903934795.1). Classification (GTDB taxonomy): domain Bacteria; phylum Pseudomonadota; class Gammaproteobacteria; order Burkholderiales; family Burkholderiaceae_E; genus Quisquiliibacterium. The sequence goes on along the minus strand of CAIZPE010000242.1, from coordinate 38,729 downwards.
CAGCACCAGCGGGAAGATCCAGCGAAGCCGGGTGGAGCAATGGCTCGATGACGACCGCGCCTGAGGCGATGATCCGCCGGCGCCTCCCCGGACGCCGGGCGGCTCACCACCGACCCGGCCCGAGATGACGCCCTTCCCGCCCCAGGAGCAGCGCCGGGTGGTGAGCGGGCTGCAGGTGGGCATCTTCGTGGCCGCGCTCGATTCCACCCTGGTGTCGGTGGCGCTGCTCTCGATCGCCCGCGATCTCGGCGGCACCGGCCTGATCGCATGGGTGATCGCCGGATACACCGTGGCCGCCACCGTGGCCACGCCGGTATACGGCAGCCTGTCCGACCTGTACGGCCGCCAGCGCATGATGACGGTGGCGATCCTGATCTATCTGCTCGCCTGCGTGGGCTGCGTGTTCGCGCAGTCGATGGGCCAGCTGCTCGTGCTGCGCGTGCTGCAGGGTCTGGGTGGTGGCGGCCTGATCGTGCTGGCCCAGTCGACCATCGGCGATGTGGTGCCGCCCACCGAGCGCGGGCGCTATCAGGCCTGGCTGTCGGGCACCTACGCGCTGGCCGCGCTGGTCGGGCCGGTGACCAGCGGCTATCTCACCGCCTGGTTCGGCTGGCGCTCCGTCTTTCTGGTGAGTCTGCCGCTGGCGCTGATGGCCCTGGTGCTCACGCGACGGATCCTGGCCAGCCTGCCGCGCCCGGCGCAGGCCCGTGCGATCGACTACCCCAGCATCGGGCTGCTCGCCGCCGGGCTGAGCGCCTTGATGATTGCCCTCACGCGGATCGGCCAGGGCGCACGACTGCACGACCCCGTTGGCGCCGGCCTTTTCGTGCTGGCCGCCATGCTGCTGGGCGCTTTCTGGCGACGGCAGTTCCGCACCAGCGCGCCGGTGATGGCGCCCGACCTGCTCACGAACCCGCGCGTGCTCTGGGCAAGCCTGTCTTCCTCACTGGTGTTCTTCTCGATGATCGGAGGGGCGGTGATGCTGCCGCTGGCACTGCAGACCGTGTCGGGCGACACCCCCGATCAGGTGGCGCTCAAGATGCTCATGCATGCGCTGGCCGTGCCCTGCGGCGCCTTCTTCAGCGGCCGGATGATGCCGCGGACCATGCGCTTTCGCCGGAACATGGTCTTCGGCGCGCTGCTGGCGGCCGCCGCAGCCGCGAGCCTGGCCTTGCTGCGATTCCAGTCGCCCTGGCCGGTTGGCGTCTCGATGCTGCTGATGGGGCTGGGCATCGGCATCTCGTTGCCCCCCGGCATCGTGGCGGTGCAGGTTGCCGTCGCCCCCACCCGAACCGGCGCCGCCACGGCCTTCCTGGGGCTGGCCCGCTCCCTGGGCAGCGCGCTCGGTCTGGCCTGCCTCACCTCGGTGCTGTTCGCCGCGCTGGGCCGCAGCGCGGATGGTTCGGCCGGCACCCTGGTGGCGCAAGCCGGTCAAGCCCAGCCGGCGCTTGCGGGCGGCTTCGCGCTGGTGTTTGCCTGCACCAGCGCTGCACTCTTGCTCTCGGCCGCGGCGGCCATGCGACTGCCACAGCGCCAGTCCCCGGCGGCCTGACCGCGGCAGGGCATCACGCGGCGATGTCTCGACTTTTCAGGGTTTGCCGCACGATGCCAACGCTGAGCCTGCCGGCAGGCCTAGAATCCTGCCCAGGTTGGACGCGGGGAGCACGCCTGCGGCGCCAACCAACCCACAGAACAGGAGCATTCACACATGGGAAGCAACGTCACCTTCACCCGCCCCGACGGCCAGTCGGTCCAGGGCTATCTCGCCGAAGCGCCGGGGGCTGTCGCCTCGGTGGTGGTGATCCAGGAATGGTGGGGCCTGAACGACCAGATCCGCGGCGTGGCCGAGCGCTTCGCGCAGGCCGGTTACACCGCGCTGGTGCCCGATCTCTACCGCGGCCGAGCCACGGTCGAGGCCGAGGAGGCCCATCACCTGATGTCCAGCCTCAACTTCGGTGACGCGGCTTCCCAGGATGTGCGGGGCGCCGCGCAGTTCCTGAAGGCGCGCGGCGGCAAGGTCGGCGTCACCGGCTACTGCATGGGCGGCGCGCTCACGGTGCTGTCGTCGATGATGGTCCCGGAAATGGATGCCGGGGTGGTCTGGTACGGCCTGCCGCCCCTGGAATTCGTCGATGCGGCGAAGATCCGCGTGCCGCTGCTCGCCCACTGGGCCACCCAGGACGCCGCCTTCGCGATCGACACCGTGGACCAGCTCGAGGCCCGTCTGACCGCCGCTGGCGCCAACTACACCGGCCACCGCTACCTCGCCCAGCACGCCTTCGCGAACGAGACCGCGGTCGGTCCGGGCCGGCTGCCGATCACCCAGTACGACCCGATGTGGGCGCAGATCGCATGGGATCGCACCTTCCGCTTCTTCGGCAAGACGCTGGGTTGATCGGGGCCGACCCCAGGCGGGCAGGCTGGCGCCCGGCCGGATCGATGAGCCGATGAGCGCCTCCGGTCAGGCATCTGGCGTCGATGCGCTCGGCGTGACGGCGGGCCTCGGCGGCGGCTCGGAGGTCTCGCCGGCGGCCGGTCTGGGCCGACGCCTGCTGCTCACCCTGCTGGCCGTGTTCTCGCTGGCCTGCCTGTTCGGTTATCTCGCGGTCCGGCACGCGGTCAACACCACGGTCGAGAGCCAGGCGCTGGCGATTGCCGAGGTGGTGGCCAGCCAGGCCACCACCGCGCGCTCGGTCTATGCCATGGAGATTGCCGCCAAGCTCGCACGCGAGGGGCTCGGTCCGCATGTCGAATCCGAAGGCAAGCCGGGCTTCGTGCCGATCCCGGCGCAGTTCCTGAAGCTGGTCGGCAAGGCCTCCTCCGAGAACGCGCACCGGCTCTACCAGTACAAGCCGGTCAGCCGCTGGAACCTCGAACCCTCGCAGGGCCTGGACGACGAGTTCCTGCGCTGGGCCTGGCCGCAGCTCGAGGCCCAGGACCAGCCGAACCCCGCCGGGCCGATCCCCTGGAAGGCCGTCTCCCGCATCGAGACCCGCGAGGGGCGTCGCGTGCTGCGCTATCTGTCGGCAGATCCGGCGTCGCAGCCGGCCTGCGCGAGCTGCCACAACGCCTACGAGACCCGACCCGAAATCATCGCCCGGCGGGTGGCCTCGGGCGTCGCACCGGGCAAGCACTGGGAGCCTCATCAGCTGATGGGCGCGCTCTCGGTGACCATCCCGCTGGACAAGGCCGAACTGCTGGCGGGTGACCAGATCAACCAGACCACGCTGCTGATCGCATCCATCCTGATCGCCAGCTTCGCGGCCCTGAGCGCATTCGCGTGGCGTCTGAGCACCCAGGACCGCGAGCTGCGCGACGCCGCACTGCGCCTGCGCCGCTCCTCGCTCGAGAACCAGGCCGCGCAGGCCCTGCTCGAGGCCCAGCGCGGCGTGGAGCGCGCCTTCACCGAGCTCTCCTCCTACATGCAGGCCATCGACCAGCACGCGATCGTGTCGGTCGGTGATCGCACCGGGCGCATCATCGATGTCAACGATCAGCTGGTACGGATCAGCGGCTACAGCCGCGAGGAGCTGATCGGGCGCAATCACCGCATCCTGAGCTCCGGCGTCCATCCTCGGGAGTTCTTCACCCGGATGTGGCAGTCGCTCACCCGCGGCGAAGTCTGGCGCGGCGTGATCTGCAACCGCAGCAAGAGCGGCGCGCTCTACTGGGTCGATGCCGCGATCGTGCCCATGAGGAACGCCGAGGGCGAGGTCGAGCGCTACATCTCGATCCGGATCGACATCACCGAGCGCAAGCAGTTCGAGCAGGAGATGCTGCGCCTGGCCACCCATGACAGCCTCACCGGCCTGGTCAACCGGGCCTTGCTGCGCGACCGCATCCATCAGGCGCTCGAAAGCGCGCACCGCAACCGGCATCGCGCCGCGGTGCTGTTCATCGATCTCGACCAGTTCAAGGCGGTGAACGACTCGCTCGGCCACACCACCGGTGACCGGCTGCTGGTCGAGGTCGGAAACCGGCTGGCCTCGAGCGTGCGCGCCGAAGACACGGTGGCGCGCCAGGGGGGCGATGAGTTCATCGTCTTCATCCCCAAGCTCGACAGCCCGCAGGCTGCGGGCCTGGTCGCGCAGTCATTGCACGCGATGCTCTCGCAGCCGTTCTCGATCGACGGCCAGGAGGTCTTCGTCGGCTCGAGCATCGGCATTGCGCTCTATCCCGATGACGGCGGCGATGTCGACACCCTGCTGCGGCACAGCGACACCGCCATGTATCAGGTGAAGGAGTCAGGCCGCAATCACTGGATGTACTTCACCGCCCGGATGAATGACGAGGCGGTCGAGCGCTACGCGCTCACCAACGAGCTGCGTCGTGCCGCCGAGCGCGGCGAACTGGTGCTGCACTTCCAGCCGATCTTCGAGATGGGCTCGATGACCCTCGACTCACTGGAAGTGCTGCTGCGCTGGCAGCACCCCACCCGCGGCCTGGTGCCTCCGGCGCAGTTCATCGGCCTGGCCGAGGCCTCGGGCCTGATCGTGCCGATCGGCGAGTGGGTGCTTCGCGCGGCCTGCCAGCAGATCGACGCCTGGCGGCGCGAGGGCCTGCAGCCGCCGCGCCTGGCCCTGAACCTGTCGAGCATCCAGGTGCGGTTGCCCGGCTTCGGGCAGCGGGTGGCCGAGATGCTCGATGAATACCGCGTCGCACCGTCGAGCATCGCTTTCGAGATCACCGAAGGCACCCTGATGAGCAAGACCGACGAGGTGCTGGCCACCCTTCGCCAGCTGAGCGAGCTCGGCATGCGGCTGGCCATCGACGACTTCGGCACCGGCTTCTCGAGCCTGAACTATCTCAAGACGCTGCCGATCGACACCCTCAAGATCGATCGATCCTTCGTGACCGACATCAGCGACGACCCCGACGACGCCGCGATCGTGATCGCGGTGCTCTCGATGGCACGGGGGCTGCAGCTCGAGGTCATCGCCGAGGGCGTGGAGACCGAACGCCAGCTCGAATTCCTGCGCGCGCACGGCTGCCGCCTGTTCCAGGGCTTCCTGTCGGGCTCGCCGATGCCGCCGGAAGCGATCGCTCGGCTGCTCAGGCCGGCCTGAGCCGGCCGCTCAATCGTTGGCAGGCAGGCGCCAGGCCGGCGGGCGCTTCTCGATGAACGCCCGGATGCCCTCGCGGGCCTCGGCGGTGACGGCCAGGCTGGTGAAGTTCTCGACGGCGGCAGCCACGCCGCGCCGGTAGTCGGCATCGCACTCGCGAAGGAAGGCCGCGCGGCCGCGCCGCATCACACCCGGCGCCTTGCCGGCCAGTTCGCGGGCCAGGGCTCGCCCGGTGGCCAGTCCCTCGCCAGAATCGCAGACCCGGCTGATCAGGCCGAGGCTGGCGGCTTCGGTCACATCGAAACTGCGGCCGGTGAAGAGCAGGTCGAAGGCGCGATGCCGGCCCACCACACGATGCAGGTGCGCAAAATGAATGGCCGGGATCAGACCGACATCGATCTCCGGATACCCGAAACTCGCGCCGCGTTCGGCCACGAGCAGATCACAGGAGATGGCCAGCGTCATGCCGGCCCCCCGGGCGGCGCCGCCAATGACCGCGATCGAGGGCTTGCCGAGGTGGTACTGGGCATCGGCCACCCGCACATAGAGCTTGTCGAGCAGCGCGTGCAGTGCCTCCGGGGGCTGGCCATCGACAGCGCGAATGTCCAGACCGGCGCAGAACGGACCGGGCTTGGCGCTGGCCAGCAGCACCACCCGTACCGTCGCATCCTCGCGGGCCCTGGCCAGACAGGCGAGCAGCTCATCGACGAGTGCAGCGGTGACCGCATTCACCGGGGGCCGGTCGAGCCGCAGTTCAGCCACACCGTCGACCACCTCATACCGGACCAGCGACATCGCATCTCCCAGGGCGCACAGAGGGCCCGATCATAAGCCGGGCGAGTGGGCCCGCGCGAAGCGGGCCGCCCGATAGGGTCCGGGGTCGAGGCCGGGCGTGCGTCCGGCGAGCAGATCGGCCATGAGCTGCGCGCTGGCCGGAGCCGCGGCCATGCCCACATGGCCGTGACCGAAGGCATGCAGCACATCGGGGCAGCCGCTGGCGCGCCCCAGCACCGGCAGGCCGTCGGGTGTGGACGGGCGTTGTCCCATCCAGCGCGACACGGCCACGTCCCCGGCCAGAGCGGGCCAGAGGCGCCGGGCCTGGCGCACAAGCAGGTCGGCGCGTCGCCAGTCGGGCGCAGCGCCAGGCGGCGCGAACTCCACCTGACCCGCCACCCGCAGGCCCTGGCGGGTGGGCGTGTTGGCCATGCGGCCGTCAGACGGCATCACCGGCACCGGCACCGGCACCGGCAGCGCCACACCCTGCATCTCGAACACCGCGTGATAGCCCCGTTCCGCGGCGAGCGGGACGCGATCACCCGCCTGGCGGGCAAGATCGACGGCATTGATGCCGGCAGCGATCACGGCGGCGTCGCAGACCACCTCCCCCTGGGTGGTCTGCACGGCGGCCAGACGGCCGGCATGCAGGCGCAGTCGCAGCGCCGCCGCACGCAGGCGCTGCGCCCCGCTGCGCTCGCTTGCCGCCACCAGCGCCGCGACATAGGCCGCGGGATCGGTGCAATGCCCTCCCTCGGGCACATGGGCGCCGAAGCGATAGGCGTCGGCGAGACTCGGGGCGAGCATGCGCAAGGCCTCCCCCTCGCAGACCTGCCAGGCCACACCCTGCCCGCGCCGCAGGCCCCAGGCGAAGGCCTCGCGCTCGAAGGCTTCGCGATCGGGATAGGCATAGAGCAGCCCCCGACGGACCACCAGCGCCGGCACCCCTGCGTCCTGGGCGAGCTGTGCATGACGGGCTGCGCATCCGCGCAGCAGCGGGCCGAGCGCCGCGGCGATGGCGCTGGCCCGCTCAGGGGTGGCACCAGCCCTCAGAAAACGCAGCAGCCAGGGCGCAAGCCCCGGCAGCGCAGCCGCGCGCAGACGCACCGGCCCCTCGCGAGAGAGCAGCATGCCGGGCAGCTGTCGCCACAGTCCGGGCACTGACATCGGCACCACCGAGGCCGGACTGAACCACGCCCCATTGCCGTGGCTGGCAGCGTGCGGCCCGCCCGGCTCGGCCGGATCGATCAGCACCACGGTGTGTCCGTCGCGGATCAGCGTGAACGCACAGCACGCCCCCACGATGCCGGCGCCGATGACCGCCACGCGCGCCATGCTCAGCCGGCCGGTGCGCGGACTGAACCTGCGAGGCCACCTTCAAGCCGCGCGCCGATCGGCGGCAGGATGCGCTGCTCACGCAGGCGCGCAAACCAGTCACGGAACATGCGACCGGTGTCGATGCAGTCGGCAAAGCCGGCCTGGCGGATCTTGATGGTGCTCACGATCACGGGCGGGGGCGCCTCGCGGGCGTGAAAGCCGAAGCAGAAGTCGGCATAGTGGTGCGACTCGCCAAGCAGCTCGGCGAGCGGCGGCGCCAGCAGCCGGTGCGCGCGGACCAGACGATCCCAGCGCGCCGCCTGGGTCGGCAGATGCCGCGCCAGCGACAGGGGCTGGTCCGGGCCGGTGGGCACCCCGAGGCTGTCGGCGATCTCGGGCCAGAGATTGCGCCACACGAACACATCGCCATTGGTGACATTGAAGATTTCGCCGCGCGCCGCGGGCGCCTGCGTGGCCCAGGCCAGCGCACGCGCCAGCAGACGTGCATCGGTGGCCTCGAGGATGTTCGAAGGCCCGCCAGGATAGGCAAAGGGCTCGTCGGCATCGGCGCAGAGCGCGGCGTGCACCCCGATGATCGGGATCAGGTTCATGGCCACGCCCATGGCATCACCGAACACGAGTTGCGGCCGGAAGATCGTGATACCGAATCCGGCGGAGGCCGCCCGGGCGCGCAGGTAGTCCTCCTGAAGCCAGTAGAAGTTCTCGTGCGCGTCCCGAGGCCCGTCCTCGCGCGCCGGGACCGCCACCGGATGCAGATGCACGCCATAGGCCTTGGTGCCCTGCAGGAGGCTCACATGCTGCAGGCGATGCCCCGCCGCAAGCAGGGCCTCGATCAGGTTGCGCAGCATCGCGAGATTGGTCTGCATCTGGTCGGCCTCGCGCCAGCCGCGCACAAGCCCCGGCTTCTCGTGAAGGGCGGCATAGGCCAGGTGCGTCACCGGCGGCATCGACTGCGCGGCGCGCACGCAGTCGGCGGGATCGGTCAGATCGAGCGGCATGTGAACGCCGCGAAAGCCAAGGGGCAACGCGGGCGTGCGGCGCGACACCGCAATCACGCGCCAGTCGGGCAGCGCATCGAAATGCTCGAGGGCCGCATGGCCCACCACGCCGGATGCGCCGGCGATCAGAACGGATTTTTCGGTCATGGGCGGCTCCTCGTGCACGTCCGGATGATACGGACTGCCGCTACACTGCCTGCGCTTCCACCGTCCGGAGATCGCCCGATGAGATTCCTCTTTTCCGCACTGGCCAGCCTCGCGCTCGGCCTCGGCCTTGCCGCACCCGGCATCGCGCAACCGATCAAGGTGGGCGTGATCTTCCCGCTGAGCGGCGGGGCCGGTCCCCAGGGCCAGCATCTGGTGAAGTCCATCCAGTCAATGGCCGCGCTGATCAACGAAAGCGGCGGCGTGCTCGGACGCCAGCTGGTGATCGAAGCGCGAGATGACGAATCCACCCCGGCGGTGGGCGTGTCGCGGGCCAACGAGCTGGTCTCGGCCGGCGTCTCGGTGATCATCGAGGGCTGGAACAGCCCTGTCACGCTCGCCATGCAGCCGGTGATCAGCCGTGCGGGCGTGCTCGACATCACCGCCATCTCCAAGGCCGATCCCATCCTGTCGGGCGAGGGCAATCCGCTCGCCATCCGCCTGAACAGTTCCAACTCGCAGGACGGGGCGGTGATCGCCGATTACATCGCCAACCGCCTCAAGGCCCGGCGTGTGGCCTTCCTCACCCAGAACGACGCCTACGGCAATGGCGCCCAGGCCTCCATCGAAGCCGAGCTGAAGAAGCTCAACCACAGCTACGAGCGGGTCGCCGAAGAGAAGTTCCCCTTCACCCAGGCCGACTTCCGCGTTGCCCTCACCAACGTGCGGGCCGCCAACCCCGACGCGGTGGTGGCGATCAACGCCAGCGAAGGTCTGGGCATGCCGGCGCTCATCCGTCAGGCGCGCCAGGCGCGGATTCCCGGCCAGCTGATCGCTGCGGTGGGCACGATCGCCCCCAGCGTCATCTCGGTGGCCGGCGATGCCGCCAACGGTCTGGTTGGCGCTGACATCTACTTTCCCGATGTCGAGCCCTTCGCCTCCAACGCCGTCAACAAGCGCTATGTGGCCAAGGTGCAGGATCAGCACAAGCTCACGCCCGACAAGTTCATGGCGCTGGGCGCGGCCTCCCTGCAGATCTGGGCCATGGCGGCCAACGAGCTCAAGACCCTCGATCGTGAAGCGATCGCCAGGCGGATCCGCGGCGGCAGCTTCCGCGGCACGCTGCTGGGTGACGTGAGCTTCGCGGCCAACGGGCAGCTCGCCAACCGCCACTATGTCTTCGGCGTGCAGGGCCAGAAGATGGTCGTCGAGAAGGGCAACTGAGCGCAGTGAGCGTCCTGAGCGTCGAAGGGTTGGGGGTTCGCTACGGCGAGCTGGTGGCCCTGGACTCGGTGTCCTGGTCGGTGGGCGCGGGCGAACTGCTCGGCATCATCGGCCCCAACGGTGCGGGCAAGAGCTCCTGCTATGACGCGGTCACCGCTATGGTGCCGCGCCAGGGCAGGGTCAGTCTGCGCGGCGAGGACATCACCGCGGTGCCCGCGCACCGGCTGGCCGAACGGGGCCTGAAGCGTGCCTTCCAGCAGAACGCCTTCTTCCACGAACTGAGCGTGCTCGAGAACATGCTCTCGGTGCTGCAGCGCACCGCGGGCAGCGGCCTGCTGGCGGCGGCGCTCGCCCCCCGGGTCAGCGCCCGCCGTCGGGCCGAGGCTGCACGGCAGGCCGCCGGCCTGCTCGAGCGCTTCGGCATCGAGGCCGACTACCACGCGCGCCTGCCGGCGGAGATTCCCTATGGCACGCAGCGACTGCTGTCGATCGCGCTTGCGCACGGCACCGGCGCCAGCGCGCTGCTGCTCGACGAACCCGGTGCGGGGCTGGGCGGCGCGGACATGCAGCGGCTGACTGACCTGCTGCTCGGCCTGAAGCGCGAAGGGCTCGCGGTGGTGGTCATCGAGCACCACATGGACCTGATCATGGCGGTGGCCGACCGCATCGTGGTGCTCGACCAGGGCCGCCAGATCGCCCTGGGCACGCCCGCCGATGTGCAGCGCGATCCGGCCGTGCTCGAAGCCTATCTCGGGCGCACGCAATGAGCGTCGGGCCAGCCACCGCGCCGGTCCTGGAGGCCCGCAATCTCACCGTCGCCTACGGCGGCAACACCGCGCTCGCGCTCGACCGGATCGCGGTGGGCCGAGGTGAGGTGGTCGGTGTGGTTGGCGCCAACGGCGCCGGCAAGTCCACCCTGGTCAATGCCATCGCCGGCTGGTCGCGCGGCGCGCCGCGGGTCAGCGGTGAGGTCTGGCTGGGTGGCCGCGAGATCGGCGCCCTGCCCGCCCATGCGCGAGCCCGGGCCGGCCTGCTGCTGGTGCCCGAAGGCAAGCTGGTCTTCGGCCAGATGACCGTCGACGAGAACCTGAGCGTGCCGGGAAGCGCCCCCCGCGGCACGGACCGCCATATCCACGACCGCGATGCGGTGTTCGCGCTCTTTCCGCGCCTGAAGGAGCGGCGCGGGCACCTGGGCTCGCAGCTCTCGGGCGGCGAGCGGCAGATGCTGGGCATCGGCCGGGCGCTGATGCTCGGACCGCAGGCACTCCTGCTCGATGAGCCCTCGATCGGCCTGGCGCCGCGGCTGGTGTCCACCGTGCTGCAGACCATGCGCACACTGGCCGCCACCGGGCTGTCCATCCTGCTGGTCGAGCAGAATGTGCGGGCCGCCATCGAGGTGGTCGACCGTCTGGTGCTGCTCGAGCGCGGTCGGGTGATCGCCCAGGGCACCGCGGCCGAGATGCGCGACGATGAGCGCATTGCCCGAGCCTACCTTGGCGGACACGACGCATGAACCTCGGTCAGCAGCTGATCAACGGCCTCGTCCTCGGCCATGCCTTCGCGCTGGTAGCCATCGGCTGGACGGTGCTGCTCGGCGTGGCCCGCCTGGTCAACTTCGGGCATGGCCAGATGTACATGGTCGGCGCCTTCATGACCTGGTTCGCGATCAACGGCCTGCACCTGCCGTGGCTGCTCGCCATTCCGGTGGCGGTGGTCACCGGCATGCTGATCGGCTTCGTGCTGCAGCGGGTGATGCTGCAGGCCACGCTCGAGCAGAACCTGGTGTCGATCATGATCATGACGCTGGGCTTCGGCTATGTGATGCACGGCGCCGCCGCGCTCATCTTCGGCTCCACCGGGCAGATCCTCGAGACCCCGCTGTCGGTGCGCGAGATCACCCTCGGCGAGCTCTGGTTCAGCGCCCAGGACCTGGCCATCGTGATCGCCGCGATCGCGGTCTTCGTGGCCCTGAAGCTGGTGATCGACCGGACCCGGGTGGGTCGTCTGGTGCGCATGGTGGCCGAGGATCCCAAGCTCGCTGAACTCGCGGGCATCGATGTGCGCAGGGTCTATCTCGGCGTCTTCGCCTTCGAGGGCGCGGCGGTGGCCTTCGCCGGTGCCATGGTGGGCCCCCGTACGCCGATCCTCACCTCGATGGGCTTTGACGAGGTGATCATGACCTTCGTGGTGGTGGTGCTCGGTGGCATCGGCAGCATCACCGGCAGCTATGTGGCCGGCATTGCGCTGGGCCTGTTCACCGCCCTGTTCGGCGCCCTGGTCTCGCCGGCTTACACCACCGCAGCTGCCTTCGTGGTGCTGATTGCGGTGCTGGTGCTGCGCCCCGGCGGCCTGGCCGCTGGCAGCCGATGAACCGGAGCCCCGAATGAGCCCCGCCCTGCGCCTGCCCCTGCTCGCCCTGCTGGCGGTAGCCGGCTATTTCGCGCCCATCCTGCTTGGTGGATCGGCGGCGGTCTACAGCGCCTTCGTGCTGATCGCCATCTTCGCCGTGATGGCCTACGGCCTCGACCTGATCGTGTCCGACCTTGGCGAGGTCAGCCTCGCCCATACCGTGTTCTTCGCGGTGGGCAGCTACGCCACGGCCCTGCTCGCCACCCGCGCCGGCGCCGGCAGCTGGCTCACCCTGGCCGGCGCGGTGGTGACGGCGCTGGTCTTTGCCGCGCTGGTGGGCCTGATCACACTGCGGCTGCGCGAGTTCGTGTTCTCGCTGGTGACCTATGCCATCGCGGTGGTGGCAGCCACCGTGGCGCAGAACTGGGCCTTCCTGGGCGGCTCGGATGGCCTGCGCGGCATACCGCCGCTTGACCTCTCCATCGGCCCACTCAGCCTGAAGGCGGCCAATGACCGCGAACTCTGGCCCTACGCCTTCGGCCTGCTGCTGGTGGCCCTCTACCTGGTCGACCGCTTCCGGCATTCGAGGCTGGGCAGCGCCGCGGTCATGACCCACCTCAACCCCCGCCTGGCGATCATGTCCGGGGTTGACCCCCAGCAGGTGCGCCTGAAGGTGTTCCTGTTCTCGGCGCCAATCACCGCAGCCGCGGGCTGGCTCTATGCGCATCAGCGAGCCTATGTCAGCGCGGACATCCTCGATTCGTACTTCCTCATCCTGATGCTCACCGCAGTAATCCTCATCGGCCGGCGTCTTCTGCTCGGGCCGCTGCTGGCCACCGCCATGATCCTCGCCCAGGAGAAATTCCTGTCGCTGGGCGGCTATGCCGACAAGATCATCCTGGGCAGCGTGCTGATCACCACGCTGGCGCTGTTTCCCCGCGGCCTGATCGGCCTGCTGGGGCCGCTGCGCCGTGCAATCGGTGGCCGGCGTGCAGCGCCCGGCCTCAGTCGAGCCGCAGATTCATCGGGCGGATGATGTCGCCCCAGCGCTTGTCCTCGCTGCGGATCAGCGCGGCGTATTCCTCCGGACTGGCGCTCGCCTCGGGAATCTCGCCACCCGCACGCAGCTTGTCGGCGATCTCGGGCAGACGCACCGCCGCAGCCACCGCCGCATGCAGGCGACGGATCACCGGCTCGGGCGTGCCGGCCGGTGCCAGCAGCGCGAACTGCGCGTAGGCCACCAGCTCGGGATAGCCAGCCTCGCCGAAGGTCTGCACCCCGTCGGGCAGGCTGAAACGCTCGTTGCCCATCGAGGCAATGATCCGGGTCTTGCCGGCACGGTGCATGGTGATGGCGGTGGACATGCCGTCCATCTGCACATCGATGCGGCCGCTGATCAGGTCGATGGTGGACTGCGAGGTGCCCTTGTAAGGGACGAAGACCGCCTTGATGCCCAGCGTGCGGGCGATCCACTCCGCCAGGATGTGCGACGTGGTGCCGGTGCCTACCGTGCCGATCGCCAGCCCATCGGGCCGGGTGCGCGCGTAGCTGACGAGCTCGGCAACGGTGCGCGCCGGCAGGCCGGCATGAGCGTTGAGCACGAAGGCCTGCTTGGACACCGTGGAGATCGGCGCCAGGTCGGAGACCTTGTAGGGCAGGTTGCGGAAGATGTGCGGGTTGACGTTGGTGATGCCCGAGCCCCCGAACAGCAGGGTGTGGCCATCCTTGGGCGCCTTGGTGACATGGGTGGTGGCCACGAAGCTGCCCGCGCCCGGCTTGTTCTCGACCACCACCGTGGTCTTCAGGCTGCGGGCGAGTTCGTCGGCCAGACGCCGCGCAGTCACATCGGTGGCGCCACCCACGGCGAAGGGCACGACGATGGTGATCGGCCTGGCAGAGAAATCCTGGGCTCGCGCGGGCAACGCCGCCAGGGCGGCGGCGCCGAGCGCGGCCCGCACGAGTCCGCGACGGCGGGCATGCATCATGAGGGGCTCCGGTCGATCAGGGGCGCGGGCACGGCTCAGTTGGCCATGAGTTCGAGGCCGGCCTTGGTCAGGGCCGCGGCGCGGGCCTTCATCCAGGCGGCACGGAACTGCTCACGGTCTTCCGGCGGATTGGTCTTGAGGAAGTCCTTCCAGGCGGTACCCAGCACCTCCTGACGGCGCAGCAGCCCGTCATTGTGCTTCTGTGCGGCGTCGGTCCAGAGCTTGGCCTCGATGAGCGCCTTCACCGCCCCCGCGTGGTAGGGAATGGTCCAGGTCAGGTTCTGACGCTTGCCCTCCAGACCATCCACCCCCGGTACCGAATCCTTGTAGTCATCGTAATGGGTGAGCATGGCGCGGGTGAACGCATAGACGGTGCCGGCATCCTGGGAACCGTAGGCCATGAAGATGGGATACGGGTACACCGAGGTCTCGATCGCCTGACCCTTGGCGTAACCGGCGCCGCAGGTGGACTTGTGCGGATAGAAGTAAGGCGCCACCTTCTGCACCCGCGCCCAGCCGGCCTTGTCGGCTGCCGGCATGGAGATCCAGGTGATGCCGCGCGGCGAGCTCTCGATCTCCTTGGCCATGCCCGAGATCGTGGACGCGAAGAAGACATCGATCTCGTTGTTGACCACGCCCTTCATCATCGCGCCGTAGCTGGCGAACTCCACCGGCTTGACCTCGTTGGTGGTCCAGCCACCGAAGGCGATCAGGGCATGGACGCTCTGGTTGACCGCGGGCGACCCCACCACCATGCCCACGCGCTTGCCCTTGAGGTCTGCGGCGCTGCGGATGCCCACGTCATTGGCCGCCCCCAGCGACTGTCCGCTGCAGGTCGACGCGGTGAGCAGCAGCTGCAGCGGCTGCGGGCCCCATTCCCGCACCGCGAACTCCAGCACACCCTCCTGGGCGAAGAAGGTGCCGATCCCCATGGCCGAGGCCTGGGCGCGTCCGGCCTTGAGCGGCGCAAGGCGCGCCACATCATTGCCGGCCGGCAGAACCCGCATGTCGGTGCCGAATCGCTTCTTGAGCATGTTGCCCACCGCCACGGCCTGGTTGAAGGCGTTCGAACCGGTCTCGTAGGCGGTCAGGGTGAGCGTGGCGGGCAGCTTGGCCTCCTGGGCACCCGAGGTGACGGGCAGCAGGGCGGCGAGCAGGGCGGCTGACAGGGAGTGGCGCAGCATGAGAGCTCCGGTGCAGGATGAGAGTACCGGCGCAGTCTACGGCCCGCCCCGGCGCGAAGGGAAATCGGCAGGGGCTGGTATGAGACGCGGGCCGACGCCGGCGCGCCAGGCGCCGCCCTGCACCGCGAACGGGCCCTTCGGGCGTGCGCGGTGCATCGGGCGCCCATCGCCGGGGCGATCGATGCCCAGGCGTCCATGGCACGCCTCGTGCAAGGGCTGAACGCACCGGCAGCGCTCCCGCCCACCGACCGATGTGCGTCCTCCCCGACCATGAACGCCCCCCTGCCCGATCCCGCGCTTGCCACTGTCGCCGCGCCCCGCCTGAACTTCGACGCGGGCCGTCGACCAGCGATCAGCATCCGCGGTCTGTGCAAGCGTTTCGGCGAGGCGCCCCTCTATCAGGACTTCGATCTGGACATCCCCGCCGGGCGCTTCATCTCCATTTTCGGTCCGAACGGCTGCGGAAAGTCGACGCTGATCAACCTGATCGCGGGGCTGATCCCCATCGATGGCGGCGAGATCCTCTTCGATGGACGCCCGGTGCGCGATGTGACCATCGGTTACGTCTTCCAGAATTACCGTGACGCGCTCTTCCCATGGCTGAGTGCGCGCCAGAACATCGAGTACCCCCTGAAGGTGCGCGGACTGCCGCCGGCGCAAAGGCGGGCCAGGGTCGACGAGCTCATCACGCAGTTCGAGGTCGGCTTCGATCTCGGGCGCAAGCCCTATGAGCTCTCGGGCGGCCAGCAGCAGCTGGTATCGATCCTGCGGGCGCTTGCGCCGCGCCCCGAGGTGATGTTCCTCGACGAGCCCTTCTCGGCCCTCGACTACGAGATGACCCTGTTCATCCGCGAACGGCTTCAGACTGTGTTCCAGCAGACCGGGGTGACGATGCTGCTGGTTTCGCACGACCTCGAGGAGGCGGTCTACCTGGCCGATCACCTGCTGCTGCTCACCAAGCGCCCCACGCGGGTGGCCGACATCGTGGATGTCGGCGCCCCTCGCCCGCGCAACGACGCAACGCTGATCGATGCCGAGTTCATCGCGACCAAGGCCCGCAGCCTGGCCATCTTCCAGCGCGAGGTGCGCCGATGAACCGAGTGTCCCGGATGATGGCCCCCGCGCTGCGGCATCCCTTCTGGATCGGCCCTGCGCTGATCCTGGCGATCTGGTGGCTCGCTGCGGCAGGCCAGTGGATCAGTCCCAAGCTGCTGCCCACGCCCGCGGCCACGCTGCAGGCGCTGAGCGGTTCGATTGCCGATGGCTCGATCCTGGCGGACTTCGCCGGTACCCTGAAACGCACCCTGGGCGCCTTCGCGCTGGCCGCGGCGCTTGGCGTGCCCGTGGGCATCGCACTGGGTTCAGACACCCGCATCTACCGGGCGCTCGAGTTTGCGATCGACTTCTTCCGTTCGACGCCCGCCACGGCGATGTTCCCGCTCTTCCTGCTGATCTTCGGCATCGGCGAGGAATCGAAGGTTGGTGTGGCGGCATTCTCGGCCTGGCTGGTGATCGTCTTCAATGTCGCCTACGGCGTGATGAACGCCCGCCCGACCCGCATCCTCGCGGCACGGGTGATGGGCGCCTCGCGCGGCCGCATCTTCCGCGATGTGATGTTCTACGAGTCGCTGCCCCAGACCTGCGTCGGTCTGCGCCTGGGCGTCTCCTACGCCCTGGTGGTGATCATCGTGGCCGAGATGTTCATCGGCTCGGCCAATGGCATGGGCAGACGCATCATCGACGCGCAGCAGGTCTTCGACCTGAAGCAGATGTACGCCTCGATCATCGCCACGGGCTGCCTGGGCTATGGCCTGAACATCCTTTTCCTGGGCCTGGAGCGGCATTTCGTGAAGTGGGCCGGCCGCTGATCCGGCGCCGCGCAGGGCAACCGAACTCAACAACTGGAGGCTTTCGATGATCAACACCAGACGCCGCCTGCTGGGCGTGGCCGCCGCTGCCACCGGCAGCCTTGCCGCACCCTGGGTGCACGCCCAGAAGACCGAGAAGGTGAAGCTCTCCTGGCTGCCGATCATGCAGACCACGGCGCTCTATGTGGCCTTGCAGGACAAGCTCTTCGAGAAGGCCGGCATCGAGGCCGAGGCTGTCCAGTTCCAGAACCCCAACCAGATCATCGACTCCCTGGTCGCCAACCAGGCCGATGTCGGTGCGCCCGGCGCGGCGGCTGGCATCACCATGCTGGCCGAGGCGCGCTACCCCGGCACCTTCAAGGTATTCGGTCTGCAGGGTGGCGGCGTGCGCGTCGATCGCATCAACGACGGCCTGATCGTGCGCAACGGCTCGACCATCCGCAGCTTCAAGGATCTGCGCGGCAAATCGCTCGGCCACCTGCCCGGCATCCAGTGGCGAACCATCTCGCGCCACATGCTTCGGGCCAACGGCCTGGACCCCGACAAGGATGTGCGCCTGCAGGAGATCGCTGTCGGCCTGCAGGTGCCCTCGGTGGTGGCGGGCAGCATCGATGCCACGCTCTCGCTCGAACCGGTCGGCTCGATCGCGGTGGCTTCGGGCGAGGCCACCCGCGCCATGACCAACCCCTGCGCGAGTGTCATCGCCGATCCCTTCTATTCCGGCGTCTCGCTGCTGACCACGCGCTTCATCAAGGAGCGGCCGCAGGTGGCACGAAAGGTGGTACAGGTGCTCGACCAGGCCACGCGTCTTGCCAACACCGAGTTCGACCGGGTGCGCCCCTACTTCGCGAAGTACACCGCGATCCGCGGCGAGAGTGTGCGCATCATCGCCCAGCCCTACCTGCGCGCCTGGAACGAGCTCAACGACACCGACATCCGCTCCTATCAGGCGCTGGTCGATGTCTTCCACAAGGAGGGCGTGCTCAAGGACCGCATGGATGTCCGTTCGGTGCTGCTCAAGCCCGCCGACCTGGCCTGATCCGGGAGCGACGACATGAGCGGTTATCACGACATCGGCGGCCTGCCGGCCGGTCCGATTCCGCAGGTGGAACTGCCCTTCCAGCACTGGGAGAAGCAGGCCGAGGCAATCCGCAATCTGCTTGGCGACGGCGCTCGCCGGGTGATCTCGCTCGACGAGATCCGTCACGGCTTCGAGTCCTTCGGGCTCGACAAGTACCAGCGTTATTCGTTCTACCGCCGGCGCCTCGAGGCGATGATCGACACCCTCGTTGCCAAGGGGCTGTTCACCCGCGAGGAGTTCGAGGCGGCGCTGAGCAGCGTTCAGGACCGCTGGTCCACGCCCTGCCGGGAAGGCTGAGGCAGCGCAAGCCATGTCGCGTCAGCGTTTCAGACTCGGCGACCGGGTCCGGGTGCGTGACCTGCGCAAGCCCGGCCATGTGCGCACTCCCGATTACATCCTCGGCCAGTGCGGCGAAATCATCCAGTGCTGCGGCTGGTTCCTCAACCCGGAAGATCTGGCCGTGGGCCGAACCGACGGCCAGGTGGTGCCGCTCTACCGGGTACGGTTCCCGATGCGCGAACTCTGGCCGGAACACCGCCGCCATCCCGACGATGCGCTGTGCATCGAGATCTATGACCACTGGCTCGAAGCCGAGCACGGAGAGTCCCATGGCTGAGCCGCCATCACCCGCACCGAGACACGACCATCATGACGGCCGTGAGCACGACCATGAGCACGCCCATGAGCACGACCATCCTCGGGCGCATGGCCACGCCCACGAGCACGATGCCCTGGTGATCGAGGACGGCGAGGGCAACCTGCTCGGACAGCAGATGGTCGATGCCCTGCAGGCCCTGCTGATCGAACGCGGGATCCTGTCGGCAGGTGAAGTCACTCTCGAGATCCAGAAACTCGAGGCGCCCGGCACGCACCTCGGTGCAAGGCTGGTGGCCCGGGCCTGGATCGATCCGGCTTTCCGCGCACGACTTCTGGCCAACGGCAAGGACGCCGCGGCCGAGCTCGACATCAGGGTGGGCGAGGCGCAACTGGTGGTGGTGGAGAACACCGAGGCCGAGCACAACCTGATCGTGTGCACGCTGTGCTCGTGCTATCCACGGTCGATCCTGGGCCAACCCCCGTCCTGGTACATCAGCAAGGCCTACCGGGCCCGAACCGTGCGCGAACCGGCATCCGTGCTCGCCGAATTCGGGCTTCATCTTCCCGCCAGCACCGCGATCTGCGTGCATGACAGCACCGCGGACATGCGCTTTCTCGTGCTGCCACGAAGACCCGAGGGCACCGAGGGCTTGAGTGAAGACGCCCTCGCCCGACTGGTCAGCCGCGACAGCATGATCGGCGTCGCGCAGGCGCTGTCTCCCATCACGCCCACCGAGGCCCAGTCATGACCCACCTGTCCGCACCGTCCGGTACCGTGTCCTGCCGCGGCGCTTTGCCGACCACGCTCGTGCTGGCGCTCGGCGCCTCACCCGCCCTGGCGCATCACCCGATGGGCGGGCAGACGCCAGCCACCCTGATGGAGGGCCTGCTCTCAGGCCTCGGGCATCCGCTGATCGAACCCGGCCATCTGCTCTTCCTGCTGGGCAGCGCTGCTGCGATCGCCTGCCTGCCCGTGGCGCGCAGGCAGGGCATGCGCCTGCTCACCCTGTTCCTGGTTGCCGGCCTGATCGGCACGGTGGCCGGCGCAGCCGGCCTGAGCCTGCCCCTGCAGGATGCCGCACTCGCGCTCAGTCTGTTGCTGCCCGCGTTCGTGCTCGGTCTTTCCCGCATCGGCGCCGGTGCTCGTAACGCATCGGCCGGTACACGCTGGACAGGGGCGGCGGGGCTGGCCGGACTCGTCCACGGGCTCGTCCATGGTGAAGCCGTGGTGGGCGCGGAGCCCACGCCGGTGCTGGCCTATCTCGCCGGACTGGCGCTGCTGCAGGCCGGACTGCTGATGGCGGTGTGGCTGCCGGCCAGCCGGCTCACGCCGGCCCTGCGCACGCGCCTGCGTCTGCCGGCAAGGGCCTTCGCGTTCGCTCTCGCCGGCGCCAGCACGTGGCTGCTGGTGGGTGCCGCCTGAGCATGAGCCGCCTCAGGGCTCGAGGATGTTGAACATCGGCGAGAAATCGTCGAGCACACCGAAGAGCGCCGCCACCGATTGGCGCTCACCGTCCACCCCGAGCAGGCCCTCCTCGAGCGCCTGCGAGAAGCGCTTGCCGGCCGACAGCAGCGCGCCCAGCGCGGTACGGTCAGCGAGCACCGTGGCCTGACGGGCCTCGCCATGGCTGCCCTCGGCGTGACTGAGCGCACCGTGGCTCAGACTCAGCCGATGACAGCCGCCTTCATCGGTCATGCGCCAGTCGATGCGCAGGCTGAGTCCCTCCGCCTTCGGTCCGTTGATGCGGATGGCGAGGTAATCGAAGAACATCGGCATCGGCATCATCGCCACCACCCGCGGCGCCACCCCGCCCTGCGCACCGGCGGGTGGCCGGGGTGCGCCCTTGCGCAGCTCATGCGCGCCAAGCAGATACGCGTTGCGCCAGGTGGATGACTCGCTCTGGTAGCCCAGCTGCTCGAGGGCATCGGCGCAGAGCTCGCGGGCCGGCCGGTTGGCCGGGTCGGCAAACACCAGGTGGTGGCAGACCTGCGCCACCCAGCGGTAATCGCCGGCGTCGAAGTCCTTGCGTGCGCGCGCCAGCACGCTGTCTGCACCGCCCATGTACTCGAGGTAGCGCTGCGCCTGCGCCTGCGGCGAGAGCGGATTGAGGTTGACCGGGTTGCCGTCGTAGGGCCCGAGATAGTGGGCATAGACCGCCCGCACATTGTGCTCGACCGCGCCGTAGTAGGGACGCGCGTGCCAGCGCGCCCGCAGCGAGGCCGGCATGCGCACCGACTCGGCGATCTCGTTGGGCGTCAGGCCGTGGCTCATCAGCCGCAGGGTCTGATCGTGCAGATAGCGGTACATGTCGCGCTGCTCGCTGATGAAGCGGCGCACCCGCTCGCGGCCCCAGGTGGGCCAGTGATGCTGCGCGATGCAGACCTCGGTGCGGTCGATGAAGGCATCGAGCGCCTGATCGAGGTACTTGGACCAGGCCAGCGCGTCCCGTGTCTTGGCGCCACGGATGGGACACAGGTTGTGCATGGTGTGGCAGCCGTTCTCCGACAGGTTCAGCACCCCGAGCTGCGGAAAGAAGAAGTTCATCTCCGCCGGCGCCTCGGTCTCGGGCGTGAGCTGGCAGACCACCTCGATGCCATCGATGACCAGGGTCTCGGTCGGCTCGCTGACGATGCGGTTGGGCGCGATCAGGCTCTGGGTGCCGCGTCCGGTGACCTTGCCCAGGCCGCTGTCCACATGCCCGAGCGGGCCGCGGGCCAGGGTGGGGCCGAACTGGAACATCGCGCGCCGGCGCATCGGTACGCCGGCCAGCACATTCTCCGAGATGACCTCGTGCATGAAGCCCTCGGGCGCGATCACCGCCACCTCGCCGCTGGCGGCCTGCGCCGGCGTGATCACGCCCTCGACGCCACCGTAGTGGTCGGTGTGGCTGTGGGAATAGATCACCGCACGCACCGGCCGATCGCCGCGATGGGCGCGATACAGCGCCAGCGCCGCGGCTGCGGTCTCGGTGAACATCAGCGGATCGATGATCACGATGCCACTGTCGCCTTCGATGATGGTCATGTTGGCGAGGTCGAAGCCACGCACCTGGTAGAGCCGGTCGGTGACCCGGAACAGCCCGTGCAGCCGGTTCAGCCGCGCCTGTCGCCACAGGCTGGGGTTGACCGAGTCGGGCGCCTGCTCGTCCTCGAGGAAGCCGAAGCTGGCAAGGTCCCAGACAACCTGCCCTCGCCCGCCCACGATTCGCGCATCGGGAATGCTGCCGATCAGGCCGCGCCCGGCATCGTCGAAGGACTCCTGGTCGGAGAAGTCGAGCTCGCTGAACACCTTCCGGTTGAGACAGCAGGTGTGGGCGCTGGCCGGTTTCATCGGCGCGCCGGCATCACCGGCGGCGCTCACGCCGCCTGCTCGAGCAGGCTGCGAAAGTCGGCCCGCACCCGTCGGGCTTCCTCGCCGGCGGCGGGCACCGCAGCGCCCATGCCGAAGTAGCCATGAATGAGCCCCGAACCATGGTGCTCCATCACCCGCACCCCCGCGGCCCGCAGCGCCGCGGCATAGGCCTCGCCCTCATCACGCAGCGGATCGAACTGGGCGGTACACAGCACCGTGGGCGGCAGCCCGGCCAGGCTGCCCGCCTTCAGCGGGGAGACCCGCGGATCAGCCGCCAGGCCGCTTGCGCCGAGGTAGTGGTCGGAGAACCACTGCATCACCGCCAGCGACAGGAAATAGCCCTCGGCGTTCTGGGCACGCGAGGGATAGGCGCGGTTGATGGCGGCATCGCGGAAGTGGCCGGTGACATCGGTGACCGGGTAGACCAGCAGCTGGGCGTGCACCGGCGGCCCGCCATCGCGCGCCGCGAGCGCTGCAGCAGCAGCGAGATTGCCGCCGGCGCTGTCACCGGCCACACCCAGCGGCTGGCCCGCACCACCGAAGGCAGCCAGATTGGCACCCACATGGCGCACGGCGGCGAACGCGTCGTCGAAGGCCGCCGGAAAGCGGGCCTCGGGCGGACGCCGGTAATCGACGCTGACCACCGTGGCATCGAGTTCGATGGCGAGAATGCGGGCGGCGCGGTCATGGGTGTCGAGATCGCCTGCCACCCAGCCGCCGCCGTGGAAGTACACCACCGTGGGCGCGGCGCTGCGCGCGGTGCGATAGACCCGTGCCGGAATCGCGCCGGCCGGGCCGGGCAGCGAGATCGCATCGACCCGGCCGGGGTCGGGCAAGGGCTGGTCGTTGCGGGCCTGGGCCATGGCCAGCAGCGAGTCGCGCGCGCTCTGCGGCGTCATGGTCGGGACATCGCGCAGGGGCATGCGCGGCAGGATCTTCGCGATCTCGGCATCGAGGGGCATGGAGTGTCTCCGCAGGGTGGATCAGAGGGCGGCACGGCCGCGAAACGGCATCGGGACGTGAGCATACCGGCGCCCGGGAAACGCAAGTATCATCAATTGATCGGCCGGCCGCGCCCGGGGGCGCCGCCCTGACCCACCCCCACGAGAGGACTTCCGCCATGAGCAAGCCATTCGACCTGGTGATCCGCGGCGGCACACTGGCCGACGGCCTGGGCGGCCCGCTGCAGGAAGGTGACATCGGCATCAACGGGGGCCGGATCACCGCGATCGGCAGGTTCGGCGGCACAGGCACCGAGGAGATCGACGCCCGCGGCCGGCTGGTCACGCCCGGCTTCGTCGACAT
Source organism: uncultured bacterium (assembly GCA_903934795.1). Lineage (GTDB taxonomy): Bacteria > Pseudomonadota > Gammaproteobacteria > Burkholderiales > Burkholderiaceae_E > Quisquiliibacterium. The sequence goes on along the minus strand of CAIZPE010000242.1, from coordinate 15,467 downwards.
CCACACCCACTACGATGGTCAGGCCACCTGGGACCAGCGCATGCAGCCCTCCAGCCTGCAGGGCGTGACCACCGCGGTCATGGGCAACTGCGGCGTGGGCTTCGCGCCGGTGCGTCGGGCCGATCACGACCGGCTCATCGAGCTCATGGAAGGTGTCGAGGACATTCCGGGCGCGGCCCTGCACGAGGGCCTGAGCTGGCAGTGGGAATCCTTCGGCGACTACCTCGACTTCCTGGCCACCGTGCCGCGTGACATCGATGTCGCCGCTCAGCTCCCGCATGGCGCACTGCGCCTTTACGTGATGGGCGAGCGCGCCGCGCGCCTCGAGCCGGCCAACGAAACCGACATTGCCCGCATGCGCGAACTGACCCGCGACGCGGTGCGTGCCGGCGCCCTCGGGTTTTCCACCTCCCGCTCGCTCAACCACCGCAGCATCAAGGGTGACCCCACGCCCTCACTGAAGGCCGGCGAAGACGAGCTGATCGGCATCGGTCGCGGCCTGGCCGATGCCGGCAAGGGTGTCATCCAGATCATCTCCGACATGGCCTACAGCCAGGGCGACGAGCTCGGCATGGTCTTTCGCATCGCGCGCGACAGCGGCCGCCCGGTGTCGATCTCGCTCGCCCAGAGCCATCGCAAGCCCGAAGACTGGCGCAAGACCCTGGCGCGCATCGAGGCCGAGTCGCAGTCCGGCACGCGCATCGCCGCGCAGGTTGCGCCGCGCGCGGTCGGCGTGCTTTTCGGGCTGCTCGCCAACCGCAGCCCGGTGCATGGCTCTCCCACCTTCCTGCAGCTGCGGGCCACGCTCGCGCCCGCTGCCATGGCCGCCGCCATGCGCACGCCCGAGATCCGCGCGCGCATCCTCGCCGAGTCGCTGGAGCATCCCTTCCTGCGCGTCGATGGGAAGCCCTATGACTACGAACGGGTCTTCGGCCTGGGCTCGCCCCCCGACTACGAGCCTCCCCTCGAGAAATCGGTGGCGCACATCGCGCAACGCACCGGCCGAACCGAGCTCGACACCGCCTACGACCTCATGCTCGAGAACGACGGCAGCGCGCTGCTGCTGGCGCCGTTCGCCAACTACGCCGACTGCAATCTCGACACCTGCGCCGAACAGCTCAGCCATCCCAACGCGCTTTTTGGTCTGGGCGATGGTGGCGCGCATGTCGCCTCCATCTGCGATGCCAGCTTCACCACCTACCTGCTCAGCCACTGGGGCGTGAGGCGCGATCACGGCCGCCTGCCGATCCCGCTGCTCGTCAACCTGCTGTCGGCGCGCAATGCGCGGGCGGTGGGGCTCACCGACCGCGGCGCGCTGGCACCGGGCCAGAAGGCCGACATCAATGTCATCGACCTGGAGAACCTCGCGGTGCAGGCACCTCAGGTGCATCGCGATCTGCCTGCGGGCGGGCGCCGGTTCCTGCAGGGCGCCACCGGTTATGACGCGACCATCGTGTCGGGCCAGGTCGTGTATCGCCATGGCGAGGCCACCGGCGTGCTCCCGGGCCGACTGGTGCGCGCCTGAACCACGACCGCAGCGCCGCTGAACCGACCCCTCCCTGATCCCCGCGGTGTCATTCGCCGCGCACCCTGCTGCACGCTTCCGGAGATCACCATGCTGGCCGTCTGGTACGAACGAAAAGGTCCTGCGCGGGAAGTGCTGCAGTTCGGCGAACGGCCGCTGCCCGCTCCCGCAGCCGGCGAGGTGCGCGTGCAGGTGCATGTCTCGGCGGTCAACCCCTCCGACACCAAGAACCGCGGCGGCGCGCGCGGCAATCTGGCCATGCCCTTCCCCGTGGTGATTCCCCACCAGGACGGCGCCGGCGTGATCGATGCGGTCGGCGACGGCGTCGACCCTCAACGCGTGGGTCAGCGGGTCTGGATCTACGAAGCCACCCAGGGCCGGCCGCACGGCACCTGCGCGCAGTACAGCGTGGTGCCTGCCTTCAAGGCCGTGCCGCTGCCGGCCCGTGCCGACTTCGACGCAGGCGCCTGCATGGGCATTCCGGCCATGACCGCCCACCGCTGCGTGATGGCCGACGGTCCGGTGCTGGGCAAGACCGTGCTGGTGCACGGTGGCGCGGGGGCGGTGGGCTTCTATGCGATCCAGATCGCCCGCCTTGCCGGCGCGGCCCGGGTCATCGCCACGGTCAGCCGCGACGAACAGGCGCGCCAGGCGAGCGCGGCGGGCGCCCACGAGGTGGTCAACTATCGCCAGGAAGATGTGGTGGCTCGGGTGCGGGAGATCACCGGCGAAGCACAGGGCATCGATCGGGTGATCGAGGTGGCCTTCGGTCAGAACCTGCCGGTGAACCTGCCGCTGCTGCGGCCCGGCGGGGTGATCGCGACCTACGCCTCCGATGCCGTGCCGGAACCGGCCATTCCGTTCTGGCCCATGCTGGCCAAGGACATCACCGTGCGCTTCGTGCTGGTCTATGCGATGTCACAGCAGGCGCACGACGATGCGGCCATGTTCATCAACAACGCGCTGTCCAGCGGCGAGTTGCGCCACCAGTTCTACCAGCGCTTCGCGATGCGGGACACCGCGCTGGCCCATGAGGCCACGGAAAGCATGAGCCATGTCGGCAAGGTGCTGGTGGGCATCGACCCGCCGACGGGCTGACATGGGCGGGCGGCGGGTCACTCCACGACCGCGACGACCTGCCCCTCCTTGACCGCTTCGCCCTCGGCAACCCTGATCTCGACCAGACGACCGGCGCGCGGGCTGCTCACCGGGATCTCCATCTTCATCGACTCGATGATCATGATCGTGTCGTCTGCGCCCAGTTCGGCACCGGCGGCAGCCTCGATCTTCCAGACCGAACCGCTGACTTCGCTCACCACCTGAACTCGCGCCATCTGTCGTCTCCCTGAGGGCCCTGCAGGCCCGGTCGCTGAAGACCTGATGATAGACGCTGGGACCCAGGCCACGGCCTGCGCCGCCACGCCACCCGCGCTCAGTCACCGAAAAAAGAAAGGGCAGAGAGGCCAGGGCTGGCCGGTCTGCCCGAAAAATCACCAGGAGGACGGTGTTCGGACAGCGTAGCGAGGCGCGATGCCCTCGGCATTGAGAATGCGCAACGCCGGACCAGAGGCGCTGCACGGGCCTGCCCGCGCAGGCCATGGGGGGGGCCACCGCCTCCCGACCATGGGTGCCTCAGTGGAAGTGCGTGGTCTCGGGCTCGATGTCTTCGGGCATGTCGGCGTGCACGATCTCGCCCTTGCCGTTCGGGTAGAGCGGGCTGCCGCAGTCTTCGCAGAAGTCGGGCTCGTTCAGGTCGGGCCAGAAGCGGATCTCGGTGATGCCAGCCTCCCGCAGGGTGGCGCGGATCTGTTCGAGCGGCGAGGGGTCGTCCTGATCGCTCTCGGCGCCGAGCAGCGGCCAGACCACGCCCTGGGCGACCTCCTCGGATTCACCCAGCGACAGGCCGATCCGGTATTCATCGACCCGATCCTGCCCGAAGGGCGCGATCGCGGCGGTGATCTCTGCCGGCTTGACCCCCAGTGCATGGGTGAGCAGGTGCATGGCGGCACGGATGGCGTAGGGCCGCACCCGGCGATCGGCCTCGCGCAGATTGATGTGGTAGGCGTCGGGCAGCAGGCACTCGAAGCCGCAGCCGGCCAAAAGCGGCTCAAGGCTGGGCCGACCCTGTGCGATCCACTGCTCCAGACAGTGCACACGGCCGGCATGGCCGGCTGCGTCGGTCTCCTGCCAGCGGAACAGCGGCATGCCGACGGGCGCCGCCACCACACCGATCAGGAACCGGGTATCGGCCAGCATGTCTGCGGTGTCGGGCAGCGACTTCAGGTCCAGCCGTGCGGACTGACCGGTGATTGCGCTGCTGCCCAGGCGGCGCGTGAGGCGGCGCATCTCGGCAAAGTCGCGCGGCAGCTGGTCAATGCTGTACAGGCAGGGGGAGATCCGGAAGCGCGCCTGCGACGCCAGGGCATGGGCCTGCCACTGGGTGGCCAGCGTGAGCGCGACATCGCTGGCGATGGGGCCGGACGGAATGCGAAAACGGGTCCAGACCACCAGCGGCGCACAGACCAGAAGACATTGCCAGGGCTGCCCATCGATCTCGAGCGTGAGCGCCTCGCTCGCATCTTCAACCGCCTCGATGAGGGCGCTGTAGGCCTCGGTGTCGGTCTGGTTCAGGCGCTCGAGTGCGTCTTCCACCGGCTGGGCATGGCCACCATCGAGGAGTTTCTCGAGCCGGGCCGAAAGCGAGGCTTCCCAGAAGCGATCCTCGGTTCTGCTGCCGGCATTCGACAGCCCGAGTGCAGCCGCGACAAGCCGCTCGGCATCCGGCGAGAGATGGGACTTGCGCTCGCGCAGGCCGCGGGGGTGTCTGGCTTCTTTCATCGGGCCTCGGGGGCGAAAACTCGCTCGGGTAAACCCGCGATTGTAGCCGATCGGCCCGGCAGGAGCCGACAGCCCTGGCCGCGCAGGCTCAGAGCCAGCCGGTGATCGATGCGCCGGCAAAGCGGCGCCAGTAGCCCGACCCGCCGCTGCCGGCGGCGAAGTTGCTGCCCGAGCCACCCGCATAGAAGCGCGCGCGCCAGGTGGGCGTGATGTCCCGCCCCATGCTGAGTTCCCAGACGTTGGGATTGCCGGAACTCTGATTGCCGAAGCCGTCGACCTCGCGGGACACACCCACGCCAACCCGGGCCTGCAGTTCCCAGGGGTTGAAGTCGTGATAGAGCCCGACATAGGCCCGCGCCTCGTTGTAGCGCTTCGGATTCCAGTAGCCCCGCGCAGCGCGGCTGTCGCTGGTGGGATCGGAACTGCTGAAGAGCTGGCCTTCCATGCCCACCACCACCTTGGGCGAGAAACGCAGCGCATAGTCGGCACGGCCGGTGACCCGGGTGCGCACATTGCCGTCGTCAAAGCGCAGCAGCGCAAGGCTGCCACCGGCGTTCCAGCGTGGCAGCGGCCGCCAGTCGACCGCCAGACTGGTGGTGGCCACCGTGACGCGGTTGGCCAGCGCCGTGGTGTTCTCGATGGTCTCCCGGCCGAGCTCGCCGTCCAGCCGCAGGCCATCGCGGGGAATCCAGCGCAGCCGAGCCGCACCGGTGAGCGGCGACCATCCGGCGTAGCGGTTGGCCGAGACGCTCAGGCTGGGCCAGAGGGTTCCCCAGCGGGTGTAGGGATCGCCAAGGCGCCAGCCGTAGGACGCCGTCAGCCGGTCGGCATCCAGAGACGCCGCCGGTTCGCTGATCGAGGCCCGTCGCCAGGCGAACTCCAGGGTGTGGCCGCGCTGCGGACGCACCAGCCCGCCCAGCGTGAGCGCGCTGATGATCAGCGAATCACGGTCGCGTGCCCATTCATAGGCAGCCCATCCGCTGCGGGCGGTCTCGCGGCTGGTTCGCCAGTTGCGCAGCCAGGCGGCATCAGGCAGATCGACACCCTGCAGGGTGTCATGGGCGAGATCCTCGAAGCCGGCCCAGCGCAGACCGCGCGCGACTTCGCGCTTTTCGTCGGGGCTCGCAGGCGCGTCGATGTCGCGCCAGATGGCAAGCGCCTGGCGGTGTCGTCCCGCAAAGTTGAGCGCCTGGGCGAGACCGAGCTGGGTGAGGCGATCGGCAGGGTCGGACGCGGCCAGCGCCTGGTAGGCCGAGATCGACTCGGCATGGCGGTCGGTCCAGAGCAGCATCTGCGCGCGCTTGCGGGCGATGTTGCGGTCATCGGGCTTGAGGGCGAGCGCGCGGTCGTAGGCCTCGAGCGCCTCGCTGAGCCGGCCCAGGTTCTGGCGACTCTCGGCCGCACCGCGCCAGGCCTCGGCGCGCACCGGCTCATCGTAGATGGACGCCTGCGCGACCTCGAGGAACAGCGGTTCGGCCTGCGCGGCATCGCCCGCCCAGGCGGTCTGCCAGGCGAGGCTGGGCAGCAGTTCGGACCGGCGCTGCGGTGCCTGCGCAAGCACCCGCCGATAGAGCGCAGCCGACTCGGCGTTGCGATCGGCAAAGCCGAGCACCCGGGCGACTTCGATGGCCATCTCGGCATCGTTGGGGTCCGACGCTGCAAGCATCAGGTACATGGGCAGCGCGGCCTGATAGTCCCTGGCCTGTGCCAGCTGCCGGGCGGTGCCCAGGTCGGCAATGACCTCAGGCCGGGGCGGGCGATCGACGATGACGCCGCCGGCGCGCACCGTGTAGCCGCTGGCCTGGGCGAGCGCCGGCGCGACCGACAATCCGGCCAGCAGCAACCAGCACAACCGCGACAGCCTTCGACTCATGCACCCTTGCCCTTTCGCTGCGTGTTCCAGGTGATGGAATCCTTGCCCGGCCGCTTGAGCAGATAGGGCAGCGCCCAGGTGGTCGAGAGCGCGAGCAGCATCCAGTAGATGATTGGATACCAGACCGCGTAGGGGTAGTACCGGCTGATGAACGGGTCATATCGGCGGTCGATGAGCGCCCCCGCGGCCAGCTGGATCAGGCAGATCGTGCCGATGGTCATGCCCCAGAGGTTGGGCATCGGCGTGGCGCCGGCCGGCGGCAGACCCGTGGCCAGGCACAGCAACCAGATCAGCGTGAGGGCCACGAAGCACAGGCACCAGAGGGTGGACATGACCGATTCGGTGAACACCGGCCACATCCGGCGCAGCTGCCAGCGGGTGACCACATCATGGTGCTTGCGCAGCACCTGCATCAGACCCCGGGCCCAGCGCAGCCGCTGGCGCCACAGACCGCGCAGCGAAACCGGCACGGTCATCCAGCAGATGGCACGCGGCTCGTAGCGGATGTCGTAGAAGCGCTTCTGCATCTTCCAGGTGAGCTCGATGTCCTCGGTGGGCATGTTGGGGCTGAAGCCGCCGACATCGAAAACTGCGCTCTTGCGCAGCATGGTCACCACCCCGGAGACCGTGGTGATCCGGCCCCAGATCCGCTGAGAGCGCCTCAGCAGGCTGACGATGGACGAGAACTCGATCGCCTGCAGGCGCGCGAGGAAGGAGTTGGTGTTGCGCACCCGGGGATTGCCGGTGACCGCCGCGACCCGACCGTGGGTGAAGTGCGGCACCATCCAGAGCAGCATGTCGGGCTCGGGCTGGGCGTCGGCATCGAGAATCAGCAGCAGTTCTCCGCGCGCCAGCGGCAGCACATCGTTGAGCGCCAGCGCCTTTCCCTCGTTGTTGAGCTTGCGAACCACCCGTACCGACGGCCCGGGCAGCATCGGGATCATCGCATCGAAGGTTTGGTCGGTGGAGCCATCGTCGACCACGATGATCTCGAGGTCGGGATAGTCGAGCGCGATCACCGATGCGAGCGATTGCCGGATGACCGCCTGCTCGTTGTGGGCAGGAATGATCACCGTGACCGGAGGCCAGCCATTGGGCGGGGCCACGATCTCGTGCGAGGTGTCCTCCCAGCGCAGGCGGAACATCCAGGAGGTGGTGATCCACATCACGCTGGTGACGATCGGGTAGGCGGCGAAATAGAAGAGCGCCCACCAGTAGATCGTGGTCGCCTGGACCGCGATCAGGAACTCCTGCAAAGGAGTCATCGTGTGCTCGCCACCCGGTAGTTCTTGCCGAACTCGTCGATCTCGATGACGATCACCCGCGAGCGGCTGAGCGCATCCCAGTCGGCGGTGACCTCGCGGCCGGTCCAGTCGACGTCATAGACCGGCTTGACCTCGCGCATGCCCTTGCGGGGCCCCTTGCGCTTGTAGATCCCCATGTTGTGGAAGATCCACAGCAACGTGATCAGTGGCGCGGCAATGATCGACAGCACCAGCAGCAGCACCAGCGGGCCACTGTCCCAGGGCCGGGAGACCACCAGGGACCACATCCAGATGAACAGCACCCAGCCGCCCAGCACGAGCAGGAAGTGGCCGACCTTCTGCAGCAGGGTGAGCGGCGGGGAGTGGCGCTCCGGGTACTCCCGAGGGAGATGACGATCAGCGGAGGCCATGCATCACGACTGCGATCCGGCGATCAGGCGGCCGGACGGCGGCGGCGGGCGGCCCAGCCGAACAGACCGGCAATGGCGCCCAGCGCCATGGTGCCCGGCATGCTCACGCTGGCGACCAGATTCTGCGCCGGGATGAGGGTGAAATCGGTCGCGCCCGGCAGCCGCCAGCGAAGATCGACGGCACCCGCCTCGAGGCGATCCCAGGCGCCGAGTTCGAACTGGTACAGGCCCTGGCTCAGCACCAGGTTCTGGGAGAAGCTGTCGACATTGCGCGCGTTGAGGAAATCGCGCTGGATGGACTGCTTGGCACCACCCGCACCGTACAGGTCGAAGAAGAAGCCGTCGTCAGAGAGCACGCTGAAGTTGTAGGCGCCCGGCGTGGTGATGCGGATGAAGCCGGTGAAGCGCGAGGTCCAGTTGTTCAGGTTGTCGGCCACCGCGGCGCCCGGAGGGCAGGCCGAGGGCGCTGCCGACACCGGGAACGGCTGGGCCATCGGAATGCCGGGGGCAAAGCTCTGGTTGAAACAGTTGTTGCCGTAGTTGATCACGGGCGCCAGCATCGACGCGGAAGTCAGCACCGGCACGGTGCTGCCCGGCGCGTTGATCGTCTGCCAGTCGGCGCGACCCCACAGACCGGTGCCCCAGGCGTAAGAGCCGATCGGGGCGAAACCCGCGGCGCCGGGATCGTTGCCGTACTGGCGGGTGGTCTCGTTCCAGAGCACCGTGCTGCCATTCCAGTTGCCGTCGATGGCGATGAAGGTGGCATTGGCCCCCGTGCCCGCATCAGCCGGACCGGCGAAGGTGGGGTTCACGGTGATGTCGGCGTGGGTGACGCCGGCCAGGGCAGTCATGGCAAGGCCGATCGCGGAAAGGGCAAGACGCTTCATGTTGACCTCAATCAGTGGCGGCGCCCGTGACAGGTGCAACACTCGCACCCGGGCCCGATGAATGGCTTTTTAGCACGGACGAACGGTGTGACTGCGGAACTAAGTCACATTTTTTTCGTTTGCCGGACTTATGTCACGCCGACGGCGCGACATCGGCGGGCTCGAGGCTGCTCCAGAGCGCCGGCCGCCGGATCTCCTTGGCGACCCCAGCCAGGTAGTCGAGGTGTGCCTGCCTCTCTTCCGGCAGCGGAGACACCACCCGCAGGCCGACCGGCGGCCATCCGGAAGATTCACCTGACGCAACCCTCTGCGCAGATCCGCCGTGCAGCGCAATCTCCAGGCTGTCCTGACCGCGGGTCATCGCCAGATAGACATCGGCAAGCAGCTCGGCATCGAGGAGCGCGCCGTGCAGCTTGCGATGCGCATTGGAGATGCCGTAGCGCTCGCAGAGCACATCGAGCGAGTTGCGCTTGCCGGGATGCAGCTCGCGCGCCAGACGCAGCGTGTCGGTCACGCGGCAGCCGGTGGCAAACGACGGCAACCCCAGCCGGGCGAGCTCGGCATCGAGGAAGCCGACATCGAAGCTCGCGTTGTGGATGAGCACCTCGGCGTCGGCGACGAAACGGATCAGCTCCGCAGCCACCTCCGGGAAACGGGGCTTGTCGAGCAGCATGTCGAGCGACATGCCGTGGACCGCGCGCGCGCCCTCGTCGACCTCGCGTTCCGGGTTCAGGTACAGATGCAGGTGCCGGCCGGTGAGGCGCCGGTTGATGACCTCGACGCAGCCGATCTCGATGATGCGGTGGCCGTCTTCGACCGTGAGGCCGGTGGTTTCGGTGTCGAGGACGATTTGTCGCATGGGCTGTTCGAGGGTGATCGGAGCAATCTAGCACAGCCCCTGGGGGCGTCCGGGGTTCACGCCTGTCGAGCCCGCGACCGGCGGGCGCGGCCTGCTATCGTGCACGATTCGCCGCGCGGATCCGACCATGCCTGAGCGCCCTGCCCACCCTGCCCTCGCCCGCGAGGCGATCCGAAACCTGCCCGCCTCGCGGATCCGCGAGGTGGCCAATGCCGGACTCGGCCAGCCCGGCGTGCTGCCCTTCTGGTTCGGCGAACCCGACGCGGTCACGCCGGCGTTCATCCGCGAGACCGCGGCAGCGGCGCTCGCGGGCGGCGACACCTTCTATGTTCACAACCTCGGCATCCCGGCACTGCGGGCCGCGCTGTCTGACTACCTCGGCGGGCTGCACGGCACCCTCGACGAGCGCCGGATCGCGGTGACCAGCGCCGGGGTGAACGCCCTCATGCTCGCCGCCCAGCTTGTGCTCTCGCCCGGCGACCGGGTGGTGGCGGTGGTGCCGCTGTGGCCGAATCTCACCGAGATACCGCGCATCCTGGGCGCGGAGGTGGTCCGAGTGCCCCTGCAGCCGGACGAACAGGGTCTGTGGCAGCTCGACCTGGAGCGCCTGCTGGCCGAGCTGACACCGGGCACCCGGGCGGTGATCATCAACTCGCCCGCCAACCCCACCGGCTGGACCATGACCGCCGGGCAGTGGCAGGCGGTGGTGGAGCGAGCCCGGGAACATGGCATCTGGATCCTGTCGGACGAAGCCTACGAACGGCTGGTCTTCGACGGCTCGCGCTGCGCCCCCTCGGCGCTCGACTTCACCGGCCCGGACGACCGGGTGATCGTGGCCAACACCTTCTCCAAGGCCTGGCAGATGACCGGCTGGCGCCTGGGCTGGCTGGTGACCCCGACCGCGCTCGAGGACGACCTTGGCAAACTGATCGAGTTCAACACCTCGTGCGCACCCGGCTTTGTGCAGCAGGCCGCCGTGGCGGCGCTGGCACAGGGGGAACCGGGCGTGCATGCCTTCGTGGATGGTCTGCGAAAGCGGCGCGATGCGCTGGTGGCCGCACTGGCCGGCATCGAGGGGGTGACCGCCGGCGCGCCTCCCGGCGCGATGTACCTGTTCATCCGGGTGGCCGGCATGAGCGACAGCGTGGCCCTGGCCAAGGCACTGGTACGCGAGAGTGGTCTGGGCCTGGCGCCCGGGGCTGCCTTCGGCGCCGAGGCCGAGGGATGGCTGCGCTGGTGCTTCGCCAAGCCCGTGCCCATGCTGCAGGAGGGCGCGGCGCGACTGGCCGCGCACCTGAGGCGCTGAGCCGAGCGGCGGGCTCAGTCGGATCGCTGGCCCACGCCCCGGTTGGCCAGGGCGTCTGCCCGTTCATTGCCGGGATGGCCGGCGTGGCCGCGGACCCAGCGCCAGTCGATCCGGTGCCCGCCAACCAGACCGTCGAGCTCCCGCCAGAGGTCGGCGTTCTTGACCGGCTTGCGATCGCTGGTCATCCAGCCGCGGGCCTTCCAGGCATGGATCCAGGCGGAGATGCCCTTCTGCACATACTGCGAGTCGGTGTGGATGACCACCCGGGAAGGCCGCTTGAGCGCCTGCAGGGCGCGGATGACCGCCAGCAGCTCCATGCGGTTGTTGGTGGTCAGCGATTCACCGCCGAACAGTTCGCGCTCGTGTCCGCCCGCCTGCAGCAGCGCCCCCCAGCCGCCAGGGCCGGGGTTGCCCTTGCAGGCGCCATCGGTATAGATCTGCACGGTGTCGGCATCGGTGTGGGGCTTGTCGGTCATGGCCGGATGCTACCGCGACCCGATGCGCGGGCCGTGCCGCTGCGGCCGGAAGCCGTCTGGCGCACCCGGGCCGCGCCCACCGGCGCAGCCACCGGCGCCAGCCGGCGCACCACGCCCACCAGACGCATGCCCCGCACCCGCTTGACCGCCGACAGGGTGTAGGCCGCGCCGCACACCGGCCACCAGCGATCGCCGGCACGCTCGAGGAAGGCCGAGCGGGCCAGCCAGGCCTCGCTGCGGCAGGCCGGCCGGAAGCAGCCATAGCGCGCCTGCGCTGTCTCGAAGGAGAGCAGCTTGAGCCAGTCGCGCAGCCGCGGGGCCACGATGAACTGCCCGCCCACCGGCAGAAAGGGCGGCGCCATCCAGCCCGGCATGAGCTGCCGGGCGCCCCACAGGCTCACCGGGTTGAACCCGGTGACAATCAGACGCCCCTCGGGGCGCAGCACGCGGTCGGCTTCGCGCAGCACCGCATGCGGGTCAGTGGCCAGTTCGAGCACATGCGGGAGCACCAGCAGATCGATGCTCTGGCTGTCAAAGGGAAGTTCGCCGAAGTGAGCGACCTGGACGAGTGCCCGCCCCTCACCGGCAGGGTCGGCGCGGGCGGGGGCGGTGCCCGTGAAGGCGCCAATCCGGGTGGCGATGCGGCTGGCCCGCAAGCTGTCGAGTTGCGGCAGACCGCACTGCACCGAGTAGAAACCGAACACCTCGTCAACCAGCAGGTCGCACTGGGCCTGCTCCCAGGCCAGCAGATAACGGCCCGGGGGCGAATCGAACCAGCGCTGCCAGGCCTGCGGACCGGAGGCCTGGCCGGGCGCCTGCCTATAATCGGACTCGTTCATCGCACCGAACAGGGTCGCCCCGCCATGACTGACTCCCTCGTCTTCTGCCCGGACCCGCACCGCCGAGTGGTGGCGGTACCCGCCTTCGATGACAACTATCTCTGGCTCGTCCTGTCGCCCGATCATCGTCGGGCCGCGGTGGTTGACCCGGGTGATGCCCAGGCCATCGAAACAGCCCTGGCCTCCCGAGGCCTGACGCTGAACGCGATTCTACTCACACACCATCACCGCGATCATGCCGGCGGCGTGCTCGCCCTGAAAGCCCGCTGGTCATGCCCGGTGTACGGTCCGCAAGGCGAGCGCATCGAGGGGGTAGACCACCCGCTCGACGAAGGCGACCGCGTAAGCCTGGCGCCGCTTGACCTGCAGCTGCGCGTGATCGCCGTGCCCGGCCACACCCGGGGACACATCGCCTATTTTGCCGAGCAGCTTGACGACGGCGATTCGCCCGCGCTCTTCTGCGGCGACACGCTGTTCGCTGGTGGCTGCGGGCGTCTCTTCGAAGGCACCCCGGCGCAGATGCTCGATTCCCTGTCCCGGCTGAGCGCCCTGCCCGATGCCACCCGGGTCTACTGCGCGCACGAGTACACGCTGGCCAATCTGCGGTTCGCGGCGGCAGTCGACCCCGAGAATGCCGCGCTGCAGGCGCGGCTGGCCCAGGCCCAGGCTCGCCGCGCTCGCGGCGAGCCAACCGTGCCCGGCGAGATGGCCGCCGAACGGGCCACCAACCCCTTTCTGCGCACCCACCTGCCCGCACTGCGGGCGGCTGCGGCCCGGCACCTTGGCCGTGCGCCAGCGGATGCGTCCGAGTGCTTCGGGGCGATCCGAGACTGGAAGAACCAGTTCCGCTGAAGGTCCGTCAGCTTGACCCTGCGCAAGCCCCTGACCTAGCATCGCGCGTTTGCGTCTGCCGCCGGCCGGCCCACGGCCCGCGCAGCCCGCTCCCGGGAGACCCGTTGCACCGCTTCGAACCGATTCGCGCGTCGCGCGGCACGCGCTGGCTGATCCTGGCGATGGCCAGCCTGCTCGGCGCCTGTGCCAGCCTTCCGGGCACACCCGGGACCGGATCGCCGGTGTCACCTGCCGCGATCGGCGCGGGATCGCTGGCATCAGCCGCTCCAGCCGGTCCCGTATCGCCGGTGGCACCCGCAGCGCCCGGCTCGTCGGCCGCGGACAGGGCGCCGGCGCTGGTCGCTGCACCCGCGAAACCGGCGGCGGGGTCCAGTACACCCCCGCCGTCGACGCCACCCGCCGTGGTCCGCCCGGCGAGCGCCGCTGCGCCGGCAACTGCCAGCGCCTCCGGCGCCAACTCGCAAGCCCCTGTGGTGGCCCCCGAGGAGAGCACACCGGTGCCGCTCTCCGAGGTCGATCTCTGGCAGCGCATCCGCGCGGGATTCGCCATGCCCGAACTCGACACGCCGCTGGTGGCCGAGAAGGAACGCTTCTACCTGGCGCGCCCCGAGTATCTGCAGCGGATGTTCCAGCGTGGCGCGCGCTATCTCTTTTACATCGTGGAGGAGATCGAGAAGCGTGGCCTGCCCACCGAGCTCGCGCTTCTGCCCTTCGTCGAGAGCGCCATGAACCCGGTGGCGCTGTCGCCGGCCCAGGCGGCGGGGCTGTGGCAGTTCATCCCGTCCACCGGCAAGGCCTACGATCTGCGCCAGGACTGGTGGGTGGACAACCGGCGCGATGTGGTGAAGTCGACCCAGGCGGCGCTCGACTACCTGCAGAAGATCCATGCCATGCATGGCAATGACTGGTTTCTCGCGCTGGCCTCGTACAACTGGGGCGAGGGAGCCGTGGCACGGGCGGTTCGCCGCAATCAGTCGCAGGGCAAGCCGGCGGACTATCTCAGCCTCACGATGCCGGCCGAGACCCGGCACTATGTGCCGAAGCTGATCGCGCTCAAGAACATCATCCAGCAGGCGGGCACCCTGGGCCTCGCGCTGCCCCCCCTGCCCAATCGGCCCTACTTCGTCACGGTGGAGAAGACAAGGCCGATCGACCTGCAGCTCGCCGCGCGCTTCGCAGGCATGTCGGTGGACGAATTCGTGGCTCTCAACCCCGCGCACAACCGGCCGGTGATTTCGCCCACCCGCAACAACGGCATCAAGCTGCCGGCAGACCGGGCAGACGCCTTCCGTGCGGCAATCGCCAGCCACGAGGAACAGCAGCAGGCATTCGCCACCTGGGAGCCCTACACCCTGAAGCCTGGCGAGACCCTGGACACCCTGGCCAGACGCACGAATGTGACCGTGACCGAGTTGCGGCGCGCGAACGGCCTGCGTGAAGGCTCGCGGATCATGGCCGGCACCCGCCTGCTCGCGCCGCGGGGCGGCGAGCCGGTCGACGAGGTGCGCATCGAGAGCTTCGTGGCGCCCACGGTGTACGAGCAGGTGGATCGCCCCGCGGTGTACCACACCGTGGGCCAGAAGGAATCTCTCGCCTCGATTGCCAGCCGGTATCGGATCTCAGCGGCCTCGCTGGCAGCCTGGAACGGCCTGCGCAGCGGCATTTCGCGCGGCATGAAGCTGCTGGTGCAACCCGCCGGCACCCAGACACTGCTCACCACCGAGCAGGGCGAGCGATCGGTCGTCAGCCAGACCAGCCAGACGCCCGCTGTCGCGCAGACGGTGGCGCTCGCGAGCACCCCGGTTGCGGCGCCGAAGGCCTCTCGGGCGAAGCAGGCCGGCGCCCGCAAGCCCGCGGCGGAGTCGACCCGACAGCCCGCCGCCGAAACCCGGCCCGCGCGCAAGGACAGCACCCGCGCACGGCCGTCGCAGCCGCGCGCCAGTCGTACCTGACCAGGGGTTCATCCCCGCGCCGGTCATCGCCGAGGGCACACCCAGCCCGAAGCGCGCGCGACCGGGGTGGCGCAGCCCTGTCGCCGCGCCCTATTCCAGGCGGAAGCTGAACGGCACCTCGACGACATACTCGGTATCGTCGGGCGGGAACTCGTACTGGCGCAGCGCCTGTTCCACCGCCCGCTCGAACACGCCTCGCGGTCGCGCGCTGACGATCGTCACCGACATCACCCGACCGTCGCGCCCCACCTGGGCACGGGCCAGGACATCGCCCTCGATCTCATCCTGCAGCGCACGACGCGGGTACTCCGGCCGGGCCTGCCGGATCGGCTTGACCCCCTTGCGCAACACCGGTCGGGCTGGCGGAGGCGGCGGCGCGGGTGGC
>CAIZPE010000241.1 GCA_903934795.1 uncultured bacterium | reverse complement strand
GGAACAGCTCGGCCTGGTGGTCTGGCCGCTCGAGGCCGCCAGCCCCGCCTTCGAGCACAACGGCGCCCGCGCGTTCAATCCCGCGTCCGCCATGAAGCTGCTCACCAGCTACGCCGGGCTGTCGATGCTCGGTCCCGAGTACCGCTGGCGCACCGGCGTCTTTCTGCGCGGCTCCTTGCGCGGCGACGTGCTCCAGGGCGATCTGGTGCTGCGCGGCGGCGGTGACCCCAAGCTGGTGGCCGAGGACCTCGCCCAGTTCGTGAGCCGGATGCGCGGCGAAGGCCTGCGTGAACTGCGTGGCGATCTGGTGATCGACGACAGCCTCTATGCGCCGATCGACGAGACCGCCGCCGCGTTCGATGGCGACCCCTCGCAGCCCTACAACGTGCTGCCGCATCCCCTGCTGATGAACTTCAAGTCGGCCCGTCTGCTCGTGCAGCCCGGCCGCGAGCGCGCCGAGATCGGCT
Source organism: uncultured bacterium (assembly GCA_903934795.1). Taxonomy (GTDB): domain Bacteria; phylum Pseudomonadota; class Gammaproteobacteria; order Burkholderiales; family Burkholderiaceae_E; genus Quisquiliibacterium. Next base: position 8,228 of record CAIZPE010000241.1, on the reverse strand, counting down.
TCGACCCGCCCCTGGCCGACCTGCGCATCGACAACCAGGTCCGCCTGCTCCCCGGTCCCTGCCGGCATGGTGTCGCCGGTCTGCAGGTTCGGGATGCGGCCGCGGCCGAGGCCGGTGCCTCGCGGGTGAGCATCAGTGGCAGCTATTCCGCCGGCTGTGGCGAGCAGAGCCTGTTCACGGCGCTGCTCAGCCACCGCCGCTTCATCCACGGCTTCTTCAAGGCGGCCTGGGAGTCGGCCGGCGGCGTGTTCCTGGGCGAGACCCGTGCCGAGCGCGGCGCCGGCCGCGGCCAGCCCTGGCTGGAGTGGGTCTCGCCACGCACCCTGGCCGAGGTGGTGCGCGACATCAACAAGTTCAGCAACAACGTCATGAGCCGAAACCTGCTGCTGCAGCTGGCCGCCGAGCCGGGCCGCGGAGCCTCGGCCGAGCCGGCCAGCGTCGAGCGGGCGCGGCGGGTGCTCGATCGATGGCTGGAGTCCATCGGCCTGCGCTTGCCTGAACTGGTGATCGAGAACGGCGCAGGGCTGTCCCGCATCGAGCGTCTGGCGCCGCTCAGCCTCGCGGCCCTGCTCAGGCATGCCGCGGCCAGCCCGGTGGCCGAGGTCTTCCGCCAGTCGCTCTCGGTGGTGGGCCGTGACGGCACCATGCGAAACCGCCTGGTCGGCGAGCCGGCGGCGGGCCAGGCCTGGGTCAAGACCGGCAGCCTGAACGAGGTTCGCAGCCTGGCCGGCTACGTCGATGCCGCCTCGGGTCGGCGGCAGGTGGTGGTGGCGTTCATCAACGGCCCGCGTGCCGAGATGGCGCCGTCGGTGCTCGATCAGCTCCTGCGGTGGGTCCACGCTCAGGCCTGAGCCTGCTCAGCCAAAGCCCCGAAACCGACAGATGGACCGATGAATGGCCGCAATTCATGCACTATAGTGCATTAATCAGCCATTCGACCGATTGACCCGTTGCGGCGGGCCTCCCTACAATCCGCCCACGTCTCCCGCCCGGCCCACCCCAGGGGCTCTCGGGTTCGGAGTCCGCGAGCCACGCTCGCCAACCAGCCTGTCGCCGTCGGTCCGATCGCCGCGGTGGCTTCGTCGGGCCTCAGGCCCGGCTTCGCCGGCCTTTCCATGCGCCGGCGGGCACATTCTGCGAGGGGTTGCTGCACTTCCGGTCTGCCCGGCGGTGTTCGCGTCCCCGCCGTCAGGAGGGTTCATGGATCGAGAGCAGCGGATTCAGTGGCTGTTCGGGGTGTTCGTGAGAGTCATTGGCGCGGTCCGGCTGGTTCGGATCAGTTCGCCCATGCTGGCCGGTCTGTCGCTGGCCATCGCTGGCTTTGCCGTCTCGCACCTGCCGCCGCCGGCCACCGACTTCGATTTTCCCCTGGGCGCCGCCCATCCCGCCGCGTCGCTCCAGACGGTGTCGCTGATCGGCGCGTCCGACGATCCGGCCGAGACGGAGCGCCTGCCGGCCCTCAGCCGCGAGCAGCAGAACCTCGCCCGTTTCATCACGGGCACCTACCGGGTGGCCGCCAGCCAGACCCACTGGTTCGTCGACCACGCCTATCGCACCGCCCGTGAACTCAAGCTCGATCCCATGCTGATCCTGGCGATCATCTCGGTGGAATCGAGCTTCAATCCGCAGGCGCAGAGCCATCGGGGCGCCCAGGGCCTCATGCAGGTGCTCACCCGGGTCCATGCCGACAAGTTCTCGGCCTTCGGAGGCGTGGCCGCCGCGTTCGATCCGCTTGCCAACATCCAGGTGGGTGCGCAGATCCTGCATGAATACCTGCGGCGCGACGGCTCGGTCGAGCGGGCGCTCAAGGCGTATGTGGGCGCCGCCACCCTTCCCGATGACGGCGGCTATGGCGCGAAAGTCATCTTCGAGCGCGAGCGGATGGCGGCCGCGGCCGCCGGTCGGCCGGTGCCGCAGGCGCCCGCTGCGCCGGTGCGCCGGCCCGACGGCCGCGACGACCCGATTGCGCCGCGGGCCACCGAGCCCGGCGGGGTGTTGCGGCCGGAGGTCGCCTTTGCCGTCCGCTCAGGTTCGGGCATCCTGGAGAGCGCCGCCGAAATCCTCGATGCCGCGCCGCTGCACGGCAACGGGCGCAACGGCACCGAAAACTGACCCGACCGATCCGGCGCGCAGCTGCCGATCGAACCCGGGCCGTGATGCCTCAGCGGCCCAGCCAGCGGCCGATGCGCTGCGCCGCTTCCGCCAGTTCTTCCATGGGGCGCGTGAAGGTCAGCCGCAGATAGCGCTCGGGATGATGGCTGCCGAAGTCCCTGCCCGGCACCACCGATACCCAGGCCTCCTCCAGCAGACGGTCGGCGAACGCGCTGCTGTCGGGGCTGTGGGCGCTGCAGTCGGCATAGACATAGAACGCGCCGTCCGGGGTCACCGGCACCGACAGTCCGGCCTGCCGCAGCGCCGGCACGATGAAATCGCGGCGCCGCCGGAATTCGGCGCGACGCGCCTCGAAGATCTCGCCCGCCTCGGGCGTGAAGCAGGCCAGCGCAGCGTGCTGGGCCAGGGTGGAGGCGCAGATGTAGAGGTTCTGCGAGAGTTTCTCGAAGGCGCCCACCAGCGAGGGCGGCACCACCAGCCAGCCCAGTCGCCAGCCGGTCATGTGGAAGTACTTCGAGAAGCTGTTGGTCACGATCAGGTCGTCGCCCAGGGCCAGGGCGCTGCGCGCCGGCCCGTCGTGGCTCAGGCCGAGATAGATCTCGTCGATCAGCGAGAAGCCGCCGCGCTCGCGCACCAGCGCCACGATCGCGGCGAGGTCCGCGGGCGGAATCGCCGTGCCGGTGGGATTGGCCGGCGTGGCCAGCAGGGTGCCGCGGGTGCGCGGCCCCCAGTGCCGCGCGAGCAGCTCCGGCGTCATCTGGAAGCGGGTGTCGGGGCCCACCGGCACGCCCACCGGCTCGCCGTCGAAGGCGCTCACGAAATGCCGGTTGCAGGGATAGCTCGGATCGGTGAGCAGCACCTGTGCGCCGGGGTCGACCAGCGCGCAGCAGGCCAGCGAGAGTGCCGCGCTGGCGCCGGCGGTGACCACGATGCGGGCCGGGTCGATGTCGAGATCGTGGCGCATGCCGTAGTCGGCGGCGATCGCCCGGCGCAGCGGCTCGATGCCGGTGGCGGCGGTGTACTCGGTGTGGCCGGCGCGGGCCGCGCGCTCGAGCGCGTCGATCACCGGGGCGGGCGCCTTGAAGTCGGGCTCGCCGATGCTCATGTGGATCACCGGACGCCCGGCCTGCTGCAGCGCGACGGCCCGCTTCATCAGTTCCATGGTCTGGAAAGGCTGGATGCGGGCAGTGCGGGCGGAAAGCGTGGGGGGCGTCATGGATGGGGCAGGCGTGGCGGACGAGGGACGGGCCGGCGCAGCCCGAGGAGCGCCTGCCGGGCAGGCGGCGAATCAGCGGCCGATGAACTCGGGCGGCTGCTTGGCGAGGAACGCATGGTACCCGCGCCGGAAGTCCTCGGTGTCGAAGCAGTCGAAGCCCTCGAGATACTCGCCCTGCGTCAGCGGCGCGGGTTCACGCAGGCGCCGCGCGAAGCGCTTGTGCCAGCGCGCCACCAGCGGTGCGCCCGCGGCGATGCGTTCGGCGCTGGCCCGGGCCTCGCCAGCCACCTGGTCGTCAGGCACCACCCGCGTGACCAGGCGTTTTTCGCGGGCCTCGCGGGCGTCGAAGATGCGGCCTTCCAGCAGGATCTCGAGCGCCACGTCGGCGCCCACCAGGCGTACCAGCGGCGCCATCTCGGGATGGGCCATCACCAGGCCGAGGTTCTTGATCGGCGCACCAAAGCGGCTGCCTTCACCGCAGATCCGGATATCGCACAGCGCCGCGAGTTCCAGCCCGCCGCCGACGCAGATGCCGTGGATCTGCGCCACGATCGGATGACGGCAGGCCTCGAGCGCGGCGGCGGTCTGATGCATGTCGCGGCCATAGGCGATCGCCTGTTCGCGATTGGCGCGCTCGGTGGCGAACTCGGCGATGTCGTTGCCGGGCGAGAAGCTCTTCTCGCCCGCGCCCCGCAGGATCAGGCAGCGCAGCGAGTCGTCGGCCGACAGCGTGCGGAAGACCTCGCCGAGGTCGCGCCACATCGCACGGGTGAGGGCATTGAGCTTGGCCGGACGATTGATCACCACGGTGGCGATCCAGCCTTCGCGCTCGATCAGGATCTCGGACATGGAAAAACTCCTACTCGGCGCGTACGCCGAGGTCCTTGACCATGGTGGCGTATTTCGCCAGCTCGGCCCGGATGAAGGTGGCGAACTCCTCGGGGTTGCGCGGCCCGGTGTAGATCAGCCCTTGCGGCTCGAGCTTGCCGCGCACCGCGGGGTCTTCCAGTGAGCGCCGGGTGGCATCGGCGATGCGCAGCACCAGATCGCGCGGCAGGCCCCTGGGCCCCATCACCGAGTACCAGTTGGTGACATCGAAGCCGCGGATGCCAGCCTCCTGGAAGGTGGGCACCTCGGGCAGTTGCGCCAGCCGTGTCGCGGTGGAGATGGCCAGCGCCCGCAGCCGCCCGCCCTGGATGTGCGGCAGCACCGGCGGCAGGGTGTCGAAGTTCATGCTGACCTGGCCGGCCAGCAGATCGCCCACGGCCTGACCGCTGCCCTTGTAGGGGATGTGCGTGATCTGGGTGCCGGTGAGGCGGGTGAAGAGCGCGCCGGCCAGATGCTGCGAGCTGCCCACGCCCGAGGAGGCATAGGTGAGCACCCCGGGCTTGCTGCGCGCCAGCGTGACCAGTTCCTCGACATTGCGTGCCCCCACCGAGGGATGGATGGCGAGCACATTGGGCACGTGACCGATGTAGTGGATGGGGCTGAAGTCGGTGGCGGGGTCGTAGGGCACCCGACTCATGACATTGGGCGCGATCACATTCGAGTTGGCGTGGCCCATCAGCAGGGTGTAGCCGTCAGGGGCGGACTTGGCCACCAGGTCGGCACCGATCATGCCGGAGGCGCCCGCGCGGTTCTCCACCACCACCTGGGTGCCGAGCAGCTCACCCAGCCGCGGCGCCATGGTGCGCGCGACGATGTCGGTGCCTCCGCCGGGGGCAAAGCCCACGATCAGGCGGATGGGGCGGCTGGGCCAGGCCTGCGCGCGGCCAGCTCGGGGAAGGGTGGCAAGGCTGCCCGCGCCGAGGAGGGCGATCAGGCCGCGGCGGCGGTCGGTGAGGATGGTCATGGCGTGTCTCCGTTGTGGCAGGCGTCCCAGCGGCGCCCGGGTCTTGTCGTGCGGCGGCTCAGCCGGCGGCGAGTTCCTGCATGGCGGCCTGCACGCCGCCCGGCGTTGAGCGGATGCCGGCCAGGCCGAGCGACATCTCCACCCCGGCCAGCGTGCCGAGCAGCGTGAGGTCGTTGAAGTCGCCGAGATGCCCGATGCGGAACACCTTGCCGGCGACCTTGCCCAGGCCCTGGCCGAGCGAGAGGTTGAATCGCTGCAGGGCCACCCGCCGCAGCGCGTCGGCATCCTGACCCTCGGGCACACGCACCGCGGTAAGCGCCGGGCTGTACTCCTCGGGGTTGGCGCACAGGATCTCCAGACCCCAGCCGCGCACCGCCGCACGGGTGGCGCGGGCATGGCGTTCGTGGCGCGCGAACACCGCAGGCAGGCCCTCCTCGAGCAGCATCGCGATCGCCTCGTGAAGGCCGTAGAGCAGGTTGGTGGCCGGGGTATAGGGGAAGAAGCCGTTGGCATTGGGGCCGAGCATGTCCTGCCAGTCCCAGTAGGAGCGGGGCAGGCGCGCCTGCTCGCTCGCCTTCAGCGCCCGCTCGCTCACGGCGTTGAAGGACAGGCCAGGCGGCAGCATGAGGCCCTTCTGCGAGCCGGCCACGGTGACATCCACGCCCCACTCGTCGTGCCGGTAATCCACCGAGCCCAGCGAGGAAATGGTATCGACCATCAGCAGCGCCGGATGGCCGGTACGGTCGATCGCCGCGCGTACCCGTGGAATGCGGGTGGTGACCCCGGTGGAGGTTTCGTTGTGAACCACGCACACCGCCTTGATCCGATGACCGGTGTCGGCGGCGAGCTCGCGGGCGATCGCCTCGTCATCGGCGCCGCGGCGCCAGTCACCCTCGATGAAGTTGACGGTCAGGCCGAGCCGACCGGCCAGCCGCTTCCAGAGGGTGGCGAACTGCCCGGTCTCGGCCATGAGCACGGTGTCGCCGGGCGACAGGGTGTTCACCAGTGCCGCCTCCCAGGCACCGGTGCCCGAGGACGGATAGATGATCACCGGGCCGCGGGTCTGGAAGATCTCCCGGATGCCGGCGAGCACCGACTGGCCCAGGCGCTGGAACTCCGGCCCGCGGTGGTCGATGGTGGGGTAGTCCATCGCGCGAAGGATCCGGTCCGGCACATTGGTGGGGCCGGGAATCTGCAGGAAGTGACGCCCGCTGGGATGGGCGTTCAGGGCCAGGCCCCGGGAGAGTTTCATGGCATCGCTCCGCGCGAGAGTGGTGCCCGGCCGTGATCGGACAGGCGTATCGGGGTGACAGCTTGAGCCGGGAACGGCTTGAGAGCTTGAATTTTGTATGCAAAAATGCGACGAATCAAGTCTGGATTCGCAAGCCAATTCCCTAGACCCGCAAGCCAATGCCGTTGTTTTCCAGCGGCGAACCCCTGTAAGCCCTGTTTTGCATGCAATCACAGTCTGCTCACGAAGCTGCTCCTCCGCCTGCAGCCGCTGCCGGGCCTGCCGCGCCGATCGATCCGATCGGCCGCCGTCCGCTGCACGAGGAGGTCGCCGAGCGGCTTCGTGACTGGATCACCGAGGGGCGCCTGCCGGCTGGGTCCCGCCTCAACGAGCGGGTGCTCTGCCAGTCCCTCGGGGTGTCGCGCACCCCGCTGCGCGAAGCCCTGAAGGTGCTGGCGGCGCAGCGCCTGGTCGATCTCCATCCCAACCGCGGCGCCTCGGTGGCCGCGCCCTCGGCCGACGATGTCCGCCACCTCTTCGAGCTGATGGCGGCGCTCGAGGGGCTTTCGGGCGAGCTCGCCGCGCTGCGCCGCGACGACGCGCAGCTGCGCGAGATCCGGGCGCTGCACTTCGAGATGCTCGCTGCCCATGCGCGTGACGACCTGCCCGGCTACTACCGGGTCAACCGGGCCATCCATGAGGCCATCAACCGCTGCGCGCGCAACCCCATGCTCACCCAGACCTATCACAGCGTGAACCTGCGCATCCAGCACCTGCGCTTCCGATCGAACTTCAACCGGGCGCGCTGGGACGCGGCGGTGGCCGAGCATCAGCGCATGCTCGAGGCACTGAGCAACCGCGATGCGGCCGAGTTGCGCCGCCTGCTCGAGCAGCACCTTAGCAACAAGCTCGACGCGGTGCTCGAGTCCCTCGAGCCGGGTGACGCGTCCGCGTCGGTGACGCCGCCGGCGAAGACGGGCGGGCAGGCGGTCGCGCAGGCACAGGTGCGTGCACAGGCACAGGCGCGCGCGGATGCGCACGCGCAGCCCGGCAAACAGCCCGAGCGGATTTCGTGAGTGCGGTGCCGGCGGTGCGACCGGTGGCGGCACCCGCGCTCGAGCGCAGCCGCCTTGCCCAGCGCCTGCGCCGGGTGCTGCGCGGCCAGGTGCTGTTCGATGCCGCCTCGCGCGGACGCTACGCGACCGACGCTTCCATCTACCAGGTGCAGCCGGTGGGCGTGGTGGTACCGGCCGACGAGGCCGATGCGCTCGCCGCGATCGACCTTGCCCGCGAGACCGGCACCGCCATCCTGCCCCGCGGTGCCGGCACCAGCCAGTGCGGCCAGACCGTGGGCGAGGCCCTGGTCATCGACACCAGCCCGCGACTGAACCAGATCATCGCCTTCGACAAGGCGGCCGCCACGGTCGAGGTCCAGCCCGGGGTGGTGCTCGACCAGCTCAACGCCTTCCTCAAGCCGCACGGGCTGTGGTTTCCGGTCGATGTCTCCACCTCGGCCCAGGCCACGCTGGGCGGCATGGCCGGCAACAATTCCTGCGGCTCGCGCTCGATCGCCTACGGCAACATGGTCCACAACGTGCTGGGGATCGATGCGGTGCTGGCCGACGGCACGCAGGAGTACTTCGGGCCCTTCGGCGCCGATGCCGCGCGGCCGATGCGCTCGGCGCGCACCGCGTCGCTGGTCTCCTCGCTCTTCGAGCTGGGTGCCCGGGAACGCGACGAGATCGAGCGCCAGTGGCCCACCGTGATGCGCCGCGTGGGCGGCTACAACCTCGATGTCTTCCATCCGCGTTCGGAGC